>NZ_SJZH01000008.1:0-159998 GCF_004959785.1 Tabrizicola sp. YIM 78059
ATTTACGGAGACCACACACCAGCCGCAAGAGGGAAAATGACGGGAAGATGACGATTTTTTTCAAACCACCATCTTCCCCTTATAAATCAATATCTTACCCTGCACCTCCCGCCATGCCGGACGGGTCGTGCGTCACCCGGCCCCCGGCCACGGTCAGGGCGATTCCGGTCCGGCCCACCTGTTCGGCCGGAATCGACTCGATATCGCCGTCGATCAGCACCAGATCGGCCGCCAGACCCTTGCGCAGCTTTCCCGTCAGACCTTCCATATGCGCCGCCCAGGCCCCGCCGGCGGTATAGGCCTTGAGCACCTCCATCAGCCCCACCCGTTCGTCCTGGCAGCCTTCGTAGGGCTTGCGTGTCAGCGCCGCCTGGATCCCGCGCATCACGCTGACATCCGTCACCGGCCAGTCCGAAGCAAAGGCCAGATGCGCGCCGTGCTCGGCCAGTGTCCGCGTCAGGTAGGCATCCTTCCAGCGGTGGCGATGGAAGACATGGTCCATCGTGGACATCGGGAAGTCCATCGCGCCGGGCGGATGCGGCGGCTGGACCGATGCGGTGATTCCCAGCGCCCCCAGCCTGGGCACGTCGGCACGGTCGATCAGCTCGATGTGCTCGATCCGGTGCCGGCTGTCGCGCGGACCGTTGCGCAGCCGTGCGGCCTCGTATCCGTCGATCGTCTGCCGCACCGCGCCATCGCCGATGGCATGGACCGCGATCTGCAGACCCCGCCGGTCGATCTCGGTGCAGATGTCCTTGAACCGTTCCGCCTCGAACAGCGGCGCCCCGCGTTCCGTCGTACCGGGATAGTCATGCAGCATGAAGGCGGTGCGGCTGTCCACCACCCCGTCCATGAACATCTTGACGAAGCCGCTTGTCACCCATTCGCCCTGGAACTCTGCCGCCATGGCGCTCGCGCGGTCCAGCTCGGTCAGATCCATGTGTGGCTTGAAGTGGAAGGGCACCTTCACCCGCGCCGTCAGACGCCCTTCTTGCTCCATCTCTTTCAGAAGGACGCAGGTGTAGCGGTTGCCATCCATGTTCACCATGCTGGTGATCCCATGCATGGCGCAGTGGGCAAGCCCTGCGGCCACCTTCTGCTTGTCCTTCGCCCGCTGGGCGGCGTCAGGCCAGGGATCGGGCTCGCCGCCCGTCGCAATGCCCAGTTGCAGATGCAGATCGCCCGTCAGCGCCAGAACCGGTGAAAAGGCCTCGAACTCCAGCAGTTCGCCGGTCGCGGTTCCGTCCGACCCCATGACGACCACGTGGCCGGGCGGCATCGCCGCCCCGTGCAGGATGCCGGCCGCCTTGAGAGCCGCCGTATTGGCCCATACCGTGTGGTGATCCGGCGCCATCATTGCGATGGGACGGTCGGCGATCACCTGGTCCAGATCCTGCCGCGTCACCGGATGATCCAGGATCTCGTAGGCCGCCCCCTGTGCCATCAACAGCGGCAGTTCCGGGTTCTTCGCCGCATAGTCCCGGAACAGACGCGCCAGATCGTCGAACCCATGCACGCCGCCCAGTTGCAGCTGGGACAGTTCGTTCCCCCCAAGGACCAGATGCAGGTGGCTTTCCACGAAGCCCGGCAACAGCGTCCGTCCGCCCGCGTCCAACAGGCGCGTCCCCGGTCCCGCCAGGGCCTCTACCTCTTCGCGACTTCCCACTGCAAGGATCCGCCCGCCCGACAGGGCCACCGCCTCGGCCCGCGGGTTGTCCTCGTCCATCGTCAGGACCTTTGCGTTGGTGATTATCATTTCGGGGCCAGACATGGCTTCCTCGCTTGCTGCTTGCTTTCTTCCGGATGGGGCGCGCGCCGCGACTATTGCCCCGCGATCTGCTCGGCCATGACGCAGAGCATCTCGAACATCAGGCTGATCCCCAGCCAGGCCGTCCCGCCAGAGGGGTCGAAGGGTGGCGAGACCTCGACCAGATCCGCCCCCACGACGTCAAGCCCCCGCAGCCCCCGTGCCACCTGCAGGGCCTGCCAGCTGTTCGGACCGCCCACCTCCGGCGTCCCGGTGCCAGGCGCGAAGGTGGGATCCACGAAGTCGATGTCGTAGGTCACATAGACCGGCCCTGGCCCGACTATCTCGCGTGCCTCGGCCATCACGTCTTCGGCCCCCCGCGCGTGGAACTCGGCGATCGGGATGATGCGGATCCCGTTGGCCTGGGCGAAGTCCCAGTCCTCGCGCCCGTAGGCCGTGCCGCGGATGCCGATCAGGCAATAGCGCCGGGGGTCGATCAGCCCCTCCTCCACCGCGCGACGGAAGGGCGTGCCGTGGTTGTAGCGCGAGGTGCCGAAATAGACGTCGTTCAGATCGGTATGGCTGTCGAACTGTATCATCCCGACGGGGCGCTGCCTGGCGAGGGCTCGCAGGATCGGCAGGCTGCACAGATGATCACCGCCACCGGTCAGCGGCCGGATGCCTGCAGCCACCACTTTCGCATAGAAGGCCTCCATACGCGCCATCGAATCCATCAGGTCGCCGGGGTTCGGCGCAACGTCGCCAAGGTCGGCGCAGCGCGCCAGCCTGAACGGCGCCACCCAGGTTGCCCCGTTCACCGCCCGGATCATTGTGGACAGGTCGCGCAACTGCCGCGGCCCATGGCGCGGACCGGGCCGGTTCGTCGTTCCACCGTCCCAGGGCGCCCCGATCAGGCCGATCTGCACCTCGGCAAAGCGCGGATGGTCGAAGGGCACATGCGGCAGGCGCATGAAGGTAGGCACCCCCGCAAAGCGCGGCAGATCGAAACCCGAAACCGGCGCGAAAAAGTCATCCGTCATTGTGCCCCCCTGATTCCCGTCGCATCTGAGCACCCGCATGACCCCTTGTCAGCCCCCGTTGCGACATCACAATCGGGGGAAAGCCGCCAGCGGGTCACTCGGCCCCTTGACCCCTTGGCTCCGATCCCGCCTTATCGGTGCAACCCCTTTCAAGGATGCCCCCGATGTTTTCCAAGACTTCCGATCCGACCTCCGCCCCCGTGGCGCCTTCGGTGTCGCGCCCCTCGACCGCCGGGACGAATGTCAGCCGCTCGGTCCTTGGTGCCGACCTGAAGATCACCGGCGAGATCAGCACCACCGGGTCGGTCGAGGTTCTGGGCGAGATCGACGGCAACATCACCGCCCACGGACTGATCATCGGGCAAGAGGGTCGGGTGACCGGCTCGGTCAAGGCCGACACGGTCGAGGTGAAGGGCCGGTTCGATGGCAAGGTGACCTGCGACAGCTTCACCCTCCGCTCGACCGCCGAGGTCAAGGCGGATGTCACGACCGCGGGCATCGTGATCGAAAGCGGCGCCTCGATGGAAGGCCGGTTCCTCAAACCCAAGGGCTGAGATGTCCGGACTTCTGACCCGGACGGATGATGGCGGCATCGCCACCGTGACCCTGTCTTCGCCGCAGACGCTGAATGCCCTGTCTTCGGCAATGCTGGAGAAGCTTGCGGAAACCTTTGGCGCGATCGGGTCAGACGACAGCATCCGCGTCGTGATCCTGGCGGCCGAGGGCAAGGCGTTTTCAGCCGGTCATGACCTGAAGGAAATGCAGGGCTGCCGGACTGCGAACGACAAGGGGCGCTCGGCCCTGACGGCGCTGTTCGACCGCTGCGCCCTGCTGATGCAGCAGATTGCCGCCCTGCCCCAGCCCGTGATCGCGCAAGTGCAGGGCGTGGCCACCGCGGCGGGTTGCCAACTGGCCTGTTCCTGCGACCTGATCGTGGCCTCCGAAACGGCACGGTTCGGCGTGAACGGCATCAACCTCGGTCTGTTCTGTTCCACCCCCGCCGTTGCCCTATCCCGACGGCTTGCCCCTGCCATTGCCTTCGAGCTGCTGGCGACGGGCGAGTTCCTTGCCGCCCCCCGCGCGCATGACCTTGGGCTGGTCAACCGCCTGGCCACTCCCGACCGGCTGCAGGCCGAAACCCTGGCGCTTGCCGCAAGCATCGCCGTGAAGGATCCCGATGCCATCCGCATCGGAAAGGCCGGTTTCCGCGCACAGATCGGCCTGCCACTGGATCAGGCCTACCGCGTGGCCACCGATGTCATGGTCGAGAACGCGCTTCTGGCGGCGACCGCCCAGGGTATCCAGGCCTTCCTGGACCGCAGCGCGCACAGGGGATGAAGACCCGCGGTCCTAGCGTCGCCAGAAGCTGGGCAGCACCAGCACCAACACCGCCAGCAGGCCCAGCCGACCCAGGATCATGCACAGCGTCATGATCGCTATGGCCCCCGGCGGGAAGTCAATGAAGGTGCCCGTGCGCTCGACCATCGGCCCAAAGCCGTAGCCCACATTGCCCAGTGTCGTCCAGACAGCGAAGAGCGCCGACACGGTATCGACCCCCAGCAGCGTCATCGCCACACTCATCACGCCCAGGATCAGGATGTAGCTTGACACGAACAGGATCAGCGCGTTCAGGACGTCCTCTTCCACCGTCCGCCCGTCATAGCGGATCGGGTCCACGCTTGATGGACTGCCGATGCGCCGGATCTCGCGCCGCAGCACGGCCAGCGACAGTTGAACCCGGAAAACCGACAGGCCCGCCGCCGAAGATCCCGAACAGGCGCCGACCACGCCCAGAACGAAGCTGACGACCAGCATCGCGCCACCCCAGCTGGGGAAGCTGCCTGCCCCGTAGCCGGTCGAGGACATGATCGAGCTCAGATTGAACAGACTTTCGCGGAAGGCGGTCTCGATACCCGTGTTGCTTTGCCAGACCCGTAGCACAGCCAGCCCGATCACCGCGCTCATCAGCCAGCGGAAATAGGCCCGTGCCTGGGCATCGCGCCATAGGGGGCCGGTGGTTCCGTTCATCAGCTGGACATAACGGATGTAAGGCAGGCTGGCTGCGAACATCGATACCGATGCAGCATACTGTATTGCCGGGCTGTAGCCGCTGAACGAGGTATCCTTGGACGAAAATCCCCCGGTCGCCACAGTGGTCATGCCGTGGATCACCGCATCGACCGCCGGCATGCCAAGAACGGCGTAGGTTAGCATGATGATCACCGTCAGCCCGGAATAGACCAGCAGAAGCTGCCGGGCGATGTCGGTTGCGCGTGGCAGCGCCTTGCCGAAGGTGTCGAAGCCTTCGGTGCGGAAGAACTGCATACCCCCGATCCGCATCAGCGGCAGGAAGATCATGGCGATGAAGGCGATGCCCAGCCCTCCCAGCCAGTTCAGCATTCCCCGCCACAGGTTCATGCCCGTGGGCAGATCCGCCAGACCCGAAATCACCGAGGCACCGGTTGTCGTGATGCCCGACACCGCCTCGAAATAGGCATTCAGAAGGCTTAACCCCGGCGCACCGATCCAGAAGGGCAACGCGCCGAAGAATGGTACCAGGAACCATATCCCTGCGGTCAGCAGATAAGCCTGCCGCGTGTCCAGCGCACGGCCCAGCGCATTGCCGGTGGAAAGCGTCAGCGCCCCGCCCACGACCCCGGTGATCGTCGCAGATACAAGGAAAGCCGTGCCGTTCTCCAGCCCGGCTCGCCAGTCGATGATCGCCGGCGCAAGCATCAGGATCGCCAGAACGATCAGGATGCGGCCGATGACATAGGCGACGGGGCGGAAGTCAACCATGGTGGGCCATGGCTACGCGGCCCCGCCGGTTGCGTCAACCGGCGTGGATGAGGCTTGCGAACAGCCGCGGGTCAAGGCTGGTCGCGGCAAAGGTTTCGCCTTCGGTCAGCAGGCTGATCGCATCGTGGCTGTGCAGACTTTCCTGATGGCTGGCAATCACCCGGAAATCGCCGATCCGGGGATCAGCCCGCAGCGCCTCGCAGAACAGCCGCGCTGCGTCTTCCACGAAGACCGGATTCGCCGCGTTCAGTTCGGCAAAGGCCTGCTCGTCCTCGCGCTTGACCATCACCTGTGTTTCAGTGACCACGGCACTGCGGGCCAGGTCGATCAGATCCTCGATCGCCATCTCGGCCGTCAGTTCCACCGACAGCCGCGCAACCGACCGCTGCGAATGCGGAGTCGCAAGCTGACCGCGCGTCATGCGCGCATGTTCCGAAAGTTCCAGGCTGCACGGGCAGGTCGAGGAATAGACGTAGTCCAGATGCAGGATCCGCTTGCGCACACCGGCGGTCTCAACCAGTTCCAGAGCGATGTCGTAGTACTGCCAGCCCGAAAGGCCCGACCGCAGCGAGGACAACTGCATCGGGAACGACGCGCGCATCTGGATGCGCGCATCGAATGAGCCCAGATCCCGAATGTAATCGTCCAGCGCCGCCTCTATCACGCCGAAGGAGAACTCTCGTTCCGCATGGGCATAGAACGACCGCATGATGCGGCTCATGTTGATGCCCTTCTTTTCCGCCTCAAGGCTGACAGTGCCGGTCACGCTGGTTTCCAGCACCACGGCGCCACCATCGCGAGTGGCATAGCGGATCGGCAGTCGGAAATTCGATATGCCCACATGCTGAATGCGCGCCTTCGCGCCACGGATCAGGCTGGACGGCCCGTTCTGAAGGTCGGGCATGGCGCGCAGATAGGCCGCATCGGGGCGGAAATCGCCCGGATAATCACGCGACAGGGCCGGATAGCCTTGCCCTGGCAGCAGATACCCCACCGCCGCATCCAGACGCGAAATCTCCTCGTCCGAGACCTTCCCCGCCCATTGCCGCAGTACGGCCAACGCAGCCTCGGCCTCGTCACGGGTGGGCAGACGGTCGATCTCGGGGGTGTGGATGTTCATGGGAAGGGTCCTTTCGGTTCGGGCAAGGCAAGAGCCTGCCGTCAATTTCCGGAGAGTCTTACGGATGATGACCGCCGCCGGATCACCCTGGTCCGTGGCAGGCCTTCATCAGATAGGCATTTCAGCCGCCCGCACAAGCGGGGTTTGCGACCTTCACGCGGCGGAAAGCGCCCCGGTCAGGTCGGCGATCAGGTCACCCGCATCCTCCAGCCCCAGCGACAGCCGGATCAGGCCGGGGGTGATCCCCAGCGCGTCCTTCTGGTTCTGCGGCAGGCGCTGGTGGGTGGTGGTGGCCGGGTGTGTCGCGATGGTCCTGGCATCGCCCAGATTGTTCGAAATCTTCGCGATCTCCAGCGCATCCAGGAAGCGGAACGCCGCTTCCTTGCCGCCCTTGACCTCGAAGGTCACAAGCGTGCCCCCGGACCCCATCTGCGCCATGGCCAGCGTGTGCTGCGGATGGCCCGGCAAGCCCGGATAGATCACCCTGGTCACTTTCGGATGTGCTTCCAGCGCCCTTGCCACCTGCAACGCGGCATCCGCCATGGCGCGGCAGCGCAGGTCGAGCGTGGCCAAGCCGTTCAGATGCAACCAGGCGGTGAAGGGGCTCATCGACCCACCCGTATGCTTCATGTAGGGTTCCAGCGTCTTGCGAACGAATTCGCGGCTTCCGCAGACCACGCCGCCAAGCGCGCGGCCCTGACCGTCGATATGCTTGGTCGAGGAATAGACCACGACATCCGCGCCCTGCTCGACCGCCCGCGAAAAGATCGGGGTGGCAAAGACGTTGTCGCAGATCACGATCGCCCCCGCCGCGTGGGCGATCTCGCTCACCGCGCGGATGTCCACCAGTTCAAGCGTGGGGTTCGACATCGATTCGAAGAAAACCGCCTTCGTGCCGGGCGTAACCGCCGCGCGCCACTGGTTCAGGTCGGCGCCATCGACAAAGGTCACATGCACGCCGAACTTGCCCAGCACCTCTTCCAGCACATACAGGCACGACCCGAACAGCGCGCGCGACGAGACGACCTGATCGCCCGCCCGGACCACTGACATCAACGCGCCGCTGACGGCCGCCATGCCGCTGGCGGTGGCGAAGGCGTCCTCGGTTCCTTCCAGTGCGGCGATGCGCTCCTCGAACATCCGCGTCGTGGGGTTGCCGTAGCGGGCATAGATGAACTCGTCCTCGCCCGCCTTCAGGAACCGCGCCTCGGCGGCCTCGGCGGAGGGATAGACGAAGCCCTGCGTCAGGAAGATCGCCTCGGCCATCTCGCCGTACTGGCTGCGGCGGCTGCCTTCATGCACCAGCTGCGTGCGGGTCTTCCAGTCCTTCGTCATCGCCCGATCTTTCCTTGCTGGCCTTGCGACCATGAAAAAGCCCCGGACCCTGAAAGGTGCCGGGGCGCGAGCCCTTCACCTCTTTAGCGGCTTGTTTAACGTGGCCCGCAATCCGGTCACAAAGCACCACGACCCGCCTCATACGCCCCGACCCGACCGTGGTCAAGGCGCCACACCCCGGCCCTGTCATGCGCCGGTCATCGCCGCGTCACCCCGCCGTCGCTGCCGCACGCCAGAAGGCGTGCAACCCAGCAGCACGAGGCAGGCCATGACCGACGATTCCCGTCCGATCCGCGCCGACATGGGCCCCGACGTCCTGAAGCTTGACCGTGAACGGCTGGGGCGCAAGCTCGACCTGCTACCCCCGACCGCGCCCGTGGTGGTGATGATCCACGGCTGGCGCTATGCCCCGGATTTTGCGCGCGACTGTCCGCATGGCTCGATCCTGTCGCTCGACCCGCGCCCGGACGACCGGCGCGCGGTCAGCTGGCCACGGCACCTAGGGCTGAATGGAACGGCCGGCCTTGGCATCGCGCTGGGCTGGAACGCGAAATGCGATCCCTGGCGCGCGCACTGGCGCGCCGGCCGGACCGGCGCTGCACTGGCCGAGATCGCAGGACTGGTCCATGCCCGGACCGGGCGCGGGGTCCAGGTCATCGCCCATTCCTTGGGCGCGCGGGTGGCACTTGCCGCCCTGTCGCAGAGCGCGACAGATCATATCACCCGGATGATCCTGCTGGCACCGGCCGAAACGCGCGGTCGGGCGCTGGCTGCAATGGGCACGCCTGCGGGCCGATCGGTGGAGGTGATCAATGTCACCACCCGCGAGAACGACTTGTTCGACGCCTGCTTCGAATGGGGAATCCACCTTGGCCTGCGCACTTCGATCGGTCAGGGCCTCGGGCGCCGGCTGCCAAACTGGCACGATCTTTGGATTGATCAGGCACAGACGCTGCAGGCGCTGGCCGCACTCGGCCACCCGCTGACCGCCCCGCCCCGGCGTATTTGTCACTGGTCCCCCTATCTGCGCCCCGGCACCATCGCGCTTTACCGCGCGCTGATCGAGGGGCGGCTTGCCGTGCGCGACCTGCCACTGAATCGCCCCGGTCGGCGCTGGTCGCGGCTGCTTCTGGGAGGGCGCGGCTGGCAACCCGGACCCGATGCCTGCCACACTTGATTTTCGCCGGAACCCGCGCGACGGTCATGACCTGACACCCGGTTTTCCGCAGCCCCTGATGCGGCACCCACTCGTCCTCATCCTTGCCGTCCTGCTGCCCGCAATCCCGGCCTGGTCGCAAACCTGCGCCGACCGCAGCGGCAACTACACCGCCCGTATCTCGCTCTGCGATCAGGCGTTAGATGCGTCGGACAATCCCGGCGACGCGGCCTTTGCCCTGGCGATGAAGGGCGAGGCGCAGCGGTTGCTGGGTGACTGCGAAGCTGCGGCGGTAACCCTGCAACAGGCGCTGGAGGTGACTCTGGACAATTCCTGGGTCTGGGTCGAACTGGGCAATGTCCGCCATGATCAGGGCGATCTGGCCGGGGCCCTCGCGCATTATTCCGCGGCGCTGGCAGTCGAAGACCATGCAGACGCCTGGGCCAACCGGGCAGAGGCCTGGTGGCAATTCCGAATGGATCAGCGGTGTTCCGACGATGCTGACAACGCACTGCGTCTTGATCCCGAACATGCCTTTGCGAACGAGATCAAGGGCCGCTGCGTGACCGTACTCGGCCGCGCGCAAGAGGCGATCAGCTATTTCGACATGGCCATCGCACTGGCGCCCGGCTACCAGAACGCCTACTGGAACAAGCTGGCCGCGCTGGCCGTGCTGGGCCGCCATCAGGAGGTGATCACCACCGCCGACAAGGCAATGAGCCCGGATGTCGTGCCAATCCCCAATCCGGTGATCGAGGTAGACATCCTGTCCCGCCGGCTGATGGCTGTGGCACAGATGGAGTCCCCCGAAACCGTCACCGCCGGGGCGCTGGCCCTGCTCGCCCGCTATCCGGACAACCTTACGGCATTGCACATCCTGGGCCGTGCCCTTCTGGATGCGGGCAAGGCGGCCGAGGCCGATGCTGCAACGCAGATCTTGCGCAGCACCCCCGACGACAAGCAGATGGCGGCGATCTTTCACGACACCCTGGCGCGGATCGACGTGGCGCTGGGCCGGCTTGACGACGTCTAAGCCAACTATTCCGAGGCCATGCGCCTTGAACCCGGCCTGTCCCGCACCTGCGCCCGCAGCCTGTCGGGCCTTGGCTTGCTTCCGCTGTCGAACACGCCGGCAGCGGTGCTGACGGCGCTCAGACGCTGCCTTGATGTGAAGAAGAATACATGTCTCGCGAAGGCCTGAAGCCGAACGCCACCCCTCAGACCGGTTGGCCGTCATCGTCCAGATTGATCACCGTCAGCACCATGGCGCGCAGGACCATCTGGCCGATTACCGGCAGGACCGCCCAGAACAGCAACCAGTGCGAGGCATCCATCACCTGGATCAGCGTTTCGTTCAGCAGCAGGAAGGCGAAGTTGTATACCACCATCATCCGGGTAAGGTTCGGCAGGTGGCCGCGCATTTCCGCGTCAGGCCAGAAGCTGGCGGCGGTGTCGTTGCGGTTCTTCAGGACATCCATCAGGAAGATGGCACCAATGACAACATAGAACACGCTCTGCATCCTCTGGCACCAGATCGGCGCATCGACTGCGGCCAGCACCAGAAGCGGCAGCCCCGCAAAGCTGAGCGCCAGCAAGGCCGTGCGAGCGGGCGAATAGCGCGTCCGCATCCGCAGGACCATGCCCTCGAACCCCAGCGCAATACGAACCGCCAGCGCCAGCAGGAAGGCCGTAACGAAGGCCTGACCTTCGTGGTCGGCGCCAAGAAGCACTGACAGGGCCGGGTAGCCCAGCAAGAGCACTGCGCCGGGAATGTACATGCTGCGCGAGATCGGCGGCAGATCCTGGAACAGGCTCAGGAACAGGCGGATCACGTCGAACGGCTGGCGGTGCATGGCGGCGAACTCCCACAGCTTCGCCGTTCTCGTTATCCGCGCATCAAGGCAGGTCTGCGGCAGGAAGCTGACCTTCAGGCGGCATTCCTGTGCACTCTGTCAGGGCTTGTCTTCGGGCGGCTCTTCCATGTAGCGCGCCAGCATCGCGAACTGCGCCATCAGGAACAGGAACAGCGCGGCGGGCATGGCGAACGTTTCAAGCTTCACCCAAAGCTCGGTCGATTGCGTGCGCCAGATCCCTTCGTTCGCAATGGCCAAGGCCGCAAACATCAGCGCCAGCCGCCGGGTCAGGATCATCCAGCCCTCTGGTTTCATTGGCAAAGCTTCGGACATTACCCATTGCAGCAGGCTGACCCCACGCAGCAGGCCCGCGCCAAGGATCAGCGCGAAGGTGCCATAGACGATCGTCGTCTTCATCTTGAAGAAACTCTCATCGTTGAACCAGGCGGTCAGCCCACCAAAGAACACGACCATCACGGCAACAAAGATCTGCATGCGCGACAAGGCGCCCGTCAGCCACCACAGGGCCGCAATCGAGGCCAGAAGCAGCGGCACCAGAATGACCGCCGCCACAATGAAGCCCGAATATTCGGTTCCGGCGATCAGGAACGAGTCATCCTTGATCCACATGTAGATCACGAAAAAGGCCAGCGTCGGCCCCAGTTCCAGCACTTGCTTCAGCACCGGATTGATCTTCCGCTCAGCCATCCTGGGCCCTTCCCGTTCCTTGTTCCGCCTATCTGGCCCGGATCGGTCAGCGGTTCAAGGGCGGCGGCGCATGGCAGGATGCCACGGGCGGCCGAGACAGGTGGCAAGCCCGGCCCCCGCATCCCGCTGTCGAGGCACAATCGCGTCACCGCCAGACAGGCACCAGGGGGACGTCCCTTGGGCGGAAGGGACCAGGCCGGCCACGCAAGGCCCGATCCGCTCTGCCGCAAAAGGGGCCGTCGAAGGGCCCCTCAACCTTCAGATCCCACCAGCGCACGGGCAAAATCATCGGGGTCAAACGGGGCGAGGTCGTCGATCTGTTCGCCGACGCCGATGGCATGGATCGGCAGGCCGAAGCGGTCGGCCAGCGCCACCAGCACGCCGCCCTTGGCGGTGCCGTCCAGCTTGGTCATCACGAGGCCCGAGACATCGGCGATCCTGCGGAAGATCTCCACCTGGGTCAGCGCGTTCTGGCCCGTGGTCGCGTCCAGCACCAACAGCGTGTTGTGCGGCGCGGTCGGATCGACCTTTCGGATCACGCGGACGATCTTGGCCAGTTCCTCCATCAGGTCGGCCCGGTTCTGCAAGCGGCCTGCCGTGTCGATCAGCAGCAGGTCCGCGCCCTCGGCCCTGGCCTTCGTCAGCGCATCAAAGGCGAGGCTTGCGGGGTCCGAGCCTTCGGGGGCGGTCAGCACGGGGACGCCCGCCCGTTCGCCCCAGATCTTCAGCTGATCCACCGCAGCCGCGCGGAAGGTATCGCCGGCTGCGATCACCACCTGCTTGCCGGCGGCCTTGAACTGGCTGGCCAGCTTGCCGATCGTCGTGGTCTTGCCCGACCCGTTCACCCCTACCACCAGCACGACCTGCGGCTTCTGCGGATAAAGGGGCATCGGCCGCGCCACCGGCTGCATGATCCGCGCCACCTCGGCCGCCAGCGCCGCGCGCAGCTCGGCTGCCGAGACCCGTTTGCCGAAGCGCCCCTCGGCGATGTTCGCCGTCACGCGCACCGCCGTCTCAACCCCCATGTCGGCCTGGATCAGCAGTTCTTCCAGGCTTTCCAGCATGGCATCGTCCAGGACACGGCGGCTTTCCTCGCCCCGGCTCAGGATGCGCCCCAGCAGGCCTGGTTTCGCGGATTCGGCCGGAGCGGGCGACGCGACAGATCCGGTGTCGGGCGCCGTCGAGGGTGCAGCCGGGGCAGGGGCCGCACCAGCCTCGTCCCCTGGCCCGCCTTCGGCGACAAGCGCCTCCAGCCCCTCGCCAATCTTGTCCGAGGATCGGAACAGACGGTCCTTCAGTTTCTTGAAAAAGGACATGACCCACCGCCTTTCCTGCCGTTTTCTTCCACCTAATCGCTTTGGCCGCGCGTGGAAAGTCCCGCCAACTGACCGAGCTCGACGATCGCTGCCCTGTCTTTCCCACAGAAGCGAGGCTGGCGTGGTGGGGCGACAAACGGACTGCGTTCTGCCTGCGGCATTCTCGCGACTGGCAGGACCGCGCGGGGATGTTACTTTCCAGCCCATGACTGGCCGCCCCCTGCCCTTGGCCTCCTTTGCGTTGGCCGCCCTTCTGCCCCTGCCGCTTCTTGCGCTGGGGGCGCTGCTGGGCGGGATATGGCTTTGGGCCGCGTTTCTGTACATGGCCATACTCACCGTCATGCTGGACCAGCTGATCCCGCTGACCGCTGGCAGTGCCGAGGGGGAAGAATTCCCTGCTGCCGACCTGCTCCTCGTCAGCGTGGCGATCGGTGCGCTGACTGCCCTGCCGGTCGCGACCTGGGCCATTGCGGGCGAAGGCGGCCTTGCGGCGGGCGAACGGGTGCTTGTGTTCTTCGCCACAGGTCTCTGGCTGGGTCAGGTCGCGCATCCCGCCGCGCACGAATTGATCCACCGCCCCCGGCGCGAACTTTTCCGGCTGGGGGCTGCGGTCTATTCCGCCCTGCTGTTCGGTCATCATGCCAGCGCCCACCGGCTGGTACATCACCGTCATGTCGCCAGCGCCCTGGATCCCAACACAGCTCGCGCAGGCGAAAGCTTCTATCGCTTCGCCCTGCGCGCCTGGCATGGCAGCTTCGTCCAGGGCTACCAGGCCGAAGCCGAGTTGCGCGCCCGCAGCCCGTGGAAAGGCCTGCACCCCTATGCCGGCTACCTGGCCGGAAGCGCCCTGGCCCTTGCCACCGCCCTGCTGGTGGCCGGCCCGGCCGGGGTTCTGGTCTGGGTACTGCTGTCACTCCATGCCCAGATGCAGATCCTGCTGTCCGACTACGTCCAGCACTATGGCCTGACCCGAAGCCAGCGCGCAGATGGCAGGCTGGAACCCGTCGGCCCCCGTCACAGCTGGAACACCGCACATTGGTTCACCTCGGCGCTGATGCTGAACGCCCCGCGCCACTCCGACCATCACACCAATCCCGGGCGCCCCTTCCCCGCCCTGCGCCTGCCACCGCCCGAAGAAGCCCCCCGCCTGCCCTGGCCCCTTCCCGTCGCCTGCACGCTGGCGCTGATGCCCCGTCTTTGGCGTCGCGCGATTCGTCCACATCTCGTGCACTGGCACCGGCCCCCCACACCGGCGCAGGACACGCGGGCTTGACTGGAAATCAGCGCCACTCTCTGGCACCTTCCGCCCCGAAGTTCCCGGAGCGATTGATGCGACCTGTTCTTGCCGGCCTTTCCCTTTTCGTCGCAGCCCTGCCGGCTCTGGCTGAAACCCCCATGACGGGTGCCGAGTTCGAGGCAAATACCACGAACGAGACCATCACCTACGACTACGGCAACGGCCTGTTCGGCACCGAGGAATATCTGCCCGGACGCCGCGTCCGCTGGGCTTTCGAGGGCGAGCTTTGCATCTACGGCATCTGGTATGAAAAGGACGACCAGATCTGCTTCGCTTACGAAGACGACCCCACTCCTGCCTGCTGGCTGTATTTCCTGGAAGACGGTCGCATTCGTGGCCGTTACATGGGCGAAGGTGGCGGCTGGGAGATTCTGGAATCCTCGCGTGACGGCGGCCCGCTGCCCTGTGCCGGTCCCGATGTGGGGGTCTGAGCCGATGCGGCTGGCCATCCTCATGCTGGGCCTGATGCCCGGCCTCGCCCATGCGAACCCGCCGCTGACCGCCGAGGCCTTCGAGGCACATGTGACTGGCCAGACAATCACCTACCGCCAGCAGGACCAGGTGTTCGGCATCGAGGAATACCTGCCGGGCCGCAAGGTCCGCTGGTCGGTGGCACCCGGCATCTGCCAGCATGGCACCTGGTATCCCGAAGGTCAGGCGATCTGCTTCGTTTACGAAAGTGATCCGACCCCGCACTGCTGGACCTTCTGGATGGAAGCTGGCGCGCTGGCAGCCCTGTCCACCGAGGCAGAGCCAGGGGCCGAGCTTCACGAGACCGAGCGCAGCGCGACGCCGCTCTCCTGCCCCGGCCCGGACGTGGGGGCCTGAGATGCTGCGCCCGGCCCTGATTCTTGCCCTTTCCGGCGCCACCGTCGAGGCCCAGACACGGATGACGCCGGATGAGTTCGAGTCCTGGTCCAACGGTCGCACACTCGACTATCGCATCGACGGACAGCTCTGGGGCAGTGAACAGCATTTCCCGGATCGGCGGACGCTTGATGCCGATGCCGGCGGGGCATGCGTCGCAGGCCAGTGGTATCCCCAGGGCGGCGATATCTGCTTTCACTACGAAACCGGTCCCGGGCCGCACTGCTGGAGCTTCTGGCGCGATGGCGACCGTGTCCTCGCAAGGATCGCCGGAAACCCGGACTCGCCTGTGGCAGAGGTGACCATCTCTGACCAGCCGCTTGCCTGTCCCGGCCCCGACCTGGGGTCATGAGCGTAAGCCCATCGTGCCTTTCCCCGGGACAACCCTGGTTGCCTGCGGCTACCGTGACAGTGCCGCGGTGACGGACACGACGCGCCTGCGGTGGTGACCCGGTCAAGGTGCCGCAGCGTCCACGGACTTGCGCCGCGTGACGCGGTGCGCCTTTCAACTCGTATCTTGCGGTTCCCGCCAAACGGATTGAGCGACAGGTCTTCACTCGGCCGCATCCCGGGATTCGCCCCGGGCTTGCGCAGCAGACCCTCAAGATGAGCCTGCGGTGATCCCGGCGACCCCGGCCACCGTTTCATACGCGTAAGGCCGCATAGGGGGACTCGATGCCCCACGGGCGGCACGCCGTTTCAGAAAAGGCTTCCCTGTCCGCCTTCGCCCCCATCCCTGCCCTGTCGCGCTGGACCTGCCCCCAGCGCCAGCCGACCATCGTGGAACTCGATCTCCAGGGCCGCCGCTGCCGCCGCCCTTGCCTTCGTCGTTACCACTGCCCCGTCGCCGCGCACCACCGCATAGCCCCGCTTCAGGGTCGCGTGATAGCCCAGCGTCGTGCGGGTCCGGTCCAGGGCCTCCAGTCGGTCGCGAAGCCGGGCCAGCCGCGCCGTCGGGGCCGCCTCCAGCCGGTCAGCCAGCACCGAAAGCCGCGCCCGCCCCTCGGCCGCCCGTCGCGCTGCCTCGCCCAGAAGCCGGACGAGGGCCGGGGTCAGCCGGGCAGCCAGGCCAGTCAGCCGCTCGCCCCGCCGGTCCAGCCGCTGGGCAACGGCACGGTGCAGCCTGTCGGCCCTGGCCGCCAGCTGGTCGCGCTGCCGCGCCAGCCCAGCCCGCAGTGCCCCCGGCTGCAACCGCCCCGCCACGCGATCGAAAGCGCGGTGCTTCACCGCCGCGGCCAGCCCCAGCCCCGCCGAAAGCCGCATCGCCGCTGTGTCCAGCCTTTGCCGGGGCGTCGCCAGCAATGCCTCTGGCCGGGGCAGCGCGCGTGACAGATCACGCAGCCGCTGGCCGCGCAACGTCACCCCCTGCACCGCCCCGCGCACCAGCCGCGCACCCAGGGCCTCCAGCGCCGCCACCAGCTCCAGCCGCACTGGCACCGCCAGCTCCGCCGCCGCGGTGGGCGTGGGCGCGCGCAGGTCGGCGGCGTAGTCGATCAGCGTGGTGTCCGTCTCGTGCCCCACGGCGCTGATCAGCGGAATGTGCGAGGCCGCCGCCGCGCGCACCACCACCTCCTCGTTGAAGCCCCAGAGGTCCTCCAGCGACCCTCCGCCCCGCGCCACGATCAGCACATCGGGGCGCGGGATCGGCCCCCCGGGCTCGATCGCGTTGAACCCCCGGATCGCGGCGGCCACCTCGGCCGCGCAGGACTGGCCCTGCACCGCCACCGGCCAGACCAGCACATGCCGCGGAAAGCGGTCGCGCAGACGGTGCAGGATGTCCCGGATCACCGCCCCGCTGGGAGAGGTCACGACCCCGATCACCCGCGGCAGATAGGGGATCGGCTTCTTCCTTCCCTGGTCGAACAGCCCCTCGGCCGCCAGTGCGGCCTTGCGCTTTTCCAGCATCGCCATCAGCGCGCCCGCGCCGGCCGGGACCACATCCTCGACGATCAGTTGATATTTCGACTGGCCCGGAAAGGTGGTCATCCGGCCCGTGGCCACGACCTCCATCCCCTCTTCCGGGCGCACCTGCATCCGCGCCACCTGGCCTTTCCAGCTGACCGCCGCGATCACGGCACGGTCGTCCTTCAGGTCGAAATACAAATGCCCCGAGGCCGGCCGGCTGACCCGCCCCACCTCGCCCCTGACCCGGACGAAGCCGAATTCGCCCTCGATCACCCGCTTCACCGCACCCGAAAGCTCGGAAACGGTGTATTCCGGCTGGTTGCCCTGCGGTGTCGGGCCGTTGTCGAAAAGGTCCATGCTTGCCCTCCGTCGCCCCCGACCCTATGACGCGGCGACGGAACTTCCAAGCGGGGGCGCGGCGATGAACATCCTGATCCTGGGCTCGGGCGGGCGGGAACATGCGCTGGCCTGGGCGGTGAAGCAGAACCCCAAATGCGACCGGCTGATCGTGGCCCCGGGCAATGCCGGGATCGCGATGCTCGCCGAATGTGCCGACCTGAACATCCTCGACGGTGCGACGGTGGTCGGCTTCTGCGAGGAGAACGCCATCGACTTCGTGATCATCGGCCCCGAGGCCCCGCTGGCCGCCGGTGTGGCGGATGCCACACGTGCTGCCGGCATCCTGACCTTCGGCCCATCGGCGGCGGCAGCCCGGCTTGAAGCATCGAAGTCCTTTACCAAGGAAATCTGCGCGGCCTGCGGCGCCCCCACCGCAGCCTGGGCACGCTTTACCTCTGCCGAGCCCGCGAAGGACCATGTCCGCGCACAAGGCACCCCCATCGTGGTCAAGGCCGATGGCCTTGCTGCCGGCAAGGGTGTCATCGTGGCGATGACCGAGGCCGAGGCGCTGGCGGCCATCGACGACATGTTCGGCGGCGAATTCGGCGCCGCAGGTGCCGAGGTGGTGATCGAGGAATTCATGCATGGCGAAGAGGCCAGCTTCTTCGTCCTTTCCGATGGCACGCACGCCCTTCCCGTCGGCACCGCCCAGGACCACAAGCGCGTGGGCGATGGCGATACGGGACCGAACACCGGCGGCATGGGCGCCTATTCCCCCGCCCCGGTCCTGACCGATGCCATCCAGAAGCAGGCGATGGAGGAAATCGTCCTGCCCACCATCCGCGAGATGGCCCGGCGCGGCACGCCCTACGAGGGGGTGCTCTATGCCGGGCTTATGATCGACCAGGGCCGCGCCCGCCTGGTGGAATACAACTGCCGCTTCGGCGACCCGGAGTGTCAGGTTCTGATGATGCGCCTCGGCGCGCAGGCGCTGGACCTCATGCTGGCCTGCGCCGAGCACCGTCTGGACGAGGTGCGGGTGAACTGGGCCGACGACCATGCGCTGACTGTCGTCATGGCTGCACGGGGTTATCCGGGAGCCTACGCAAAAGGCAGCCAGATCCGCGGCCTCGAGGAACTGCCCGAGGACAGCAGGCACATGGTGTTTCACGCCGGGACGGCCGCGCGCGACGGGCAGATCATTGCGGCCGGGGGCCGTGTGCTGAATGTGACTGCGCGCGGCGGAACCTTGCGCGAGGCGCGCGACGCGGCCTATGCCATGGTCGATGCAATCGACTGGCCCGGCGGCTTCTGCCGCCGAGACATCGGCTGGCGCGCGCTTGCAGAATAGCGCGGCTTGCACCGCAGGCCTTTCCTCTCGTCGTCGCGCCTTGCGCCCTCCTCCTCGGCTGATGGGGGCATCCTGCCCCCATCAGCCGAGGGTATTTCCGAAGGAGCGAATGCACTTGCTCCTTGCACAAATACTCTGGGGTTTTTGGGGTGACCCCCCCATTGCCGGAACCGGTTGGGTTGCCGGCTCAGAGACGAGACCCGAGGCGCGCCTGCCAAGGCGCTCGATTTGCCATGCGCCGCCACTTGCACCCGGAACGGGCCTTGCATAAGAGACCCGCGGATTGATCCGGCCCTTGGGAGGGACCATGCCGCTTCTGGTGATGAAATTCGGGGGAACCTCGGTCGCCGACCTGGCGCGGATCGAGAATGCCGCCCGGAAGGTAAAGGCCGAGGTCGAGCGCGGCTATGACGTGATCGTGATCGTCAGTGCCATGTCCGGCAAGACCAACGAACTGGTGGGCTGGGTCGAGCAGACCTCGAAGCTGTACGACGCGCGCGAATATGACGCCGTGGTCTCCTCGGGCGAGAACGTGACCGCCGGCCTCATGGCATTGCGCCTGCAGGAGATGGGCATTCCCGCGCGGTCGTGGCAGGGTTGGCAGGTGCCGATCAACACCACCTCGGCCCATGGCGCGGCGCGCTTCGTCTCGATCCCGCGCGACAACATCGACGCCAAGTTCCGCGAAGGCTTCAAGGTCGCGGTCGTCGCGGGCTTCCAGGGCCTGTCGCCCGAGGGGCGGATCACCACGCTCGGCCGCGGCGGCAGCGACACCACCGCCGTCGCCTTCGCCGCCGCCTTCGGCGCCGAACGTTGCGACATCTACACCGATGTCGACGGCGTCTACACCACCGACCCCCGCATCAGCCCCAAGGCCCGCAAGCTGGACAAGATCGCCTTCGAGGAGATGCTGGAGCTTGCCTCGCTGGGTGCGAAGGTGCTTCAGACACGCTCGGTCGAACTGGCGATGCGCTACAAGGTGCGGCTGCGGGTGCTGTCCTCGTTCGAGGACGCCACCGAAACCTCTGGAACCCTGGTCTGCGACGAGGATGAAATCATGGAATCGAAGGTAGTTTCCGGCGTCGCCTATTCCCGCGACGAGGCGAAGATGACGCTTCTGAAGGTCGAGGACCGGCCGGGCGTGGCCGCGGCGATCTTCGGGGCGCTCGCAGATGCGGGCGTGAACGTGGACATGATCGTCCAGAACATCAGCGAGCTGGAAAACCCGACCGACAAACGCGCCTTCACCGACATGACCTTCAGCCTGCCCACCAACCAGGTGGAGCGGGCAAAGAAGGCGATCGAGGATGCCGCCGCTGCGGGCAAGTTCGTCTTCACCGAACTGGTGACGGATAGCGATGTTGCCAAGGTCTCGGTCGTCGGCATCGGCATGCGCAGCCAGGTGGGCGTGGCCGCCAAGATGTTCGCGGCACTTGCGGCAGAGAACGTGAACATCAAGGTCATCACTACATCCGAGATCAAGATTTCCGTCCTGATCGACAGGAAATACATGGAATTGGCCGTGCAGGCCCTGCACGACGCCTTCGAGCTGGAAAAGGCCTAGGGTCCGCTTCGGCCATCACCGGGCCTGTGCCAGAGCAAGGTGCGGCCGGCGTTCAGGGTGGCGGTCGCCGTCCGGGCGCGACCATTCGCAGCGGATGCGCCCGCCGTACCGTCCGGCATTCTGTGATGATCGTGCATGTAGGGCATACTGTCCGCGTGGCGCGGATGGTGGCGGCTGCCCAAACCGCAGGCATGGTCACCCTTGCCGATGCCGCCCCACCCTGCTGCGGCCAGAGCCGTGAGCAAAGTCGTTCCCTTCCGCGTGGCGTCCCCCTATAGAAGGGGAAAACAACCGCAGGGATGCCTGATGCCGGATCGGAGTGAAAGCGACAGCCGCAAGCTTCTGCGCCGCCTGCGCGACACGCTGGCCGTGCCGGGAAAGGGCCAGGACCGGCTGGACCAGATCACCCATCTGATCGCCGACAGCATGGGAACCGAGGTCTGCTCGATCTATCTTTTCCGTGATTCCGAGACGCTGGAACTGTGCGCCACGCAGGGCCTGAACAAGTCTGCCGTCCACAAGACCCGGATGAAGCTGGGCGAGGGTCTGGTCGGCCGTGTCGCGCGCACCGGCATGCCGGTCAATACCGCCGACGCACCCAGTGAAAAGGGCTTCCGCTACATGCCCGAGACGGGGGAGGAACTGTATTCCTCGTTCCTCGGGGTGCCCATCCAGCGGGTGGGCGAGAAGCTGGGCGTGCTGGTTGTCCAGTCGAGGACCGCACGGCAGTTCTCGGAAGACGAGATATATGCGCTGGATGTCGTCGCGATGGTGCTGGCCGAGATGACCGAGCTTGGCGCCTTCACCAGCGAGGAGAACGGCATCCGCGCGCTGCACAAGCAGCCAGTGATGTTCCGCGGCGGCTCGGGCCAGGAAGGCGCCGCGGAAGGCCGGGTCTGGCTGCACGAGCCGCGCGTCGTCATCACCAACCCCGTGGCAGACGACCCGTTGACCGAGATCGAGCGCATCCGCGCCGCGGTGGGCGAGCTGCGCGTCTCGATCGACGACCTGCTGGCGGCCGAACATCTGGACAAGGAGCAGAAGCAGGTCCTGGAAGCTTATCGGATGTTCGCCCATTCCCGCGGCTGGCTGCGGCGGATGGAGGAAGACATCATGCGCGGCCTTTCGGCCGAGGCTGCGGTGGAAAAGGAACAGTCTGCCGCCCGCGCGCGGATGGAACAGGTGCCCGACGCCTATCTGCGCGAGCGGCTTTCGGATCTTGACGATCTGTCGAACCGTCTGTTGCGCATCCTGACCGGTCAGGGCAAGGACACCGGCGCCGAGATGCCAGACAATCCGGTCCTGGTCGCGCGCAACATCGGCCCGGCCGAACTTCTGGACTACGGGCGCAAGCTGAAGGGTGTGGTGCTGGAGGAAGGGTCGGTCGGATCGCATGCCGCCATCGTCGCGCGGGCGCTTGCGATCCCGCTGGTGATCAATGCCGAACGGATCACGACCGAGGCCCTGAACGGCGACCCGATCCTTGTGGACGGTGACCAGGGCGTCGTCCATCTGCGGCCCGAGGAAACCGTCGCCCGCGCCTTCCGCGACAAGATCGCCATGCAGGCCGAGGCACAGAAGCGCTATGCGTCCCTGCGCAATCTGCCCGCGACGGCACTTTGCGGAACGACCATCTCGCTGCACATGAACGCCGGCCTGATGGCCGACCTGCCCAGCCTTGAAGGCTCGGGAGCAGACGGGGTGGGCCTGTTCCGCACCGAGTTGCAATTCCTGATACGGTCGCGGATGCCGCAGCGGGCGGAACTGGCCGCGCTCTACGCCCGTGTCATGGATGCGGCCAAGGGCAAGCGCGTGGCCTTCCGCACGCTCGACATCGGGTCGGACAAGGTATTGCCCTACATGAAGCCGCAGGACGAGCCCAACCCCGCCATGGGCTGGCGCGCCGTGCGCGTGGGGCTAGACAAGCCGGGCGTGTTGCGGATGCAGCTTCAGGCCCTGATCCGGGCTGCGAAGGGGCGGCCACTGACGATCATGTTTCCGCTGATTTCGGAACACAGCGAATTCCAGCAGGCCCGTGCCCATGTCCTGCGCGAGGTGCACCGGGAACGCTCGCTGGGCCATCCGGTCCCGGACCGGCTCGAAATCGGCGCGATGCTGGAAACCCCCTCGCTCGCCTTCGCGCCTCGCGCCTTCTTCGAGCTGGCCGATTTCGTCTCGGTCGGGGGCAACGACCTGAAGCAGTTCTTCTTCGCCGCCGACCGCGAAAACGAACTGGTGCGCCGCCGTTACGACACGCTGAACCTGTCCTTCCTGACCTTCCTCGAAGGCATAGTCGCCCGTTGCGCCGAAACCGGCACGCCCCTGTCCTTCTGTGGCGAGGATGCCGGCCGTCCGGTCGAGGCGCTGGCACTCGCCGCCATCGGCTTTCGCACGCTGTCGATGCGGCCGGCGTCGGTCGGCCCGGTCAAGGCCCTGATCCGTCGCGTCAACCTGGCCGAGGTGCGCGCCGTGATCGAAAGGGCCAGGACAGAAGGCGCCGAAAGCGCACGCCCCCTGCTGATGGAATGGCTGGCCAACCAGGGGCCGGGCTGAGCCGGGTCATTCGATCAGGCCGGCTGCGCAAAGGTTTCCCAGCAGACCCGCAAGATCGGACCGCAGCCGTATGCGGTCAACATCCGGGAAAGCCTCGGCAAGGATGTGCTCGATCTCGGCGGGCATGGTGGGGGCCTCCAGAATTTCCCAGATCGCGGCGGCCAGCGGGTCCATCCGGTGAATCGCGCGCCCCTCGGCATCGGCAAGGTAAAGCGCGCCGCCAATGATCCGCGCAACCGTGCCCGGACGCTGGCGCAAGACTGCCCCGGTATCTGGCGAGGCCGGCGCTGGCCCGGCCTCGGCCGGTCGGAAGCGCAGGACGGCGCCATCGGCCCGGTGCGAAGGCGCCAGAACCGCCAGCCCCCCGTGCAGACAGACCGCGGCATCGTCAGCCGCCGAATAGGTCAGGCGCCGGACGGGCACCCCTTCCAGCGCGGCAGCCATCACGGCCAGCACATCCCCGGAATGGCGGTCGCGCGTGAAGTTCTGGTGCAGAAGCGCATCCATCGCCTCATCCGGCGCCGCCTCCTCCAGCCGCGCAGGCACCGGGGCATCGCGGCGATCCAGGATCACGAAGGCACCGATGGGCAGGCTTTCACCGCGCCGTGGCGGGTTGGGTAGGGACAGGTAGCGATACTGGCGGTTCCGAGGCCCGGCAATCCGTTCGGACCAGTCTCGGAACCCCTGCGGCAAGGTATCCGGCAAGGGCAGGCGCAAGCGCGAGGCTATCCCCATCGACTGCGCCACTGCACGCTGACCAGGCGGAAAGACAACGGGCAGCACATCATCACTGAACACCCGATGCCCGGCCCGCGCCAGCGCCGCCGCCAGCATGCTTTTCCCGGCACGTCGGACATTCGGAAAGACCACCAGTGTCCCGCCCATCTCGACCCCCGCCGCATGCAGGCAAAGCAGGCGGTCGTCCTGGGCCGGCAAGGCCAGCGCCAGTCCCGTGACCGCATCACAGACTGCATTGACCGCGTCCAGCAGCCGTGCTGGCCGCCCCTCGACATGGTTCTCGCAGCGATAGAGGCTACCCTGTCCGGCAATGGAAAAGAACGGACATGCCACGGGATCAGCAGTGCGGGCCGCAAGGGGCCAGCCCGAAGCGACCTCGGCCAGCACGGGCAGCAGGGCCTCGGCTGCGGTCAGGCGCAGAGGGGCGGCAAGGCCCCGGAAATGCACATCCAGCATCATCACGCTTGCACGGGCGATGCCTCTGGCGCAGCGAGGGCGCCAGAGGCATCACCTTTTTCCTCAGGGCTGCGCAGCGGCACAGCCGACGTCGTCGTCCGTCGGGCCCGAACAGGTGCTGGGCGAGGTCGGCGCGCTTGACTTGCTGGGAGGGCTTGCAGGCGAGGGGGCGGTCGGCGGGCTGGCTGGCGAGGGATTGCTCGACCCGCTGGCGCCACTCGACCCGCTGGAACTCTTGGCCTGAGCGACGCTCAGTGTGGTCATCGCCGGTGTCGCATAGGCGGCAAGTGCCAGCGCCCCAAGGCGGGCAAGCGCACGGCGGCGGTTGTGGACGGGATCCTGTTTTCTGGTCATCGACTGTCCTTTCCGGTTTGGTCCGCTGCCAAGTGGCACACGGATCCGGGTTGCACGGGCCAGACAGCTTGGGGGGCCGGTGCCGCGTCGGCCAGTCACCAAAGGTTTACCGCGCTACCATAAACCGCAGGTATAGGCGGGATCCCGTCAATCATCGGCAAAAAGCCCGGCATGCTGCCGCCGAAGCTCTGCCTTCTGCACCTTGCCCATGGCGTTGCGCGGAAATTCGGACAGAACCAGCACCCGCTTCGGAATCTTGAAAGCCGCCAGCCGATCGCGCAGCACGGCGCGAATCGTGGCTTCGTCCAGCTTTGCCCCGGCCGCGGGGATCACGCAGGCCACCACCGCCTCGCCAAAATCGGGATGCGGCACGCCGATCACCGCCGACGCAGCAATGCCCGGCAGGTCATCCAGCGCCGCCTCGACCTCGGCCGGATAGACGTTGAGCCCCCCGGTAATAACCAGATCCTTTGCCCGGCCCAGAATCGACAGATACCCCTCTGCATCGAAGGCCCCCAGATCGCCAGTCACGAACCAGCCGCCGGGGCGGAATTCTTCCGCAGTCTTTTCCGGCAGGCGCCAATAGCCCCCGAACACATTCGGCCCCCTCACCTCGATCGACCCCGCCTCGCCCGGCGCCAGCACGGTCCCGTCCGGGCCGGTGACCCGCACCTCCACCCCTGGCAGGGGCATCCCGACCGTCCCTGCCCGCCGTTCGCCGTCATAGGGGTTCGAGGTGATCATGTTGGTTTCGGTCATCCCGTAGCGTTCCAGGATCACGTGCCCTGTCCGCGCCCGCCATTCGGCATGGGTCGCCGGCGACAGGGGGGCAGAGCCCGAGATGAACAGCCGCATCCCCCGGCACAGCTCTGGCGTCAGGCGCGGGTCAGCCAGAAGCCGGCTGTAGAAGGTGGGCACTCCCATCATCACCGTGGCCTTCGGAAGGTCGGCAAGCACTGCGTCGGGCTGGAACGAGCGCTGGAAGACCAGCGAGGCGCCCGCGTACAGCGCGCAGTTGGTGGCCACGAACAGTCCGTGGGTATGAAAGACCGGCAATGCGTGCAAAAGCACATCGGTTTCCGTGAACTTCCACAGATCCACCAGCGCCTCGGCGTTCGATGCCAGGTTCTCGCGACTCAGCATCACGCCCTTCGACCGCCCGGTGGTGCCCGAGGTGTAAAGGATCGCCGCCAGATCGCCCGGTGCATGGGGCGGGTCGGGGAAATCGGCGCCCTGCCCCGCGGCGAGCGCCAGGAAATCGACAAGACTCATCGCGCGCGCACCAAGCTCCTCGACCGCAGCCACCCGGGCCTGCTCGACCAGGGCCAGCGCCGGTTCGGCATCGGTCAGGAAATGCTGCGTCTCGGCCACCGTGTATCCGGGGTTTACCGGCAGGAAGATCACCCCCGCACGAAGGCAAGCCAGATACAGTGACAGCACCTCGGGGCATTTTTCGACCTGCACCAGCAGCCGATCGCCCTTGGCCAGCCCCAGCGCGCCCAAGGCATGGGCCATGCGCCCGGTCTCGGCCAGAAGGTCGCCATAGCTTGTGCTTCCCTGGATCCAGATCCGGTCCGCCCGCGCCGCCATGTCTCGCAGCCTGTCGATGACATCCACGCTCATCACATGCCTCCCCGTTTTGGGCGGGGTGTAGCGCCGCCCTTGGGGAAACCCAAGAATTTTCGCAGAAAATTCGTGGCCGCCGCGCTCAGGCCCGCCTGATCCGCGGCGGCTCGACCGCGGCACGGAAGGCCGCGAGCACGGTCTCGGCCCCATGCACCCCGGCCAGGCGCAGAAGCGCAAAGCGGATGCGGGCAATTTCGCGGTAATAGTTCAGGAAGGCCGCGTTCAGCGCCGCACCTGATAGCGCGCCCAGAACCGGCACCGCCTGCGCCGCCAGCTTCTGGCCCAGTGCGGCGGCCAGACGGGGCGCGACAGAGGCGATCAGGTTCTGCACCGCCTGCCCGGTCAGCGTCAGCCGCGCTGTGAAGAACGACGTGTTCACCCCATCGTCCTGTGCCAGCGGACTGCCCGCCCCGAAGACACGCAGGCATTCGGCCCGAATCGCCGGATCGTCCGGGTCGAACCCTGCCGCGCGCGCCTCGGCCCTGATCGCGGTCAGGATCAGCGTCACCGTTACCGGCAGTTCCGCCAACGCCGAGGCGATGCCCCCTGCGCCCCCCGCCGCACCCGAGGCGACCACTGCCGCCAGAGGCGCGCGCCCCCCCATGTCGGGTGCCCGTGAAGCAAGACCATATGACACTTCAAGGGCCCGCGCCGTTGCCCGGTCCAGCTGATCGCGGAAGGATTCGGGAACAAGCTTCAGCTGATCTTCCAGCTTGCCGCCCAGGCGCGTCACCAGCCGCATGAACGGACCGTTTGCCCGGACGTGGCAGCGGGCAAGTTCGGCGATTTCGGCCGACAGGTCGGGGGCAAGGGGCATGGGCAGGTTCTGATCCATGCCCTGAATATGGCCCCGGCGCGCGACGTCGCAATGATCTCAGGTCGCTTTGACGACCTGCCCCGTCACGCCCTTCCACGCGCCGGCCTTCAGTTCCAGCCCCAGCACGCGATCCGGGTTGGTGGGTGGCGGCATCTCAACCCCCTCCAGCTTGCGAAACCCGAATCGACCGTAATAGGGGGCATCCCCCACCAGCAGCACGCGCTCCCATCCCAGCCGCCGTGCCTCGGCCAGGCTTTCGTTGATCAAGAGCGCGCCCAGCCCTTCGCCCTGTCGGGTCGGATGAACTGCGACGGGGCCCAGAAGCAGCGTGTCATGCCCGCCGACGCGCACGGGCCAATAGCGGATTGCCGCGGCAAGGGTGCCGTCCTCGTCGCGCAAGGTCAGGCACAGGGGGGCGACGGTCGGCACCCCTTCACGCAGACGGTAGGACGACAGTGCCGTCCGCCCCGGCGCGAAGCAAAGATCGTAAAGCGCCTCGACCTCCCACCAGTCGGCTTCGGTCTCTTCCTCCAGCCGATACACGCCCGCGCCCCGTTCCCGAATCTGCTTGTGAGCCGCGCCGTAACATGCCGACATGTCAGGATCAAATCGCGAAAGGCAGCCCAATGTTCTACCGCCCCGCCGAAGGCCACGGCCTGCGCCACAACCCGTTTTCCGCCATCGTCGCGCCGCGCCCCATCGCATGGATATCCACCCGAGCCGGGGCAGGCGACAATCTGGCACCCTATTCCTTCTTCAACGCGGTGGGCTACACGCCGCCCAAGGTAATGTTCTCCGGCGATCCGCTGGATACGGTGGCGAACGTGCGCGAAACCGGGGTCTTTGCAGTGAACATCGTGGCCGAGTCCGCGCTGCAGGCGATGAACGCGACCTCGGCCCGCTTTCCCCGCGGGACCGACGAGTTCCAGACCGTGGGCGTAGCCAAGGCGGAATGCCTGGTGATCGACTGCCCGCGCGTGGCGGATGCGCCCGCAACGCTGGAATGCCGGGTGATGCAGATCATCGACCTGCCGGTAGACGATCATCTGGTGATCGGCGAGGTGGTAGGCGTGCACCTGCGCGACGACTGCATCGTGAACGGCAGGCTGGACTATACCCGCTATGCCCCGGCGGCGCGGCTGGGCTACCACGACTATACCTTCGTGCGCGAGGTCGTCGAACTTCGCCGACCGTAGGGTGGGCATCGCTGCCCACCCCTGCCTTTCCATTGCTCGTCGGGCAGCCGAACCTAGCGGTAGGGATAGCCCGCCTTCTCCATCGTCTCGGCGTATTTCTTGAACGCCTCGACCACCTTGGCAGACCGCGGCGACTGGGCGGCGATCTCGTCCCAGAAGCCTTCGGCGTCCTTGACCACCTGCGCCCATTCCTCGTCAGGCAGCGAGGTCAGCTCCATCTTCTCGCCCTCGACGCGCAGCTTGGCCTCGCCGCCCCAGTACCAGACCGCCCGGTAGTAGTGCGACTGGTCGATGGTGATCTTGAACAGCTCCTGCAGGTGCGGCGGGACCTTCTGCCAGCTGGCGGTGTTGGCGAAATAGCTGCCGAACCAGGCACCGGTGACCGAGTTCGTCAGGGCATACTTGCAGACATCGGCCCAGCCGACTTCGTAGGCCTCGGTGAAGCCGCACCAGGCCACGCCGTCAATCTCGCCGGTCTGCATCGCGACCTCGACGTTATCCCACGGGATCGTCACCGGGATCAGGCCATAGCGGGCCAGGAAGCGCCCGGCGGTGGGCACGCCGAACACGCGCAGGCCGTTCATGTCGGCCAGGCTGCGGATCGGCTTGTTCACCGTGAAGATGTGCAGCGGATCCCAGGCACCGCAGGAAAGCCAGGTCACGCCCTCGACCTCGCTGTAGGCCTCTTCCCAGATTTCCTGCAGTCCGTAGTAGCGGAACAGCGCCGGCACATCCAGGCTGTAGCGGGTGGCAAACGGGAAGTAGCCGCCGAAGACCGAGATATCGACCGGCGAGGCCATGGTCGCCTCGTCCGACTGCACGGCGTCGAGCGTACCGTTCTGCAGCGCGCGGAACAGGTCGGCGGTAGGTACAAGCTGGTCGGCGTAGTAAAGCTCGATCTCCATCTCGCCATTGGCGGCGGCATTGAAGGCGTCGATCTGTGGCTTGATCACATGCGCGCCCAAGGGTGCGCCGGAGTAGGTCTGCAGGCGCCACTTGATCGGGCCCGTCTGGGCAATCACGGCAGGTGCGGCCAGCGTCGCCCCGGCCACGGCGCCCGCGCCCATGACGGACTTGCGCAGGAAGCTGCGGCGCGAGGCAAGGATCGCCTCGGACGGGCTTTGCGGTTTCTGGTCGGTCATCGTCGTCTCCTCTGTTGTTGCGGGCTCTGTCGGCCCCGGTGGGTGATGGGTGGGTCAACCCCTGACGTTCATGTGCTCGGGCAGCCAGAGCGCGATCTGCGGAAACATCATCAACAGCACGATGGTCAGCGCCATCATGGCTGCGAAGGGCCAGATCGAGCGGTAGATGTCCGGCAGGGTGATCTCGCGCGGGGCGAGCGAGCGCATGAGGAACAGGTTGTAGCCGAAGGGCGGCGTGATGTAGGCGATCTGGCAGGTGATCGTGTAAAGAACGCCGTACCAGATCAGCTGATTGTCGAAGCCCAGATCCAGGCTGGCGACCAGCGGAATGTAAAGCGGCGCCACGATCACCAGCATGGCCGTGTCGTCAAGGAACATTCCCAGAAGCAGGAAGCTGAGCTGCATCATTATTATGATCGTCCAGGGCGACAGATCCCACTGCGTCAGGAAAAGCCGCTCGACCGCCTTGACTGCGCCCAGCCCGTCGAAGACGGATCCGAAGGCCAGCGCGGCCAGGATCAGCCACAGGAACATGCTGGACACCGCAAGCGTCTTCATCGACGTCTCGCGGATCAGCCGCCAGGTGAAGCGACCCTTGAGTACCGCCGCCAGCGTCGCCGCCGTCGCCCCCACGGCCGAACTTTCCACCAGGCTCGTGTAGCCGAAGACGAACAGCCCGGTCATCAGGAAGAAGATCAGGAACGGGATGATCCCGGCCCGCGCCAGCGCCAGCTTTTGCAGGAAGGGCATCTCCAGCTCTTCCCTGGGAACCGGTGGGGCGAGCTTGGGGTTCAGCTTGGCGCGGATCAGGATGTAAACAATGAACATCGCCGCCATGATCAGCCCCGGCACCAGGCCCGCGAACCACAGCTTCGATACCGGCTGCCGCGCGATCATGCCGTAAAGCACCAGCACGACCGAAGGCGGGATCAGGATGCCCAGGGACGACCCGCCCTGCACCACACCGGAAATCAGCACCTTGTCGTAACCCCGCCGCAGCATCTCGGGCAGGGCGATAGTCGCGCCGATGGCCATGCCCGCGACCGACAGCCCGTTCATCGCCGAGATGATGACCATGACCAGGATCGTCCCGATGGCCAGCCCCCCCGGCACCCGGCCGAACCAGACATGCATCATCTTGTAGAGGTCTTCGGCGATCCCCGATTCCGCCAGGATGTAGCCCATGTAGATGAACATCGGCAGCGTCAGCAGCGCATACCAGTTGAACAGCTTGAAGACCTGGTTGTAGGGCAGTTCGATCGCCCCGTTGCCATAAAGCAGCAACGCCGCCCCCGCCGCCACAAAGCCGATGGCAGCAAAGACCCGCTGGCCGGTCACCAGCAGCAGCGCCATCGAGGCGAACATCAGCAGTGCAATCATCTCGTACGACATTTACAGCTGCTCCCCACGCAGGGTGGCGATGTGCTTGAATACCAGCGACACCGCCTGCAACAGCATCAGCACCAGACACACCGTCAGCAGCGACTTGATCGGGATCGTCGAGGGGTTCCAGATGGAAAACCGCCGTTCCCCCGTTGCAATCGCGTATTGCAGCGACGAGATCGAACCGATCAGCATCACGACCAGATAGAAGATCAGGCAGAAGACCGTGACCAGATCCAGCTTCGCCTTGGCGCGGTCCGAAAGGTTGGCATACCAGAGGTCCATCCGAACATGGCTGTTGTTCTTCAGCGTGATCGCCCCCCCCATGAAGTAATAGGCGGCCAGCGTGAACTGCGTCAGTTCGATCGCCCAGTGGACGGGCACCCGGATCACGTTGCGCGTCAGCGCATCGAACAGAAGCGTCGCCACCATCATGAAGATCAGCGATGCGGCCAAGTATCCCACCCAGTCCGACACCTTGTCCACGATCCGCACATAGGACCGTATCACGCGCGGCATGATGCCCCCGCATCTGGCTGCATCGTCATGTCCAAAGCTCCACTCCCCTGTCCTTCAGCGCCTCGCGGTGCGCCCTGTTCAAACGTCCGTCACTGATCACAAGATCCGCATCCGCGGTCCCGCAGACCGCATAGGCCGCGTAACGACCGAATTTCGTGGCATCGGCCAGCAGCGTGACGCTGCGCGCGTTGCGGATCATGGCCCGGGCGACCTGGGCCTCGTCAAGACTTGCGTCCATCGCCCCCACCGCCGGATCGAAGGCTGCCACCGTCAGCACCGCCCGGTCGGCGCGAAAAAGGGCAATCTGCTCGATCACGGCGCTGCCCGTGGTCTGGGCATTGTCCGCCCCGTAGCGCCCCCCCAGAAGGTGAATCACCGCATCCGAGCCGGCCTGCGCCAGCCTTTCTGCCAGCCGGCAGGAATTGGTGATCACCGTCAACCCGGGAACCGCCGCCAGCGGTTCGGCCGCGGCCAGCGTGGTCGATCCGGTGTCGATGAACAGCGTCTCGCCCGGGCCGACTGCATCCGCCAGACGCCGCCCGATCTGCGCCTTTTCCGCCGCCGAAACGACCTCGCGCACCTCGTGGCTGGGCTCGGCGACCAGAAGCGGACGCCTGGCCCCGCCATGCACCTTCTGCACACGGCCCCGTTCGGCAAGCAGCGACAGGTCGCGCCGGATCGTCTCGGCCGATACGTCGAAGCGTGCTGCCAGCATTTCGACCGAGGCTTCCCCTTCGCGCCGGATGATCGCCTCGATCTGAGGCTGTCGTTCGTGCGGCTTCATGACCTTCCTCAACCGCAGCCGACCAAGCGCGCCGGCCAAGGTCAACAGATTTCTTGACCGGACGGTGAAAATTCTGCCACGCCGGCCTGCCTCAGCTTGACAGGATTGCCCGCTTAGTCAATTCCTGTTGAAAGCCACAATCCAAGGATGAGCGCCTTGCCCGAACTCCTGCCCAACTATGACGTGGCGGTGATCGGTGCCGGGGTGGTGGGCTGTGCCCTGGCGCGCGCCTTTACCCTTGCGGGCGCGCGCGTCGTGGTTCTGGAAAAGGCGGTGGATGTCCTGGACGGCGCCTCCAAGGGCAACTCGGCGATCCTCCATACCGGGTTCGACGCGCCCGAAGGCAGCCTTGAGCTGGCCTGCGTGCGTGAAGGTTACCGAATGTACCACGAGATCCGTGACCGGCTCGGCCTGCCGGTGATTCGCTCCGGCGCCATGGTGCTGGCCTGGACCGAGGAAGAGGTCGCCAGCCTGCCCGCCCTTATGGCGCAGGCGGTGACGAACGGTGTCACCGATGTCTCGCCCCTCTCCACTGCCGAAGCGCGCGCCTTGGAACCGGCGCTCTCCGACCGCGTGCTGGCGGGCTTCCGTGTCCCCGGCGAACACCTGATCGACCCCTGGTCGGCCGCGCATGGCTATCTGCTGCAGGCGCTCGATAACGGCGCGATCCTGATGCGACAGGCCGAGGTGCTGGCCGGGCGCCGATCACAGGGCATCTGGCATCTTGCCACCACGGCAGGCGCGGTCGAGGCGGGCCTCGTCATCAACGCTGCCGGCCTCTGGGGGGATGAGGTGGACCGCCGCCTGATCGGCGAAAGCTGGTTCGAGATCCGCCCGCGCAAGGGCCAGTTCGTGGTCTTCGACAAATCCGCCGCCGCGCTTGCCGGCCATATCCTCCTGCCGGTGCCCACGAAGATCACCAAGGGCATCGTCGTCTGCCGCACTGCCTTCGGCAATCTGCTGGTCGGCCCCACGGCGGAAGAGCAGGACGACCGCGAACATGCCACGCTGGACACCGCAACGCTTCAGGCGCTGATCCGGCGCGGCTGCGAGATCCTGCCCGCCCTGGCGAGGCACGAGGTCACAGCCACCTATGCCGGTCTGCGCCCGGCCACTGAGGAGAAGGAATACCGCATCCGCGACGACCTGGCCGAGGGCTACATCTGCGTCGGCGGCATCCGCTCCACCGGCCTCTCCGCTGCCCTTGGCATCGCCGATCATGTCCTTGGCCTTGCGAAGGGCAACTGGACGCCGCTGACCGATCCCGTCTGGCCACGCATGCCCAACCTTTCGACCGAGGGCCCGCGCGACTGGCAGGCGCCCGGCCACGGCGGCATCCTCTGCCATTGCGAACTCGTCACCCGCCGCGAGGTCGAGGCCGCCCTGACTGGCCCCCTCGCCGCGGGCAACATGGGCGGGCTCAAGCGCCGCACCCGCGTCACCATGGGCCGCTGCCAGGGCTTCTACTGCTCTGCCGAACTGGCGCGTATCACCGAAGGCCGCCTTGCCCAGCCGATGCTCGGGGGCGAGGATGACTGAGGTCATCATCATCGGCGCCGGTCCTGCGGGCCTTTCCGCCGCCATGCGCCTTGCGCGCGGGGGCGTCCGCACGCTTGTACTGGACCGGGAACCCGAACCCGGCGGCATCCCCCGGCACTGCGCCCATTCGCCCTACGGCTTCCGCGAATTCCACCGTCCGATGTTCGGCCCGGCCTATGCCCGCCGGCTGGCGGCCGAGGCCCTTGCCGCCGGCGCCGAGATCCGCACGCTGACAACTGTCACCGCACTGCACCCCGGCGGGCGGATCGAGATCACCTCGCCCGAAGGCAGCGAAACCCTGACCGCCCCCGCCGTCCTGCTGGCCACTGGCGTGCGCGAAACCAGCCGCGCCGCACGCCTGATCGGCGGCGAGAAACAGGCTGGCGTCCTGAACACCGGCGCGCTGCAGGGCATCGTCCACCTGAATCATCAGCGCCCCTTCCGTCGCCCGGTGATCCTTGGCACCGAACTCGTTGCCTTCTCGGCCCTGCTTACTTGCCGCGAGGCCGGGATCAAGCCGGTCGCCATGCTGGAACCCGGCCCCCGCATCACCGCCCGCGCACCCGCCGGCTGGCTACCCTGGGCGCTGGGCGTGCCCCTGCGCCTCAAAACGCGGATCACCCAGATCCTCGGTCGCAGCCGGGTGGAACGCATCCTGGTCGATACCCCTGACGGCCCCGACGAGATCGAGACAGACGGCGTCATCATCACCGGCGGCTTCCGGCCCGACGCCCCCCTGGTCCGCGCAAGCCACATGGAGCTTGACCCCGCCTCCGGCGGCCCGGTGGTCGATCCCTGGGGTCGCCTGACCGACCCGGCCTATTTCGCCGCCGGGAACCTCTTGCGCGGGGTGGAAACAGCCGGCTGGTGCTGGGCCGAAGGCCAGCATGTGGCCGGCGCGATCCATGCCGCGCTGAAGGGCCAACTTCCCCCCCCCCGGCGGTGCCCGCCTGCGCATCGCCTCGGATGCGGTGAAACTCGCCCTGCCGCAGGTGATCGTCGCGGGCGCCCAAGGCCGGCTGCAACTGCGCCTCGCCCGCCCGGTCCGGGGCCGCTTGCGGCTGGCGCAGGACGGCGCAACGCTTCTGGAAAGGCGCATCGACAGTCTGCCTGAACGCCGCATCACCCTGCCCCTGCCCCAGCCGCGCGGCACAGGCGACATTCTGGTGACGGTGGAGGAATGATGCGCATCGCCGCCATCGATCAGGGCACCACCTCGACCCGCGCGCTGGTCCTCGGAGCCGATGGCCGCCTGACCCCGATCCTTTCGCTGCCCCATGCGCAGGCCACCCCCGCGCCCGGGCATGTCGAACAGGATGGCGAGGAGCTTCTGGCCAACGTCCTGCGCTGCCTTCAGGCATCGGATGCGCAGGTCGTGGGCCTGTCAAACCAGGGCGAAAGCTGCCTCGCCTGGGATGCCCGCGACGGTCGCCCCATCGGCCCGGTGATCAGCTGGCAGGACGACCGCACCACCGATGTCACCGCCGCGTTGGAGCGTGACGGCGCAGCGCACATGGTGATGGAGCGTGCGGGTCTGCCTCTCGACCCCTATTTCTCGGCCTCGAAACTTGGCTGGATCGTCAGGCACATCCCCGCAGCCGCCGAGCTTGCCCGACAGGGTCGTCTGCGCCTCGGCACCACCGACGCCTTCTTCCGTGACCGGCTGACCGGACGGTTCCAGACCGACATCGCCACCGCCTCGCGCACCTCGCTGCTGAACCTCGCCTCGGGCGATTGGGATGCAGAACTTTGCCGCCTTTTTGGTGTTCCGATGGCGGCGTTGCCCACGATCACCCCCACCTCGGGCGACCTGGGCCCCCTGCCCGGCGGCGCGCTGCTGATGGCGTCGATCGTCGATCAGCAGGCCGCGCTTTACGGCCACGGCTGCCGCGCGCCGGGTCAGACCAAGATCACCTTCGGCACCGGGGCCTTCGCGCAATGCGTGACCGGGGGCCTCGTGCGGCCCGACAGCGGCATCCTGCCCACCGTGGCATGGGCCGAGGGCAGCGCCGCAGTCACCTATGCCCTGGATGGCGGGGTCTATGCCGCGGCCTCGGCGGTGAACTGGGCGCGGAAGCTGGGCCTGTTCGCCGACTACGCCCAGATTTCCAGGTTCGAAGGCACCGCCATCGACCGAGGCCTCGCCTTCGTGCCCGCGCTCGTCGGCCTTGGCGCGCCGCACTGGAACCGCGCCGCGCGCGGGGCCTGGCTGGGCCTCGACCTCGCCCATGGGCCCCGCGACCTTATGCAGGCGCTGCTGGAAGGCATCGCGCTGCGCGCCGCCGAGGTGCTGGACGCCATGGCCAGCGTGCAGCCGCCGGCAGGCCCGGTCTCGGTCGATGGCGGGCTTTCGCGCAACCCCTACTTCACCGCCTTCCTGGCCGAGACGCTGGGCCGCGACCTGCATCTTTCCGACGAGCCGGAACTGACCGCCATGGGCCTTGCCCGCATGGCCGCGAAGGCAGCGGGGATCGCCGTCCCCGACCACCAACCGGGACGCACCATCGCCGCCGGCCCCGCACGCCCCGGCCCTTCCCGCCTTGCCCGCTTCGCCGAGGCCCGCCGAGCCGTGGAAGGCTACGCCGCGCTGTCGTGACGCCCTCTCGTCCGACTGCGTCTTTTCGTCAGCGTGCCGACCGCGAGGCGTGACAAAGTCATCGATGATCTGCCACGGGTTCAGCCCTGCCGTGCCAGCGCCGCCGCACGGATCGCGCTCAGTGACGCACGCGGGGTCAGTGCCTCTGGCGAGATCGCCAGATCCAGCACCGCGCCCGTGGGCGAGGCGACGGCACGGGCAAAGGCCCCAGCGAAGGCTTCGGTCGTCTCCACCCGCTCGGCATGAAAGCCATGCGCGCGCGCGAGCATCACGAAGTCGGGGTTCACCATCTCGGTCCCCGAAACGCGCGCCGGGAACTCGCGTTCCTGATGCGCCCGGATCGTGCCGTAGATGCCGTTGTTCAGGATCAGGATCACCGGCTGCGCCCCTTCCTGCCGGGCGGTAGCCAGTTCCTGCGCCGTCATCTGGAAATCGCCGTCGCCCGCAAAGCAGACCACAAGCCTATCGGGATGCGCCACCTTCGCAGCGATCGCGGCCGGCACGCCATAGCCCATGGCACCCGACTGCGGCGCCAGCAACCGGCCAAGTGGCCCGTATTGCAGGAACTTGTTCGGCCAGACCGCGAAATTCCCCGCCCCGTTGGTGACGATTGCATCCCCCGGCAGCACCTGCCGCAGATGCGCCGTGACCACCCCCATATCGACCGGAGAGGGCAAGGGCCCCAGTTTCAGCGACGCCAGATATCCCGCCCGCGCCCACGCCCGCCAGTCGGCCCAGCCCCCCTGAACCGGGCGGAGGGCTTCGGCAAAGGCATTCGGTCCCGCCTGGATCGCCACCTCGGGCCGATAGATCTTGCCCAGCTCGCCCGCTTCGCCGTGCACATGGATCAGCCGCTGCCTCGGGGTCGGCACTTCCAGCAGCGTATAGCCGTCGGTCGTCATCTCGCCGAAGCGCACATTCACCGCCAGTATCGTGTCTGCCCGACGGATCAGATCCTTCACATGGGTGGGCATTCCCACCCCGGCCTCGCCTGCATAGACTTCGGCATGGTTGTCGAACCGATCCTGATAGCGGAAGGCCGCGACCACCGGTATGTCCGAGGCCCCTGCGAACCTTTCCAGCGCCGCCCGGCCCGCAGCCGTCCAGTTGCAGCCGCCAAGCAGGATCAGCGGCCGCTCGGCCCCCGCCAGCACCGCCAACGCCGCTTCGACCGCCGCCGCGGTCGGCGCCGGCTCATGCACGACAACTGGCCCCGGCAGCGGCGTCATATCGGTCAGGCTGGTCAGCATGTCCTCGGGCAGCGCCACCACCACCGGCCCCGGCCGCCCGGAAACCGCCGTCACCCAGGCCCGCGACAGAAGCTCGGGGACGCGCTCGGCCCGGTCGATCTCGACCACCCATTTCGCCATCGTGCCGAAGACCGCCCGGTAGTCGAGTTCCTGAAACGCCTCGCGCCCACGCATGTCGGTGCCGACCTGGCCCACGAACAGGATCATCGGCGCCGAATCCTGCATCGCCGTATGCACCCCGATCGAGGCGTTCGTCGCCCCCGGGCCCCGGGTCACCATGCAGATGCCCGGACTGCCCGTCAGCTTGCCCCAGGCCGCTGCCATGAAGGCAGCACCCCCCTCATGCCGACAGAGCACATAGTCCAGCACGCCCCGCGTGTCGTGCAGCGCGTCCAGCACCGCCAGATAGCTTTCCCCCGGCACGCCGAAGGCCTTGGTCGCCCCCAGCCCCACCAGGCTCTGCACCAGAAGCTGTCCACCGTTGCGCATCGCCGCCTCCCGTCTTCCGGGACGCACCATGCACCGGGAACCGCCCAAGCGAAAGGGGCGCAAGGCCCGGCCTGCGCCCCTTCACCCTGTCCCGCAGGGTCAGTCCGGCCGGTCGTCCTTGAAGGTCCGGGTGCCGGAAATCATCGTCGAAACAATCGACTGGCGGCTCATGATATCCTCGCGGATCGCCACGTAGATGTGGATGACCATGAAGATCACGATCCACCACATCCCCAGATGGTGCAGCGTGTGCAGACGCTGGCTGTTCCAGGTCAGGCCATGCACCCAGCCGAAGAGGTCATGCGTCAGGCTGCCTTCCTGCGCACCCTCGGCGTAAAGCGCAAAGCCGGTGACGATCATGAAACTCACGCCCAGCGTAATGAAGAAGAACATCGCAAGCTGCGCCAAGGGATTGTGGCCGACATACTTCTTCGGCTCCTTCGCCAGGAACAGATACCAGCGGATCTCGAACCAGACCTCGGCCCAGAAGGTCGCGGACCAGAAGGGCACATAGAACAGCTGGCGCGAGTGGTGGTTGCCGAAGAAGGCCCAGTAGATCCGGCCAAGGAACCCGATCGCCAGCACCCAGCCGGCCGCAAAATGGGCAAACCGGATGTAGCCGAAGACGAACTGCTCGTAGGCCTCGCCGATCATCATCGTCGGCGGCGGCGAGCCGATGAAATAGCCGGTGACGATCAGCACCAGAATTGCTGCGGCATTGACCCAGTGCCAGATGCGCACCGGCGCTTCGTACACGTAGACACTCGTCTGACGGCTGACTGTGCCCAGATCCTCGGGCGCCACGTCATGGGCGGGCAGGTTTGTGCTGGGGCTGGACATCGGCCTACCCCGCCATCAGCCAGAGGCCGGAAAGCACGATTCCCGCCCCCATTGCCCGCCGGAGCGCAGGCCGCGCCGCCACCGAACGGGCGATGCCGATCCCCGCCAGGTGCAGCGTGGCGGTCGCGATCAGGAAGCCCGTCAGATAGGCAAGGGCATTGCCCTGTGCCTCGGTCGCATGGGCATGGCCATGCGCACTGGCAAAGACCGCAATCACCGTCAGCGACAGGCCGCTGACCCAGCCCGCCTGCCCGCGGCGGCTGACCAGCGTCAGAAGGCCAAAGGCCACGACCGAGGATACGATCACCGCTTCCACTGCCGGATAACCCGTCCCTGCCCAGGAAAGCCCGGCACCTGCGACCATGGCCGCCATGAAGGCAGCCGCCCCTGCCCAGAAGCGATGCGGCAGCACGAGGCCCGACCACAGGCCCACCGTCAGCATGGCCAGCAGGTGGTCGGGGCCCATGACCGGATGCGCCAGACCGTGCAGGAACCCGTTCGCGTCCCCGTATCCGGTATGGGCCAGCGCCGGCCCGGCAAGGGCGGCGCTGGCGGCGGAGAGTGCAAGTTTCTTCATTGGTGGTTCCTCCCTCAGCGGACCTTGACCCGGGTCAGTTCCTGACCGTCGGGCGACATGACATGGGTCGAACATGCCAGACAGGGATCGAAGCTGTGAAGCGTGCGCAGGATCTCGACCGGCTCTTCGGGGCGCTCCATCTTCGTTTCCATCAGGCTGGCCTCGAAAGCGCCTATATTTCCGGCAGAATCACGAGGGCTGCCGTTCCAGGTGGTCGGCACGACGCACTGGTAATTGTCGATCCGGCCGTCCTTGATCTTCACCCAATGCCCCAGGGCACCGCGCGGGGCTTCGGTCATGCCCACACCCCTGGCCTCTTTCGGCCAGGTGGACGGATCCCATTTTGCAATGTTCGCAGTGCTTTCATCGCCATTCCTGATGTTTTGCACGAGCTTGTTGAAGAAATGCTTCTGCAGCCGCGCACAGTATTCCGCCTCCAGCGCCCGCGCCGCCGTGCGGCCCAGGGTCGAGAACAGCGCCGAGACCGGCAGGTTCATCGTCCGCAACAGGCCCTCGACCTGGTTCCGGATGTCCTCGTGCCCCTTGGCATAGCCCACGACATAGCGGGCCAGGGGGCCCACCTCCATCGCGTGACCCCGCCAGCGCGGCGCCTTGATCCAGCTGTATTTCGCCGCCTCGTCGATTTCCTGAATGTCGGTGCGACTGCCCTTGGTCGCGGCGCCAAGCTCGAACTTAGGGCTTGTGACCCCGTCCCACGGGTGCAGCCCCTTGCCCGGCTCGCCATAGTCGTACCACGAATGATCGACGAATTCCTGCACCTGTTCGGGGTCGCGCACATCGACATCCTGAACCTCGTTCAGGTTGCCGTTGATGATCGCGCCGCGCGGCAGATGCAGCTGCTCCGGGCTGAAATCATTGGCGTTTTCGGGAATGTCGCCATAGGCCAGCACCGACTTGCCGCTCAGGCCCCCGCCATAGAGCCAGTCCTTGTAGAAGCCGCCGATCGCCACCACGTCGGGCAGATAGACGTTGCGGACAAAGGTCAGGCACTGGTCGATGATGCTGCTGACGTGGTTCAGCCGCTCCATGTTGATCGCGCCGACCGCCCCGGTGGAATGGACGTTGATCGGGCAGGGCACGCCGCCGACCAGCCAGTTCGGATGCGGATTCTTGCCGCCGAAGATCGTGTGGATCTTCACGATCTCCTTCTGCAGATCCAGCGCCTCCAGGTAATGGGTCGTGGCCATCAGGTCGGCCTCGGGCGGCAGCTTGTAGGCCGGGTTATCCCAGTAGCCGTTCTTGAAGATGCCCAGCTGACCGCTTTCGACGAATGCCTTCAGCCGGTTCTGCACATCGCGGAAATAGCCGGGCGACGACAGCGGATGCGAAGGGCTGACCGCCTGCTGCAGTTCGGATGTCGCTTTAGGATCGGCCCGCAAGGCATTGACAGGGTTTACCCAATCCAGCGCATGCAGGTGGTAGAAATGCACGACATGGTCATGGATCTGCAGGTTCAGCTGCATCATGTTGCGGATCGAGTTCGCGTTCTCGGGGATGGTGATCCCCAAGGCATCCTCGACCGCGCGCACCGATGTCAGCGCATGCGTGCCCGTGCAGACGCCGCAGATCCGTTCGGTGAAGGCCCAGGCGTCGCGCGGGTCGCGGCCCTTCAGGATCACCTCCAGCCCGCGCCACATCGTGCCGGTGGAGACCGCGTTGCGGATGATCCCCTGATCGTCCACGTTCACCTCGCAGCGCATGTGGCCCTCGATCCGGGTCACCGGGTCCACCACGATCCGCTTGCCGGAGGTGTCCAGCGCAAAGCCGTTAGGCGTGTTGATCGTCATGACCTATCCCTCCACCCTGTCCTGGCTTTTCTTCTGCGCCCGCTTCAGCGCCGAAATCGCGGCATGCACCGCCACCGCGCCGCCGACGACCCCGGCGGCGGTCATTCCCACCTTGTCGGCGTTCGCCTCGACCCCGAACTGTTTGATGTTGGTCAACCGGTCGTAGAATGTGCCCTGATCCCAGAACCCGTCCTCGGAACAGCCGATGCAGCCATGGCCCGACTGGATCGGGAAGCTGACGCCCTCGTTCCATCCGACGGTCGAACAGGCGTTGTAGGTCGTCGGCCCCTTGCAGCCCATCTTGTACAGGCAGAAACCCTTGCGCGCGTTTTCGTCGTCCCAGTGCTCGACGAACTGGCCGGCGTCGAAATGCGGGCGACGATAGCATTTGTCATGGATGCGCTGGCCGTAGAACATTGCCGGACGGCCTTGGCGGTCCAGTTCGGGCAGGCGGTCGAAAGTCAGCATGTAGGTGATGACTCCGGTCATCACCTCGGCAATCGGCGGGCAGCCGGGGATCTTGATGATCGGCTTGTCCGTGATGACCTTGTGGACCGGCGTGGCCTGCGTCGGGTTGGGTTTGGCCGCCTGCACGCAGCCGTAAGAGGCGCAGGCGCCCCAGGCGATCACCGCCTTCGCGCCTTCTGCGGCGCGCTTCAGCTTGTCCACGAAGGGCTTGCCGCCGACGATGCAGAACATCCCGTCCTCGTTCAGGGGCGGGTTCCCCTCGACGGCAAGAATGTAATTGCCCCGGTGCGTCTCCATAGCCTCTTCCATCGCAGCCTCGGCCGCATGGCCCGCTGCCGCCATCAGGACATGGCTGTAATCCAGGCTGATCATCGACAGCACCACATCCTTGGCCAAGGGATGCGCGCCGCGGATGAAGCTTTCCGAACAGCAGGTACATTCCAGCCCGTTGACCCAGATGACGGGAGTGCGCGGCTTCGTTTCCATCGCATGAGCGATCTTCGGAACGAAGGCCGGGCCAAGGCCCAGCGCGCTTGCCGTCAGCGCACAGTATTTCAGGAAACTGCGCCGGGTGATCCCCTGCCGGCGCATGACCTCGTAGAAGGTTTCGATCTGGCTCAAGACTGGCACCTCCCTTGTCTTTTCGGGGGCACGCGCCCCTATCCTGTCTCAGGGAAGCAGGGTGTGCTGCGGCATACAAAGGAAACTTCCCGTAGCAGGTGCCTTCTTTTCCCTGTTGATTTTCAGCACCTTGCGGGCGGCTCGCATCAATCGGGCCGGTTGCGGCCTTTCCGGCGGGCGCCGATGCCGGTCAGATGCTTTCCGCCTCGGCAAGCGCCTGTGCCGCGGCGATCACCGCCTGCCCCAGCGCAAGCCCGCCGTCATTCGCGGGCGTCAGCCGGTGGGTCAGCACCGGCACCTCGCCCAGCGCACGAAGCGTCAGATCCAGCAACAACGCATTCTGGAAACAACCGCCCGACAGCGCGACGGCCCGCGCTTCTCCTGTTTCCACCAACGCGCGCGCGGCCCGCGCGAAGGCCCGCGCAAGGCCCGCATGAAAACGCCAGGCCAACACGGCCCGCGTCGTGCCGGCCGCCAGTGCCGCCTGCACCGGGGCCCAGATCGCCGCAGGGTCGATCTTCCCGTCCACAAGGGCGAATGGCAGACCATCGCCCGCCTCATCGGCCGTTGCCTCCAGCCGCATCGCTGCCTCGCCCTCGTGGCTGATGCCGCCCGGACAGATCCCCAGCACCGCCGCGAAGGCATCGAACAGCCGCCCGGCACTGGTCGACATGGGCGCGTTCACCCCAGCAGCCACCGCCTGCCGCAACAGATCGCGCGGCTGGCCGGGAAACAGCGCATCCGCCCAGGAGGAAAGCCCCGCCTGATCCAGCCGCACAAGCGCATTCCGCCACGGCTCGCGCGCCGCCCGGTCGCCTCCCGGCAGAGGTGCCGGCACAAGCCAGGCCCGCCGCTCGAAACCCCGGTAATCGCCCAGCAGAAGTTCGCCGCCCCAGATCGTGCCGTCGGGGCCTAGACCGGCACCGTCCAACACGATGCCCGCCACCCGTCCACCGTCAAGCGGCCAGAGGTTTTCGGCAAGGCAGGCCGCCAGATGGGCATGGTGATGGAACACCTCTGCGACCTGCATACCCATGGCACGACCTTCCTGCGAGGCGCGATAGCCGGGATGGGCATCCACCGCCACCAGGGCGGGGCGATGATCGAACAGCGCAGTGTAGTCGGCTACCGCCTTGCCGAATTCCTCGGCACACAGGGCATCGTCCAGATCGCCCAGATGGTGGCCAAGCAGTGCCTCGCCATTCTTGACCAGGCAGATCGCCCCTTTCATCTGCCCACCCAGCGCCAGCACCTGCGGGCAGCCCTCGAAGCCGGCCGGCAGGGGCAGCGTGCCAGGCACGCGTCCCCGCGCCCGGCGCAGGACCATGGGAGGACTTGCGCGCTCTACGCTGTCGTCCAGACGGCGGGCGATCGCCCGGTCGTGCATGAGGAAGGCATCCGCAAAGGCCGAAAGCTTGGCCCGCGCCTCGTCGTTGTCCACCACCTGCGGCTCGCCCGACAGGTTGCCACTGGTCATCACCAGCACGCCCCCGAAGGCATCGCACAAAAGGTGATGCAAAGGTGTATAGGGCAGCATCACCCCAAGGTTGGCCATGCCCGGAGCGACGTCTTCCGGCAGCACCCGGCGTGACGGCACAAGCACGATCGGCGCAGCCGCGTCGCACAACAGGTCCAGATCGGGCTGGGACAGCACCGCCACCCGGTCCAAGGCAGCCACGTGCCCCATCAGCGCAAAAGGTTTCGTCGGCCGGTGCTTGCGCGCCCGCAGCCGCGCCAACGCCGCCGTATCGGTCGCATCGCAGGCCAGATGGAACCCGCCCAGACCCTTGACCGCCAGCACCTCGCCCGCCCTCAGCCGCGCAACCGCCAGCGCCACCGGATCGCCCGGCACTTCGGCGCCTGCCACCTCCAGCCAGAGGCGGGGGCCGCAGGCCGGACAGGCCACCGGCTGCGCGTGAAAGCGGCGGTCGGCAGGATCGACATATTCAGCCCGGCATTCGGGGCACATCGGGAAGGCCGCCATCGTGGTTTGCGCGCGGTCGTAGGGCAAATCCTTCAGGATGGTGAAACGCGGTCCGCAATGGGTGCAGTTGGTGAAGGCATAGGAACGTCGTCGCCCATCAGCCCGGATTTCGGCAGCACAGTCGGGGCAGGTCGCGGCATCCGGCGTCACCCGGGTCTCGGCCCCCTTGCCCCGGCTTTCGGCAATCTCGAACCCCTCGGGCAGGTCGCCCGCGAAGGGGGACACCTCCACCGCATCGACCCGGGCGAGTTTCGGCGCCCGGGCGGAAATCGCCGCGACGAAGGCATCAATGCCCGTCCCGGCGGCTTCGATCCCGACGCCCTGTGCATCGTTCCAGACCCGACCGCGCAACCCGAACTCGTGCGCGAGCTGCCAGATGAAGGGCCGGAACCCGACCCCCTGCACCTGTCCCCGAACCCTGACCGCAACCGCCTCTGGCACTTGCTCCTTACCCAAATACTCCACGGGGGTCCGGGGGTGTGCCCCCCGGTCCGTGGCTTCCTGTCAATGCACCGTGCAGACCATGCAGGGATCGAAGCTGCGCACCACATGCTGCACCGACAGCGGCACATCGCCCGCCACCTCCAGCCCCACCAGCGCCGCCTCCAGCGGCCCGGGCACGCCCGAGCCATCGCGCGGCGAAAAATTCCATGTCGTTGGTGCGATGATCTGATAGCCCGCGATGCGGCCCCCCTCGATCCGCAGCCAGTGGCCCAGCGACCCGCGCGCAGCCTCGACCAGCCCCGCGCCCTCTCCCTGCCGGGGAAGCTGGCCCCGCGCCATGTATCCCGCCCCCGGCACGATCCCGGCGATCAGTCGTTCCATCACCTCCTGTGTCCGTGCGATTTCCAGCAGCCGCCCCGTCACCCGCGCCAGCACACCGCCGCCGGCCAGAGCCCGCGCCAGGGGATGCCCGTCCACCACCTGCCGCGCAAGTGCGCCGACCTCGACAGTCTGGCCGGCCAGTCGCGGCGCCTTGCACCAGCTGTAGGCCGGGGATGCCATCGACTCGTCCGGCTCGGTCCGGCCTTCACGCGGATGCGCCGTGGCGCCCTTCATCCAGGCATGGCTCAGATCCTCGGCGATCGCGGCTTCGTCCAGGGGGCGCAGCTTCCCGTCCCAGACGCCGCGCGCAAGGACTGGCCCGGTCGCCAGCGGATAGGCCCCGAAGGACATGTAGCGCCCCGACCCGCCGCCCATCCGCTCCAGCCCCAGATCGGCGGCGATTTCCAGGAAAAGGCCCACGTCGCCCCGCCCCCAGGCCAGCAGGTCATCAACAGTCGCCAGCGCCGCGAAAGCGCCCAGCGAGCCACCGAACAGCACCTCCTCAAGATAGCGGCGGAAGGCGCGCAAGGTTGCCGCCAGCCGTGCCTTTTCCCGCACCCCCGGCGCGCGCGTCACCCCCCCGGGCTGGATCGCCAGCGTATGCGGCCATTTCCCGGCCAGAAGCCCCATGACGTGCAGCAGCTCGGCACGCGCCTGCACCGCACGGCGCTGTGCACTACCCTCCATTGCCGTGAACCGCTCGACCGCCCGCTCGTGCCATGGGCGTCCGGCATATTCGGGGCGGGCGAAATCCGGCATGAAGAACAGGTGGAAATGCGTCAGGTGATCCGCCACGTTCTCGGCCGCATGGATCAAGGCTGCCATCGCCGCACCGGCGGGCGCGGGCACCAGCCCCATCGCCGCGGCCAGTGCCTGCGCCGCCGCCGCCGACTGGCTGACCGAACAGATGCCGCAGATGCGCGGCGTTATCACCAGCGCATCGCGCGGATCGCGCCCCTCCAGCATCCGCTCGAACCCGCGAAAGAGCGGCGCATTGACCCGCGCCTCGGCCACCCGGCCATCTACCACGTCCAGCGTCACTTCCAGATCGCCCTCGACCCGGTTGAACGGGCCCATCACCAGCCGCGTCATTTCGGCCTGCGCAAGGTGGGCGGCACCACCACCCGGTCGGCCCGCGCGTTCCGCCCGATCCGCTCGGGCGTGGCAGCCTTCGACAGCGAGGCCAGCGCCATGAACCAGGCCTTGGGCATGTCGGTCGGCAGGCCAACCGGGATGCCTGCGATCTTCGGGGTTTCCACGAAGGCATGCGCCGGATCCTCGAAGCGCGGCGCGGTGCAGTTGATGCACGGGTATCCGCCCCGGGTGCAGGATCCTTCCCCGTTCCACGGCCGGATGTTGCAGTCGCCCACGGCCTGTGTGCCGATGCAGCCCAGGTTCTCCATCATGCAGCCGATTTCCGACAGTTCGCGCGCGCTGGCCTTGTATTCGTAGAACTCGTTCTTCGGGCAGCCGTGATGTACCAGATGGTCGGCAAAGAACCGGGGCCGCCCCATCCCGTCCAGCGCCACCGCCTCACCCGAAGCAAGCAGCATCAGCGTCTCCAGCACCCAGCCCGGATGCGTGGGGCAGCCCGCGACATTGATGACCGGCCTACCCGCGCGCGACCGCCAGCCCTCGGCCAACAGCCCCCCGGGATGGGCGCCATCATAGTGCAGCCCCACCGCATCGGTCGGATTGCCCCCCGCCGCAGTCACCCCGCCATAGGCCGCGCATGATCCCACAGCCACCACATGGCCCGCGACCGGCGCCAGTCGGGCGACCCAGGCCATGACGCTGTCGCCCGTCCCCGAAAGCATCTGGAACCGCCCGGTTCCTGCCGGGCCTCGGGAAATCGCGCCCTCGACACACAGGATGTCCAGGAGAACCCTTCCTGCCGCCACATCCTCCAGCAGCGCCCGCGCCTCGGCCCCCGTCTCCACCGACAGCGCCGGGTGCCACAACAGCCGGATCCCGGCATCCTCCAGCGTTTCGATCAGGTCGGGGCTTTCGGCGCACAGCAGCGACATTGTGCAGCCGCCGCAGCCCGAGGCCTGAAGCCAAAGGACGTTGGTCATGCGCCCCCCTCGGCCCGCGGCAGGTACAGACGGAAACAAGCGCCAGGACCCGCATCGCACAGGGTCAGCGTGCCGCCATGTTCCTCGGAGATCTTGTGGCTGATCGACAGGCCCAGTCCGGTGCCACGCCCGACCGGCTTGGTGGTGAAGAAGGGGTCAAAGATCGCCGGCCGCAGCGCCTCTGGCACGCCGGGTCCGTTGTCGGAAACGGTCAGAACCGCGCGGTCGCCGTCGGGACGCACGGTCAGGCGGATCGCTGCGCCCGCCTGACCTTCCAGCGCATCGACCGCGTTCTGAACCAGGTTCATCACCACCTGCTGCACATGCCCGGGCCGGCCCAGCACCTGCACCGGCTCGGTCTCGATCGTCAGCACCACAGGCTGTTTCATCCCCCGCATCACCCATTCCGCCGCCGTGCGCGCGGTCTGCGCGAGGTCAAAGACCACCGCCACCCCCGACCCGTCCGAAGAGAGCCGCCGCAGATCCTCCACGATATCGCGCACCCGCTCGGCGCCTTCCCTTGCGCCTTCGATGGCCGTGCGCAGGTTCGCCACCTCGCGGTCAAGGCGCAACTCCTGCCGTAGCGCGATCAGTTCCTCGCGGCTCGCCCCCTCCTGCACACGCGCGAAGTAGGTCTCGAACTTGCCTGCATAGCGCTCCAGCGCATGCGCATTGGCATAGACAAAGCTGATCGGGTTGTTCAGTTCATGCGCCACTCCGGCCAGAAGCCGCCCGAGGCTGGCCAGCTTCTCGTTGCGCACCAGTTGGGCCTGCGCCGTCTTCAGCGCGTCATGGCTTTCTGACAGTTCGGCATAGGCCTTGCGCAAGGCGCCCAAGGGTCGGCCGGTCAGCACGAACCCATCCACCCGGCCACGGTCGTCCAGCCTGGGCGCGACCCAAAGGTCCAGCGGCTCCACTCCGCCCGCAGCAAGCAGCTCGGCCTCGACCTGCGCCCCCTTGCGGCTGTCGCGCACGCGCGCCAGCGTCGCCTCCACCGCCTCGCGGGCCGCTTCGGCGAACAGCCCCACCAGCGGCCGCCCGCCCAGCGCCGCCTCGCCCGCCCCGGTCAGCGCCTCGACCGACCGGCTGACCCGCGCGACCCGCGCCCCGCGGTCTGCCACGATCAGCACATCGGACACCGAGGACAGGATCGCCGTGAGGAAGGTCCGCATCTCCTGCAACTCGGCATTCTGGCGTTCCAGTTGCTCCTGATAGCTGACCAGATCGGCATAGGTCCGGTCCATCGCGGACAACACCTCGACCCAGGCGTCGTCCGAGAATTTCGCGGGGCTGTCGGAACCCGGGGGGTGCGGATGAGTGGCCATGAAACGAATCTAGTCTTGCTGCCGCATCCTGAGAAGCAGGAATGGCACAGTCCAGGCCCACAGGGCCGAACGGAAGCAAGCCTTCCGACTTCCAGCCAAAATGGACATCTTCTTTCCAATTTTTTCCGGACCCAGGCAAGCCATACCCCTGCTTTCGCCTGCAATTCCAACCGTTTACCGCCAATTTTGCCCAGATCTGGCTTTCCCCGCGTCAAGCCCTGCAAACCCTGCTTTCACTTGGAAAGACAACTGCAAGCCATTCGACCAGCCAAGAGGGGGGAAGCCAGTGTCGATCCGCATCCTGATTCTCGGTATCGGCAATGTCCTCTGGGCGGATGAGGGCTTCGGCGTCCGCTGCGTGGAGGCCATGGCCGAAACCCACGCACTGCCCCCGAACGTGCGGCTTCTCGACGGCGGCACCCAGGGCCTCTACCTCCTACCCTTCCTGGAAGACACCGACGCGCTTCTGGTCTTCGACGCCATCGACTATGGCCTGCCCCCGGGCACTCTGAAGGTGGTCACGAACGACGAGGTTCCCGCCTTCATGGGCGCCAAGAAGATGAGCCTGCATCAGACCGGCTTTCAGGACGTGATCGCCACAGCCACGCTGATGGGCTACCGCCCGCGCGACATGGTGCTGATCGGCTGCCAGCCGGCGGAGCTGGACGATTACGGCGGCGGCCTGCGCCCGGAAATCGCCGCACGGATCCCCGAGGCCCTGTGCCTCGCCCGCGAAACGCTTGCCCGCTGGGGCGTGACGGTTTCGGACGGTCGCACCGCCAGCGACCTTCTGGCCAACCCCGCGATCCGCCAGGCCGCTTACGAACAGGGTCGCCCCTCGGCGGCCGAAGCCTGCCGAACCGGCGACGCCCGCTTCTTTCCGGGGCAACGGCCGTGACGCGCCGCGCCGCTTTCTCTCTGCCCAAGTATCCCCACCGGAGGCAGGACCGAGCCGGTTGCGCCGCGGGCGCAGAGGCGAGACACCGGCTCGCACCGCAAGGCGCACCATCCGAGATACCGCCCGATGTGCGCACCTACCGGCGCGTGGCTGCGCCTTTCACCCGCGTGCGGAAGGGATGCGAAGAAAGCATTCCCGGCGAGGCTCCGCATGGCTGCCACAGGGAAACCGGCTGATGTGTGTCGGCCTTCCCCTGCGCCTCGCCGCGCGCGACGGCATCGTCGGCACCACCCTGGACGGCGAAAGGGTGGAAACCGTCGATCTCTCCCTCATCCCCGAGGCGCAGCCGGGGGACTGGCTTCTCACCTTCCTCGGCACCGCCCGCGCCATCCTGCCCGAGGACGAGGCGCTGAAGATCCGTGCCGCCCTTCAGGGCCTGGCTTCGCTGATGCAGGGGGGCACGCTCGGCGACGCCTTCGCCGACCTCGAGGCACGACCGCCCCGGCTCCCCCCCCATCTCCAGACCGCTCACGCCGCAGGCGAGACGAAAGGCTGATACCCCATGCACGACCACGCCCCGCCCATCCTGCCCCCGGCACCTGCAATCCATCCCCTGATCGCACGGCTGGAAACCGAACACCGCTATCCCCGCCTGGCAACACCACAGGCGCTGTGCGAGCATCTGGCCCGCCCCGGTCTGCACTGCCTCTTCATCCCCGGCGACCCGCGCCGCAACCTCGAAACCGCCGACGCCGCCGTGATCCTGCCCGAATTGGCGCAGACCTTTCAGCACCGCTTCGATTGCGCACTGATCGACGACGCCATCGAGGCCGCCGTGCGTGAACAGCATCGCGCACTCAAGACGCCTGGGCTTCTCTTCTTCCACGGCCCCCGCTTCCTTGGCGCGATCGAAAAGGTCCGCGACTGGTCCGACTACCTCGCCCGCATCACCCACATCCTGTCGCACGAAACCGCCTGAGGCCCTGCATGGTCAGCCCATTCACCCTTCCGCCCATGGGCTTCGGCCCCGGATCGCAGCCGCTGCCCGACGATAGGTTGCAGTATATCGCCCTGCCTTCGGGCATGCGCACCTACGAACCCCGCCTCCCCAGGGCCGAAGACCCCGCCGCACTGGCCGAGGCGTTGGCCTTCCTTGCTGCCCTCGCCGCGGCAGCAGACCGCGTGGCTACCGGCGCGGCGGCAGAGGAATTCGACCTTGCCCCCCTTTCGCCCGAGGCCCGCATCGTGGTTGCCGATGCACTGGGCCAGGGGGAGGTCAGCATGAAGCTGCGCGGAAAGCCGGCGATATTGGTACAGGAAAGCGTCTTTGCCGGCGTCTGGTTGCTGGCCGGCGCAACGATCGACCGGGTAGAGATCGCGCCTGCCCCCGCGCTTGCGCTCTCTCGCGCCCATGTGCCGCACCGCCCCGCCCTGGGCCCGCGCACGGCGCGAGTGCCCGGCCTTGCGAATGCGCCCGCCCTGCTGGCCGAACTGACCGACAGATCCGCCACCCACCCGGCGGGCGGTCCACCGCATGTCATCAACCTTTCCCTGCTGCCGCATACGCCTGAAGACCTCGCCTGGCTTGACACCGCGCTGGGTGAAGGCGCGGTCAGCATCCTGTCGCGCGGTTATGGCAATTGCCGGATCACCGCGACCGCCCTGCCGCGCGTCTGGAAGGTGCAGTTCTTCAACTCGATGGACACGTTGATCCTCGACACCTACGAGGTCACCGCCCTGCCCGAGGTCGCCCTTGCCGCGGATGTGGACCTCGCGGACAGCGCGCAGCGCCTGCGCGCCGTGATCGAGGCGATCCGATGATCGCGCCCGGCTTCGAAGGCAGCTTCCTCGGCGCGGCCGACAAGATCAGCCCGCTTGCGGTGATGGAATGCAAGATCTGCTGGACGCCCTATGACCCGGCACAGGGCGACGAGACGCGCCAGATCGACCCCGGAACCCCGTTCCTCGACCTGCCCGGGGACTGGACCTGCCCCGGCTGCTCTGCCCCGAAGGCGCAGTTCCTGGTCCGCGACGACCCTGGCGCGGCGACAGCCCCGATCCTTGCCGAGATGGACCGCCGCACACGCGCGCTGGTTGCCGACTTCACCGAGATCCTGAACGGCAGGATGCGCGACCTGCCGATGGTCAACCGCGCGCTCCATGTGCAGGCGGTGGACTTCCGCCCCTGGGAAGGCGGCTTCCTTGGCGTCCTTGTCGCGCCCTGGTTCATGAACCTCGTCTTCCTTCCGCCCGCCGACCGCCCTGCAATGGCCCCGACGCAAAGGGAGGTCATCGCCTTCCCCTCGGGGGACTACGAATTCCTTCACAATGCACGCGAGTTGACCGGCCCCTACCTTGCCTGCTCGCTGTTCTCGCCCATGGCAGAGTTCATCAGCCAGTTACAGGCTGTCGAGGTCGCCCGGGCGGTGATGGCTGAACTATTCAAGCCCGAGAACCGCGCTGAAACCGACCGCGCCGCCGAAATCCGCGCTGCACGCGAGGCCGCCCTCGCCCCCGCGCCGGATAACGCACCCGACGCCGCCCCCTCCCGTCGAAGGCTCATCACCGGGGGCCTCGGGCAATGATCCGGCGCCATGCTCGCACCTTCGCCACGCCCACTCCGCCGGGCATCCGCCTCTCCCCGCCTTTGGGAGAAAGGGGAAAGGCGGGCATTCCCGGCCTGCGGCCCTTCCGCCCGACAGGCGAGGCCGGCCCATGACCCTCTCGGCCGCCAGTGTCACCCTCGGCCCCGTACCCGGCATCAGTGCGGGCCCAGCCCTGCCGGTCGAGGCGCTGGTGATCGGAAAGCCCGTCGCCATGGCGGCCGACCTTCTGCCGCAGCTTTTCAACCTGTGCCGCGGGGCGCAGGCGATGGCGGCACGGCTGTCGCTGGGTTTGCCGGCAACCGATGATCCGCGCGCCGAGATACTGCGCGACCACCGGCTGAAACTCTGCGTCATGCTTCCCCGCGCCTTCGGCCTGGACCCGATCCCGCTGCCAGCACCGACGCGGCCCCACCAGCCGTTGGCCTTGCCCGGGGCGATGGACGCCGCCGCCCTTCTGGGCCCCGAGGGGCTGCCCGACATGCCATCGCGCCTTGCGGGCCCGCTTGCCCCCCTTTTCCACCGGGTCGCCGCCACCTTCCCTCCCGGCATGGCGACCTGCGCAGCGCTGCCATTGCCGTCTGCCCCGCTGGCGGACGGCGCCTTCGAGAATTCGCCCGCCGGGCGACAGTCGCACCATCCGCTACTGCGCCGCATCGAACAGACCCATGGCCGCGGGCCGCTCTGGCGTCTGGCCGGTCTGATGGCCGACCTCGAGGCTGTCAGCCACAACCGTCTGCCCGCCCCGGCCCTTTCCGCCGATGGCACCGCCACGGTCCCGGCCGCGCGCGGCATCTATGCCCTGCGGGTGACGCAGCGCGATGGCGTCGTTACCGGACTTTGCCGCCGCACGCCGACCGACCACCAGCTGGCCCCGGGCGGGGCGCTTCTGCAATCTCTGGCCAACCTTCCTGCGACCCATCGCGCGCTTGCGCCAAAGGTGATTGCGCTTCACGATCCCTGCATCCCCGTCACCGTCCGGGAGGCAGAACATGCATGAGATGAGCCTTGCCGAAGGCATCCGCGACATCGTGCAGGACCAGGCCCGCGCGCATGGCTTTACTCGAGTAACCGTCCTCAGGCTGGAAATCGGCCGCTTCGCCGGGGTGGAGAAACCCGCGCTGGAATTCGCCTTCGACGTCGTGATGCGGGGCAGCCCCGCCGAGGGCGCCCGGTTGGAGATGATCGACCTGCCTGGCCGGGCACTGTGCTACGACTGCCGCATGACCGTCGAGATCGCCGACCGCTTCGACCCTTGCCCGCTGTGCGGAGGCGGCCGGCTTCTTCCCGCAGGTGGCGACGAGATGCGGATCAAGGACATGGAGGTGGCGTGATGTGTACGGTCTGCGGATGTTCCGACCTGGTGACGGCAGACGGCAAGGTGATGACCCACGACGAAGCGCACCGGCTGGGCCTTGCCCATTCCCATGCCCCCGCCTTCCAGCCCGAGGCAGTGTCTCTGCCCTTCCCGCATGTGCAGGCAACCGCCGCCCCGCACCACGGCAACCGTCACCACTACGGCACCGGGCCGGCCGGTGTCTCGGTTCCCGGCATGTCCCAGGCCCGGCTGATCGAGGTTGAGACCTCGATCCTGGCCAAGAACGATGCCATTGCTGCCGCCAACCGCCGCGTGCTGAAAGCGCTTGGCGTCCTGGCGCTGAACCTTGTCTCCAGCCCCGGCTCGGGGAAGACGACGCTGCTGTGCAGGACCATCGAGGAACTGGGGGATGTCCCCCTTGCGGTGATCGAGGGCGACCAGCAGACCAGTGCAGACGCCGACCGGATCCGCGCGACCGGCGCCCGGGCGATCCAGATCAATACCGGCAAGGGCTGCCACCTGGACGCGCAGATGGTGGGACACGCGATCGACGACCTGCGCCCCCGCCCGAACAGCTATCTTTTCATCGAGAACGTGGGCAACCTTGTCTGCCCTGCTGCCTTCGACCTGGGCGAGGACGCCAAGGTGGCGATCCTGTCGGTCACCGAAGGCGAGGACAAGCCCCTGAAATACCCCGACATGTTCACTGCGGCACAGCTGGCGATCCTGACCAAGCTCGACCTCGCGCCACACTGCGACGCAGATCTTGCCGCCTACGAGGCGAACTTGCGCCGCGTGAACCCCGCCATTCACGTCCTGCGCCTGTCCACCCGAAGCGGCGAAGGGATGCAGGACTGGCTGGACTGGCTGCGCGCCCGGCTGGCGGAGAAGGCAGCATGACCGCCCGCCCGGATTCAGGGGTTGGTCGCGCCCTCGACGGCCGGGGCCTCGACCGGCGCGGCCAGCGCCTCCAGTTCCGCGCGCAGTTCGGCCACCTGGTCGGCCAGGGCGGCCTTGTCGGCCTCCAGCGTGGCAACCTGCCCGGCCAGCACCTCGTTGCCCGATTCAAGGGCCGTGGCCTTTTCCGTCAGAGCGGCCAGCTCGGCCTCGAGCGCAGCCACCTTTTCGGCCAGTGCCGTCTTTTCGGCTTCCACGGCGGCACTGGCCTCCGAGACCGCCTGCGCCGCCGCATCGATCTGGCCCTGCAAGGCAGCCACTTCCGCGCTCAGCGCGGCCTTCTCGGCCTCAAGTCCCGCGATGGCCTCGCCTCGTGCGGCAAGTTCCGCCTGAAGCCCCGCGACCTGCCGGCCGGACTGATACGCGAAGAAGCCCAGGATCGCGACGGCCGCCACCAGAATGGCAAGGATCAGATTGCGCATGGTCTTGTCCCCCCTCTTTGCGCAGACCCTAGCGACATCGACCGGCACCGCACAACCCTTTCCGAAGGGCCAAGGCCATGACCGCACCCCGGCCCACCGTCCTGCTTGTCGATGACGAACCCCATTCGCTGGCCGCCATGCGCATGGCACTGGAGGATGAATTCCACTGCATCACCGCCGGCGACGCCGAGACCGCCGCCCGCTGGATGGAGGAAGAATGGGTCCAGGTCGTGATCTGCGATCAGCGCATGCCGGGGCGGACGGGGGTGGAGCTGCTGACCGAGCTGCGCGAACGCTGGCCCGATGCCGTCCGCATCATCATCACCGGCTACACCGACCCCGCCGCGATGCAGGCCGCGATCAATGATGCCGGCATCCATCAGTTCCTGACCAAGCCCTGGCACCCCGAACAGCTGCTGATGGCCGCTCGCAACGGTGCCCGCCTCTTCCAGCTTGCCCGAGACAACGAACGCCTGGCACTCGAGATGCGCTTCCTGGCGTCATCGGCCCAGACAAGGCTGGACAAACGCCGCGCCGCCCTGCGCGATGGCCTCGGGTTCGAATCGATCCTGCGCAGCCCGCAAAGCCCGATGAACATCACGGTCGAAGCCGCGCGCCACTATGCCAGCTTCGACATCCCCGTGCTTCTGACCGGAGAACCCGGCACCGGCCGCGGTCGGCTCGCCAGGGCGATGCACCTGTCCAGCCTGCGGTCGGACCGCCCCTTTCATGCCCTGTCTCTGGCCGGACTGCCCGACGATCTTGCCCTGATCGAACTGTTCGGCGCCAAACGCGGCGTGCTCCCGGGCGGGGTCAACCGAATAGGCCTTGCCCAGAAGGCCGACCGCGGAACCTTGTTCATCGAGGGCATCGAACATGCCAGCGCCGCACTTCAGCTTGCCCTATGGCGGCTGGTGGATGAAGGCAGCTTCTCGCCCGTCGGAGGACAGGAGACGCTGACCACCAACCTTCGCCTTATCGTCGGGGCGGGCGCCGACCTTGCCCGCGCGGTCGCCGAGGGCAGGTTCCGCCCCGATCTGCATTATGCATTGTCTGTCGCCGAACTGAACTTGCCCCCCCTGCGCGCGCGCCGTGGCGACGTGGCGATCCTGGCGCAGAGCTTTCTTGACGATCTCGCTGCGCGCCACGGCAAGGCTGCCCACGGCTTTACCCCCGAGGCACTGGAATTCCTTGAAAACTGGGACTGGCCGGGGAACCTGCGGGAACTGCGCAACGAGATCACCCGGATGCTGGTCTTTGCCCGTGGCCCGATGCTTGGCGCCGAACTGATCAGCCGGCCGATCCTTCAGGCCCCGCCTTCGGACAGCGGCGCCGACCGCACGGCCGAGGCAGTGCTGACCTCCAGCGGCACGCTCAAGGACCGGACCGACCTGATGGAGATGCGCATCCTTCGTGAAACGCTTACCCGCCATCGCTGGAACAAGTCGCGCGCAGCGGTGGAACTGGGCCTCAGCCGCGTCGGCCTGCGGGCGAAGCTCGACCGCTATGGCATCTCCGATCCCTCGGGCCGCGCCCATGAAGAAGAGGAAGACTGACCCCATGTGCCTCGGTATCCCCGGCCGCATCATGGCCATCACCGACCCTGAACGCCAGATGGCCATGGCCGAGGTCTCGGGCGTCCGACGCGAGGTGAACGTCGCCTGCGTCGCGGGCAGCGACCTTTCCGCCCTTGTCGGCCAATGGGCGCTGATTCATGTCGGCTTCGCCATGTCGATCATCGACGAGGAAGAGGCCGAAAAGACCCTTCAGGCGCTACGCGACCTTGGAGAGGCGCAGGAAACCCTCGACCAGATCGCCGCCAGCCAGGAGGCGCTGCAATGAAGTTTGCCAGTGAATTCCGCGACCCAGCCGCGGCACGCGCGCTTCTGTCCGCCGTTGCCGCAAAGGCCGAGGCCATTGGCGCCTCCCGGGCCAATCCGGTCCGCATCATGGAAATCTGCGGCGGCCATACGCATTCGATCTTTCGCTACGGCCTGGACAAGCTGATCCATGAAGGGGTGGAGTTCATCCACGGCCCCGGCTGCCCGGTTTGCGTCCTGCCTATGGCCCGGGTTGATGAATGCGTCGAAATCGCCGAACGCCCCGGTGTGATCTTCACCACCTTCGGCGATGCAATGCGCGTGCCCGGCCATCGGAAATCACTCATGCAGGCAAAGGCCGACGGCGCCGACATCCGCATGGTCTATTCCCCGCTCGACGCGCTTGAACTCGCCCGCCGCAACCCCGACCGCCAGGTCGTCTTCTTCGGCCTCGGCTTCGAGACGACGACCCCCTCCACCGCCCTGTCCATCCAGCAGGCCGCGCGCGAGGGGGTGACGAACTTCTCGGTCTTCTGCAACCATATCACTGTGCCCGAGCCGATCAGGGCGCTGCTCGACGACCCCGACATGCTGCTCGACGGCTTCATCGGCCCTGGCCATGTGTCGATGGTCATCGGTATCCGGCCTTATGACTTCATCGCGCGGGACTATGGCAAGCCCATCGTCGTGGCCGGCTTCGAACCCACGGATCTGCTGCAATCCGTCCTCATGCTCCTGACACAGATCGCCGAAGGCCGGGCGCAGGTTGAAAACCAGTACGCCCGCGTCGTGCCGGAACATGGCAACCCGGTCTCGCTCGCCGCCATCGCGGATGTCTACGAACGCCGCCCAAGCTTCGAATGGCGCGGCCTGGGCGAGATCGATGCCTCCGGCCTGCGGATCCGCGCCAGATACGCCGCCTTCGATGCGGAAGAAAAGTTCGGCATCGGCTACGGCGCTGCCAGCCGGAATCACCCCGAAACCCCGGGCTGCGCCTGCGGCCAGGTGATGACCGGCAAACTGAGACCCACAGGGTGCCCCCAGTTCGGCACGGGCTGCACCCCCGACAAGCCGCTCGGCGCGCTCATGGTCTCCTCGGAAGGCGCCTGCGCGGCCTACTGGCAATATGCCGGAGCAAGGGTCGCCGCCCAATGACCGCCGCCCCACCCCAGACGTTTCGCAGAAGATTCGTCCGCGAAAGCCACGTCACGATCGCCCACGGCGGCGGCGGCAGCGCCATGCGCGACCTGATCGATCAGGTCTTCACCAGCGTCTTCCAGCCCCCGGGCAACGAGGACCAGGCCCGCCTGATGACCGCAGCACTTCAGGAACCGGGTGCGCGCCTCGCCTTCACCACCGACAGCTTCGTGGTGACACCGCTCGAATTTCCCGGTGGCGACATCGGCAAGCTGGCGGTCTGCGGCACGGTCAACGACCTTGCCGTAGGGGGCGCGCGGCCTCTCTGGCTCTCGGCCGCCTTCGTGATCGAGGAAGGCTGCGAGATCGCGCTCCTCCGCCGGATCGTCGCCACCATGGCGCACGAGGCAGAACGCGCGGGTGTCCGCATCGTCACAGGCGACACCAAGGTGGTCGAGCGCGGCAAAGGCGACGGGGTCTTCATCACTACCGCCGGGATCGGGGTGATCCCGCCGGGCATCGACATCGGCGCCGCGAAGATCCGCCCCGGCGACGTTGCCATCGTCAACGGTGTCCTCGGCGACCATGGTGCCGCCATCCTTGCCGCGCGCGGCGACCTGGCACTTTCGACCGACCTGCAATCCGACTGCGCCGCGCTCGGCCATCTGATGCAGGCCGCCCTGACCGCCGCCCCCGGCATCACCGCCGCTCGCGACTGCACCCGCGGCGGGCTGGCAAGCGCCCTGAACGAAATGGCAGCCGAAGCCGGCCTTGCCGTCGAGATCGAGGAAACCCGCCTTCCCCTTCGCCCCGAAGTGGTGGGCGTCTGCGAGATCCTGGGCCTGGACCCGCTTTACCTCGCCAATGAGGGTCGCCTCGTTCTCTTCTGCCCGCCCGATCAGGCCGAGGCCGCGCTCGCCGCGATGCACGCCATGCCCGAAGGCGCAGGAGCCGCAATCATCGGACGCGCGCAGGCGGGTCAGCCCGGCCGCGTCACCCTGCGCACGGCTTTCGGCGGCGCGCGAATCGTGGACATGCTGGTGGGCGAACAGTTGCCGCGCATCTGCTGACAGCCGTGCGTGATGCGGGATCTTGAAGGTTCCGCTGCGGAGCCTGTCAGGCTTCGATCGGACTGATCGGATCTTCCGGCGATTCGTGACCAGGGGTTGACGGTCTGTCAGCCTGCGACAGCTGAAGACGCGGTGAGGACAGGCAGACGACGCAACGAACTGACCCAGACAGGGTTTGAAGGCAAGAAACCACTTGCCCGCCAACCCTGGCAGTTCTGCCTGCCATCAAAGCCCTTGCGCTTGCCCTGCGTCATGCCGCCATGTCCCCCCGATCCGGCGAAACCGCTGTGCGACAATTCCCCTTCCCCGCGCCCTGCCCTAAGCTGACCGCAAATCCACCGACCCGCCACCGAAGAGTCCGATGCCGATGCTGACCCCGTTCACCGAACTCGCGCTTCTTCTGATGCTGGCCGCCGGCCTTGGCACCCTGGGCCTCATGCTGCGTCAGCCGCTGATCGTGGCCTTTATCGCAGTGGGCCTGCTTGCCGGTCCCTCGGCGTTGGACATCGTCAAGGCAGACGAACAGATCGCGCTTCTGTCCGAACTGGGTATCGCGGTCCTTCTGTTCCTTGTCGGCATCAAGCTGGACATCAAGCTGATCCGTTCGCTCGGCATCGTCTCCATCGTCACCGGCCTGGGTCAGGTCGTCTTCACGGCCTTCTTCGGCTACCTGATCGGTCTGGCTCTTGGCCTTGGCCATGTTACCAGCCTGTATGTCGCGGTCGCGCTTACGTTTTCCTCGACCATCATCATCGTCAAGCTGCTGTCGGACAAACGCGAGATCGACGCGCTGCACGGCCAGATCGCACTGGGCTTCCTGATCGTGCAGGATCTGGTGGTGGTCCTGGCCATGGTGGTCTTGTCGGCCATCGGCATCGGCGCCGGCGACCATGGGCATGGCGGGTCGGTCATCACTGTCCTTGGAGCGGGAATTGCGCTGGTGGCGGCGGTCATCCTCTTCGTCCGCTACGCCGCGACACCCCTGACCGAGCGGCTGGCCCATGCACCGGAATTGCTGGTGATCTTCGCAATCGCCCTTGCCGCCGCGATTGCGGCCATCGGTGACGCGGTAGGACTGGGAAAGGAGGTCGGTGGCCTTCTGGCCGGCGTCGCGCTTGCCTCAACCCCCTACCGCGAGACCATCGCTGCGCGGCTGGCCCCCTTGCGCGACTTCCTGCTGCTGTTCTTCTTCATCGGCCTCGGCGCCACGCTGGACCTGACGCTTCTGGGTAGCCACGTCACCGGCGCGGTGATCTTTTCGCTGTTCGTTCTTATCGGTAACCCGCTGATCGTTCTCATCATCATGGGCGCCATGGGCTATCGGAAACGTACCGGGTTTCTCGCTGGCCTGACCGTGGCGCAGATTTCGGAATTCTCACTGATCTTCGTCGCGATGGGTGTTTCGCTTGGCCATGTGGCAGAGGATGCGCTGGGGCTGGTCACCATGGTCGGCCTGGTGACCATTGCCGCATCGACATACATGATCACCTTTTCGCATCAGCTCTACCTGGTGTTCGAACCCTGGCTCGGGGTCTTCGAACGCAAGGGCACCCCGCGCGAACCCCATGAAGGCGCGCCGCAGGCCCAAGCGGGCTATCCGGTCATCCTGTTCGGTCTCGGCCGCTTCGGCACCGCCATCGCGCTGCGCCTGAAGGCGCGCAACATCCGGGTGCTTGGGGTGGATTTCAACCCGCAGGCGGTGCGCCGGGCGCGTGCCCTGGGAATCGATGCCGAGTTCGGCGACGGCACCGATCCCGAATTCGTCGCCACCCTGCCCTTGTCCCGCGCAGACTGGCTGGCTTCGTCGGTGCCTGTCCATGTCACCGGCGTCAGTCACGACGATGCCAGGTTCACGCTGATCCAGCTGACCCGGGCCGCGGGCTTCGAGGGAAGGGTCGCGGTGACGTCGCACAACCCGTCCGAAACCGAGGCGCTGACCCGGGCCGGCGCCGACCTGGTGCTGGAACCGTTCCAGGACGCTGCCGACCGCGCTGTGGAGCTGCTGTGCGGGGCGCAGGCCGAAGCGCGGACCGAGATCCCCGAGATCGCATCGGAAGGTCGAGCGGCGGGCTGACCACACGTCCGTTCGTTGCAAATCTGTGATGCTGTGGTCGTCCGGCCGTCATGCTGGGGTGTTAGGGGCTGCCCCGTCACTTCAGCAACGGACCTGCAACCATGACCAAGCTTCTTGCACCCGCTCTTCTTGCCGCCAGCCTGCTGGCCGCCCCCGCCCTGGCCCAGGACACGATCCGCTTCGCCGTGACCGACATCGACGGGCTAGAGGCGCTGCAGCGCGAAATGGGGCCGTTCAAGGACGCCTTCGAGGCAGCCTCGGGCCTGAAGGTCGAGTTCTTCCCGGTCTCGGGCCGCACGGTCGCGGTCGAGGCGATGGCCGCCGATCAGGTCGATTTCGTGCTGACCGGCCCGGCGGAATACGTTGTCTTCAACGCGCGGCTCGACGCCCAGCCGGTCGTGACCTTCAAGCGACCCGACTATTACTCGACCGTGGTCGTGCTGGACGACAGCCCGATCAGGACGCCAGAGGATCTGAAGGGCCAGAAGATTTCGTTCGGCGAGATCGGCTCTACCTCGCAGCACCTGGGTCCGGTGGATCTGCTGGCCAAGGCAGGGCTGGGCTATGCCGTCGATTATGAGCCCGTCTTCCTGAACCGCAACGTCGCGATCGAGGCATTGGTGGCTGGCGAGATCGCCGGCATCGGCGTGAACCGCACGCATATCGAAAGCTTCGCCAAGAAGTTCCCCGATGTGAAGCTGCGCGTCCTGCTCAAGGGCGAGCAGCTGCCGGACGACATCCTGCTGGCCTCGGCCAAGGTAGCGCCCGAAGTGGTCGAGACGGTGCGCAAGACATTTGCGGAACAGGGCGAGGCGCTGCTCGCCGCCGTGACCTCGGTAGAAGAGAACGCCAAGTACGTTGGCGGCAGCTTCGATGCCGGTGTCACCGATGCCGACTATGACGTGGTCCGCAAGATGTACCAGAACATCGGCATCACCGAATTCACGCAGTTCATCGGCCAGTAATCCGCCGATGAACGCGCCCGTCCTACCTGCCCGGGCCATGGCCGGTTCCACGTCGGTGGAGCCGGTCCTTGCCGTTGCCGGGCTTCGCAAGACCTTCGGCGACCGCGAAATCCTGTCGGGTCTGGATTTTGCACTGCCGCCCGGTCAATCCACCGCGCTTATCGGTGCAAACGGGTCGGGCAAATCGACCCTTCTGCGATGCCTGGTCCGGCTGGTAGAGCCGAGTTCGGGCCGCATCGAAATGCTGGGCCAGGACGTGACGGCACTTGCACCCCGGGCGCTGCGCCGCTTTCGGGCGCAGGTGGGCATCGTCTGGCAACGCCACAACCTGGTGCCCCGCCTGTCGGCGCTGTCGAATGTCGTCCATGGCGTGCAATCGCGCCTGTCCGGGCCGCGCGCCTGGTTCCAGTCGCTGGCGCCAGCCGAGGTGCGCGCCGAGGCGATGGCTTGCCTGTCCCGAGTGGGCCTCGCCGACCGCGCCTCGGCCCGGGTGGACAGCCTGTCGGGGGGCCAGCAGCAGCGCGTGGCGATCGCCCGGATGCTGATGCAGCGTCCCGTCTTCATCCTGGCCGACGAGCCGGACGCCAGCCTGGACCCCCAGACCGGGCAGGAGGTCATGGAGCTTCTGCTCGGCCTCGTCCGGCAGGACGGGCTGTCGCTTCTGGTGATCTCGCACCGGCTGGAACACACGCTGGCCTATTCCGACCGCATCCTCGGCCTCGCTTCGGGGCGGATCGCGCTTGACCAGTCCACTGCGCAGGCGACGGCGCAGGCGCTGCGCAGGTTCTTCGACCATAAGGTGACTGCATGACCGACACCGCCGTGCCCGCTCCGCCGCGATTTCGCCACCTGGGTCTGCCCGGCTATGTCGGGCTGCTGGTTGTGCTGACACTGGTCGTGTCGTCGTTGGCGGCCACAGCTCCGGCCACCGACAAGCTGGCGCGGGGACTGGCGCGGCTGGTCTCGCCTTCCGGGCTGCTGACGCAGATGTTCCCGCCAGACTTCAGCCGGATCGGGCCGATTTCCTGGAAGCTGCTGGAAACGCTGCAGATGGCCGTGGCGGGCTGCTTCCTGGGGCTGCTCCTCGCCGTACCCTTCGCCATCCTTGCGACCGACCGGCTGTCGCCCCACCCCATCGTCCGCACGCTTGCCCGCGCAATCATCGCGCTGTTCCGCACCGTGCCCGATCTGGTCTGGGCAATCATCTTCATCATCATCGTGGGCCTTGGCCCCGCCGCCGGCGTCATGGCGATCATGGTGGACAAGATCGGTTTCGCCGGCCGCTTCTTCGCCGAGGCGATGGAGGAAACAGATCCCGGCCCGCAGGACGCGCTGCGCGCCATCGGGGCCAGCCGCCTAGGGGTTATCGTCTCGTCGGTCTTCCCCGCCTGCCTGCCGTCATTCACCGCCACCTCGCTGTTCGCGCTAGAGAAATCGGTGCGCGGGTCCGCCGCCCTTGGCCTGGTTGGCGCCGGCGGAATAGGGGTGGACCTGAAGGTCGCCTTCGACCTTTTCAACTATGACGAAGCCCTGGCGATCATCCTGATGATGCTCGCCCTTGTCATCGCAGTCGAGCAGGGCTCGGGCTGGATCCGCAGGAAGCTGATATGACCATGATGACCACCGATACCGCACATCTCTACTGGAACGCCGAATGGCAGAAGGCTGACGGCACCAGCCCCTGGGCCCGGGCAGAGCCCTGGGTGGCCGAACATGCGGCGACGCTGAAACCCGGATCGGACATCCTGGACCTTGGCTGCGGCATCGGGCGGCATGCGCTGGCCTACGCTCGGGGCAGGCATCGAGTGACCGCCCTTGATGCCTCAGAGGCCGCGGTGGCCGCCACCGCATCTGCCGCCTTCGCCCAGGGGCTGAGCGTGGACACCGTTCAGGCCCCAATGACCGACCTGCCCTTTGCCTCGGCCAGCTTCGACCATGTGCTGGCCTGGAACGTGATCTACCACGGGGATGAGACGATCGTGCGTCGCACCCTGGCGGAAATCGCCCGCATCATCAGACCCGGAGGAACCTTCATGGCCACGATGCTGTCGGCCCGCCGCCTGCCCGTGGAACAGGCCCGTGCCCCGGGGCGCGAGATCAGCCGCAACACCTGGGTTTTCGAGGGCCCCGGCGACAAGGTCCATCCGCATTACTTCTGCACCGCTGCCGAACTGACCGGCCTTCTGTGGGGCTTTGAACTCCTCACCCTCTACGACCGTCCACATGAAAAGCCCGGCTCCTGGCACTGGCACCTTCTGGCGGAGCGGCTGGGATGAGCGCGGAGCTGATCGAAGGCGCGACGCTGATCCTGGAGGACCGGGTAGAAACGGGTTCGGTCCGCATCGAGGGCGGACGGATCACCGGGATCGACGTTGCCCGGGACGGCGCCACCGTGCTTCCCGCAAAGGGGCGCATCCTGGCCCCGGCCTTCGTCGATATCCACGGCGATGCCTTCGAGCGCCAGCTGATGCCGCGCCCGGGGGTCATGGTCACGACCGAGGCCGCGCTTCTGGAAACCGACCGCCAGCTTGCGGCGAACGGCATCGCGACCGCCTATCATGCCCTCACGCTGTCTTGGGAACCCGGCCTGCGCAGTGTCGAAACCGGCTGGCAGGTCGTCCGCGCGCTGGAGGGGCTGCGCGGGCGCCTGACTGCGGACAACCGGATCCAGCTGCGCTGGGAAACCTTCTGCCCCGAGGCGGAGCCCCTTATCGCCCATGTCCTTGCCGGTCCAGACCGCCCGGCGCTGGCCTTCAACGACCACACCACCTCGGCGCTGCTGCATCCCGAAATCGCCGTTCACGACCGGCCCTTCGATCATGTGAAGGACTATCCCGTGACCGACATGACGACGGCTGCCTTCATGCAAAAGATGAGTGAACGGGCCAGGCGTTCGCGCATGACCACGGCCGACTTCGTGGAGCTGATCGCCCGGGTCTGGGCGCGTCGGGCCGAGGTTCCGGGCGACATCGCGCGGGTGGCAGCCCTTGCCCGCGCCCATGGTGCCCCGATGCTGAGCCACGACGACAGCCAGGTTGAAACGCGCGACTATTACCGGGCGCTCGGCGCAAGGGTGGCCGAGTTCCCGATGCACGAACGCGTCTTTCTTGCCGCGCGCGCGGCGGGCGACCCGATCGTGCTGGGCGCGCCGAACGCCATGCGCGGCGGCAGCCATCTGGGCAGCCCCGGCGCGGCAGAGATGATCGCGCGGGGCCTGTGCGACATTCTGGCGTCCGACTACTATTATCCGGCCATGCTGGGCGCGGTGACCCGGCTTCACGCCGACCGCGTGGCACCACTGCCGGTGCTGTGGAATCTTGTGTCGCGCAACCCGGCTCGCGCCATGGGCCTGAACGACCGGGGTCGCATCGCGCCGGGCCTGCGCGCCGACCTGATCCTGATCGACTGGCCTGCAGGTCAGCCCCCCGCCCCCCTGCGCACCTTTGTCGCCGGCCGCGGCGGCTATTCCGCCCTGCCGGCCCGGCCACTTGCCGAACCTGCCTTCTGAACCCCCGGAGGCCCCATGTCCGCCGACATCCTTCCCGCCGACTGTTTCACCGAGGACGCCCCCGCCTTTGACCGGGGGCCGATCTCTGCGCCCGTCCATTTCAGCTATTCGCATTCCGGGCAGTCACTGATCCGTCGCAGCCTGATCCGCGCGGTCGAGGTCGCGACGGGCCAACCGAAGCTGAAGCGGCTCTATCTGGACTGGGTGCTGTGCGACAAGCGGCCGGGCGAGCCGGTGTTCGACGCGGCGCTGCGCAAGCTGAAGATCCGCCCCCGTATCGTCGGGGGTGCCCGCAATCTTGCCCGCGTTCCACAGTCCGGCGGGCTACTTCTGGTGTCGAACCATCCCTTTGGTGTGGTGGACGGGCTGACGCTCGGGCATCTGGGGATCAGGCTGCGCGGCAATGTCCGCATCCTGACCAACAGCCTTCTGTGCCGGGTGCCCGAAATGGACCCCTACCTTCTGCCGGTCGACTTTTCAGGCACGCCCGAGGCGCGGCGGCTGACTGGCGAGACGCGGCGGCGTGCGGCAGAATTGCTGGCGCAGGGCCAGGTTGTGGCGATCTTTCCGGCAGGGGGCGTGGCGACCGCAAACAGGCCACTGACCGGTCGGGCGGTGGATTCACCCTGGCATCCCTTTGTGGGTCGGCTGGCGACCGTGCCGGGCACCACGGTCCTGCCCGTGCATGTGGCCGGACAGAATTCCCGTCTGTTCCAGATCGCAAGCCACACCTCCTACCCGCTTCGGGTCGCACTGATCTTTCACGAAACCTGCCGCCGGATGGGCCGACCGGTGGACCTGACCATCGGCGCGCCGGTCATGGCCGAGGAACTGCGGCGCCTGCCCCGTGATCAGGTTGCCCCCGACCTGCGGCGGCGGACCATGGCGCTGGCAACACCAGCACTGGCCGACCCCGACGAGCACTACGTCTGGCCGCGCCATATCCGCTGGTAAGCCCGGTTGCAGCCGGCACAAGCCCCGCGTCATGCAAGTTTCACACAAGGTTTGATGCAGTGTCACACGGCGCAGCTACGACCCCGGCAACGCAAGGCGGGGGAGACCGATGCTGGATGTGCAGGGCGTGACGCGGATGTTCGGTCAGAAGGCCGCTGTGGACAATGTCAGCTTTCGCGTCGAAGGACCTGCCTTTGTGGGCATCATCGGCCGGTCCGGCGCGGGAAAATCCACCTTCCTGCGGCTGATGAACCGACTGATTGACGCAACTGGAGGCGAAATCCGCGTCGAGGGCCGGAACGTGCTGGCGCTGAAGGGGGCCGAGGCGCGGGCCTGGCAGTCGCAATGCGCGATGATCTTCCAGCAGTTCAACCTGGTGCCGCGAATGGATGTGGCCTCGAACGTGCTGCACGGCATCCTGAACCGCCGGTCCACGCTGCAGACCATGTTCAACCTCTGGCCCCGCGCCGACATCCTGAAGGCGCTGGAGATCCTCGACCGCCTCGGCATCGCCGAGCAGGCCCCGAAGCGTGCCGAGGCGCTGTCGGGCGGCCAGCAGCAGCGCGTGGCCATTGCCCGCGCCCTGATGCAGGACCCGAAGATCATCCTGGCCGACGAGCCCATCGCCAGCCTCGACCCGATGAACGCCCAGGTCGTCATGGACACCCTGAAGCGGATCAACGTCGAGGACGGGCGCATGGTGATCGCGAACCTCCACACGCTCGACACCGCGCGGCGCTATTGCGACCGGGTGATCGGCATGCGCGACGGCCGCATCGTGTTTGACGGCACGCCCGGCCAGCTTTCCACCGGCGTCGCGCGCGAGATCTACGGTGCCGACGACAGTTTCAACGAGGCCGCCACCTCGACCTCGATCCCCACCGACACCGCAGCCGACCGGTCCTACGCCGACCTGATGCTGTCGTGACCACCGGCCCCCAAGGCCACAATCCCATGGAGCGCCCATGCAAAAGCTGCTGACTGCAACCGCCCTGACTGCCGTCCTCGCCTCGTCGGCGATGGCCGAAGGCATCAAGGAATTCAACATCGGCATCCTCGGCGGCGAGAACGCCCAGGACCGCCTGGCCTCAAACGAATGCTTCCGCGCCAAGATCGAGGAAGCGTTGGGCGTGCCGGTGAAGCTGTTCACCCCGGCCGACTATGACGGCGTGATCCAGGGCCTGCTGGGCGGGTCGCTGGACTATGCCTGGCTGGGCGCCTCGGCCTATGCCAAGATCTACCTGACCAACCCCGAAGCGGTCGAGGTGAAGCTGACCAAGCAGAACACCGACGGCTCGACCGGCTACTACTCGATCGGCTTCGCCCGCGCGGATAGCGGCATCAAGACGATGGATGACGCCAAGGGCAAGGTCTTCGCCTTCGCTGATCCGAATTCGACCAGTGGTTATCTGGTGCCGGGCGCCGAACTGACCGAAAAATACGGCAAGCTGGAAGACTACTTCAAGGAAGTGAAGATGTCCGGCGGCCATGAACAGACCATCGTCGGCGTCGCCAACGGCGACTTCGACGCCGGCGTAGCCTGGGCCGACGGTCTGGGCAACTGGGAAGACGGCTACAACTCGGGTGCCTTCCGCAAGGCCGCCGACGCGGGCCTCGTGGACATGAACAACCTGGTCGAGATCTGGCGCTCGAAAATTATTCCGGAAGGCCCGATGGTGGTGCGCAAGGCCCTGCCGCAGGACGTGAAGGACCAAGTCACCCAGCTGACCGCCGACCTGTGGGAAACCGACAAGGAATGCGCCTATGCCGTCGCCGCGGGCGAGGCCAAGGACTTCGTGCCGGTGAAGCACGAGGACTATCTGGGCATCATCGCCGCCCGCAAGCTGCAGGAAGGCATGTAAGCCACCCACCGGTCGGGCCCCGAAGCTCCCCGGGGTCCGGCCTTTTCATTTCCGGATGATCCAATGGTCGATGTTGCCTTCGGCCCGGAGCGCGGCAAGCGCCCGGACCTGTCCGACAACCGCGAAGTCTATCTCGAGATGATCCGCCGCAAGCGGATGTATGGCGGCATCCTCATGGTCATCTTCGTGGCCCTGATGTCCTCTGGCTGGTGGTTGGCCGACAGCCGGAATGCCGGTGGCTTCTGGCAGGGGCTGCATCAGGTCTTCGATTTCCCTGCCGAGGTGCTGTCCGAAGCCTGGCAAAAGCGTGCAAACCTGCCGGCGATCTTCTGGGAACATGTTCCCGCCCTGATCGAGACAGTGAACATCGCCGCCGTGGCGACTCTGGTGGGCGCGCTGGCAGCGATGGCGCTGTCGCTCTTGGCGACGCGGGGCCTTGCGCGCTGGCCGCGGCTGATCCCGGTCTTCCGCCGCACGATGGACGCACTGCGAGCGATCCCGGAGATCGTCATCGCCCTGGTGCTGATCTATATCCTCGGCGGCGGCCCGGTGCCCGCCGTCATCGCCATCGCGCTGCACACGGGCGGCGCGCTGGGCAAGCTGTTCTCGGAAGTTGCCGAGAATGCCGACCTGAAACCTGTCGAAGGCCTGGCCTCGGTGGGCGCCAACTGGTCGCAGCGGATGTGGCTGGGGGTGATCCCGCAGGTCGCACCGAACTGGCTGTCCTATGCGCTTCTCCGCTTCGAGATCAACGTGCGCGCCTCGGCCATCCTGGGCTTCGTGGGCGAGGGCGGGATCGGCCATGACCTGAAGATCGCAATGCAATGGGGCCAAGGCCGCTATGACCAGGTCGTCGCGATCTTCCTGCTGCTGTTCCTGACCATCGTCCTCATCGACCGGGCGTCCGACCATTACCGCCACAAGCTGGTGAAGGGGCATTGACCGATGCAATACTGCCCCTCCAGAGCCCGCCGTCCGGCAGGCGCCCCCCACCCCCATCCCCTCCCCACGCAGGGGGAGGGGAGCCACCCGGCCCGTCCCCGGCCCTTCATTCGCCATCCCGCGCCTCCCTCCCCCCGCCTGGGGGAGGGATGGGGTGGGGGGGCCGCCAGCCCGGAGCTTGACGCATGACCGATGCCACCCTTGCCGGCCCCGCGCTGGCCGAGACCGTCACCCGCGCCTTCGACCGCAAGCGGCGGCTCGCCTTTGCCATTCCGGCCGCCATCCTTGCCTACCTTGTCTATGCCGCGATCAGCTTCGACATCGCGGGCCTGATGGCCCGGGCGCGTTTCGACAATGCGGCGATCCTTCTATCCGACTTCTGGTCGCACAAGACCCATGTCACCCGCGACAACCGCACGGGCAATCTGACCGTAGCCATCGAGGGCGAGGCCAAGGCCACCTACCCCGAAGGCCGCCTGCCCGACTGGGTTACGGTCGCGGACGATGTAACGACCATCGACCTTGGGCAAGGCCACATCGTCACCTACGACACGAACGGCGCCCGCTATGTCGTGCCCGGCTACGGCACCATCGACATCCGCGAGGAGGGCGGCCGCCCGGCCCTCACGGCGCCTGAACCGATTCCCGACTGGATCAGCGTGGGCGATAACCGCATCGGTGTCACCACCGATGCCGGCCGGTTCACCTATACCCGGTCCAAGGTCGAGACCTTCAGGTACCAGCCCGGCTGGGAGCTGTGGTTCTTCACCCTCGACAGCCCCCTTTACGGCAAGTCCTTCGGCGAACTGGCCGCCCTGGCCGTCTCGGTCGAAAGGCTCGATCCGGCGCGGTCGAACCTGGCGCTGATCGCGTCGGAGTTCTGGACCAACAGGATGTGGCGCCACGGCGATGTGGCCTGGGCGATCTTCGAAACGATCCTGATGGCCTTCCTCGGCACGATGACGGCCGCGATCATCGCTTTGCCGCTGTCCTTCCTGGCTGCGCGCAACTTCATGGCCTTCGGACCCCTGCGCTTTGCGGCGCGGCGGGTGTTCGACTTCGTCCGCGGCGTGGATGGCCTGATCTGGACCATCGTCCTGTCCCGCGCCTTCGGTCCCGGACCGATGACCGGAGCCATCGCCATCGCGATCACCGATACGGGCAGCTTCGGCAAGACCTTCTCGGAAGCTCTTGAGAACATAGACGAAAAGCAGGTCGAAGGCGTCCGCTCCACCGGCGCCAACGCCGTCCAGCGCGCCCGCTTCGGGGTGATCCCGCAGGTCATGCCGGTTCTGTTGGCGCAGGTGCTCTACTATCTCGAATCCAACACCCGCAGCGCGACCGTCATCGGCGCCATCGTCGGTGGCGGCATCGGCCTTCTTCTGACACAGGCGATCATAACCCAGAAGGACTGGGAGGAAGTGGCATACTACATGGTCCTGATCGTGCTGATGGTCATGCTGATGGACAGCCTCTCGGGCTGGATCCGCCGCAAGCTGATCAAGGGCGAATGACTGCGCGCTTGCTCATTGCCAAATACTCTCAGGGGGTTCGGGGGCAGAATGCCCCCTTCGCCTCAGCCGGTCGGGCCGAAGGCACCGAGGCCAGATACAAGGCTTGCGCCTGCGAAGCCGCGCGATTGCCCACACTTTGCCCCACGCGAAAACCAGCGGACTCACACTTGAGATGACTGCCATCAGCCCGTTACCCACCGAACCGCAGCACTCGCACCGGACCGGCCCCCTCCTGTCACCCGACGGGGCGGTAATCCACCCTTCGGCACAGGTTGCGAATTCCAGCTTCGCCCCCTGGACCGAGGTCGGCGAAGGCTCGCGCATCCTGAATTCCACCTTCGAGGCCTATGCCTATTGCGACCGCTTCGCCGACATCGCGAACACGACCGTCGGCCGTTTTTCCAACATCGCCGCGATGACGCGGATCGGGCCGACCGACCACCCCTTCGCCCATGCCGCGCAGCACCATTTCCTTTACCGTTCCTCCTATTACTGGGAGGACGCAACCGATGACGACGCCTTCTTCGCCGCCCGCGCAGCACGGCGCACCAGTCTGGGCGCCGATTGCTGGATCGGCCATGGGGCGATCGTCAAGCCCGAGGTGACGATCGGAATCGGCGCCATCGTCGCCGCCGGTGCCGTTGTGACAAAGGATGTGTCCCCGTTCACGATCGTCGCCGGCTGCCCCGCCAGGCCCATGCGCAAACGTTTTGCGCAAGACGTGATCGACCGGTTGCTTGCGCTGGCCTGGTGGGACTGGCCGCACGAAAGGCTGCGCGCCGCGCTGGCCGACTTCCGCGAATTGCAGGCCGAGGCATTTCTCGAGAAATATCAGGGCTGATCTGCCGCCACGGTCAGCGTCACCCGATCACCGGCAAACCAGGTCGTCCCCTGCTCGACCGGTCGGCCTTCGGCATCCACGTTCACTGCTTCACTGCGCAGCACAGGGGCACCGGCCTTCACCTGCAAGGCCAACGCCAGAACCGGGTCGGCGGCCTCGGCTCTGATCCGCGTCTCGAGCCGCATGTAGTCTGCCAGCCCGCAGGCCGACAGCGCCCGCGTGATCGAAGCCTCGGCCCGGATCGCCTGTGCCAGGCCGGGGAAGCGCGCGGCCGGGAACACCGACCGAAAGGCCGCCAGGGGCTGGCCGTCTGCCAGTGAAAGGCCTTCCACCACCAGGACCGGATCGCCCGGCTTCAGCCACAGCACCCGTGCTTCGGCTGCATCGCATGGCCGCGTCTCGCTGCGTGTGATCTGCCGCGAAGGGGTCTGCCCGGCCGCCAGCACATTGTCGTGAAAACGCACCCGCCGACCCAGCCGGTAATGGGTCGGCCGTGCCGTCACGAAGACCCCTGCCCCCCGACGTGCGTGTACCAGCCCCTCTTCCGCCAGCGTCGCCAAGGCATGGCGAACCGTATGGCGGTTCACCCCGAACCGGGCCGACAGCGCTGCCTCGGTCGGCAATCTGCTGCCAGGTGGATAATGCCCGCCCGCGATTTCCGCTCGCAGTGTGCCGGCAATCGCTGACCAGATCGTGTCACGCGGCAAGTCTGCCTCCTGTCATGGAAAATTCACAAATCTCCGGTTGGCCAAGGGCCGGGTCTGCGTTAGGATTTGTATAGTTGTATAGAATACTGGACAACCCCCTGAATCTGTCGAGATCGCCATGCCTTCTCCTGATGCCGAAGCCCGACGGGCCTGGATTGCGACACTGGCCAAGGCGCCCCCCGCCCGTCTGGCCGAGCTGATGCCCGAACTGCCGCCGCACGACGTGCTGCGGTCACCCGAGATTGGCGCCGTCATGGTGCGGGGGCGCACGGGGGGCACAGGTGCGGCCTTCAACCTGGGCGAGATGACGGTGACGCGCTGTTCGGTGCAGCTTCCGGCCGGGCCGGTGGGCCATGCCTGGGTGCAGGGCCGCGACAAGGCCCACGCCCGTCGCGCCGCGGTGATCGACGCGCTGATGCAGACCGAGGCCGCGCCGGCCCTGTCGGCCCGCATCCTCGCCCCCCTCCGGACGGAGGCCGAGGCCCGCCGCGCCGCTCGTGCCGCGAAGGCTGCCGGGACGAAGGTCGAGTTCTTCACCATGGTCAGGGGAGAGGACAAATGACCGCCGCCCAGCCTGCCGACGCGCTTTCCGGCGGCTTCGCCGATGCCCCCGTGCAATCCGCCCGCGCCTTCCGCGAGATCCTCGAGGCGATGGCGCGCCCCGGCACGATTCGCCGCGTCGCAGGGGCGGAACCTCCAGCGCCGCTGTCTGTCGCGGCGGGGGTGGCGCTTCTGACGCTCTGTGATCCGACGACGGGGCTGCATCTGGCGGGTGCCGCCGATTGCCCCATGGTGCGCGACTGGGTGGCTTTCCACATTGGCGCGCCGCTGGTCGCCGCCGAGGCAGCGGATTTCGCGCTGGGCACCTGGGAGGCGCTGCAGCCCGTCACCCGGTTCCGCATCGGCCAGCCGGATTATCCCGACCGGTCGGCCACGCTGATCGTCGAGATGGAGAGGCTGGTCAACCACGGCCCCGCCCTGACCGGCCCCGGCATTGAACTGGCCACTTGGCTGAACCTGCCCGAGACGGCGGCCTTCCGTGCCAACCGCGCGCTGTTCCCGCTGGGCTTCGACTGCCTGTTCACCGCCGGCGACCGGATCGCCGGCCTGCCCCGGTCCACCCGCGTGGAGAAGATCTGATGTATGTCGCCGTCAAGGGTGGCGAACGCGCCATCGACAATGCGCATGGCTGGCTGGCCGAGGAACGCCGGGGCGACCGCGCGGTGCCCGAACTGACTATCCCGCAGATCCGCGAGCAGATGAAGCTGGCCGTCAACCGGGTCATGGCCGAGGGCTCGCTCTACGACCCCGACCTCGCCGCGCTGGCGATCAAGCAGGCCCGCGGCGACCTGATCGAGGCGGTGTTCCTCATCCGCGCCTATCGCACCACGCTGCCGCGCCTCGCCGGGTCGCGCCCCGTGGACACGGCCGCGATGGCGGTGGACCGGCGGATCAGCGCCACGTTCAAGGACCTGCCCGGCGGCCAGGTGCTGGGGCCGACATTCGACTATACGCATCGCCTCTTGGACTTCGCTCTGATGGCCGAGGGTGAGCCCCCCACCCCCATCCCCTCCCCACGAGGGGGAGGGGAGGTTCCGGGCGCGGCGGCCGGGCAAGAGGCGCCTCCCNTTCCGGGCGCGGCGGCCGGGCAAGAGGCGCCTCCCTCCCCCCTGGTGGGGGAGGGAGGGGGAGGGGGGGCACCCCGCGTCCCCCATGTCACGACCTTCCTGAACCGCGACGGGCTGATCGAGGAAGCGCATCCCTCTGATGCCACGCCCCCCGACCTGACGCGCGAGCCGATGGAACTGCCCGCCGACCGCGCCCTGCGCCTGCAGGCGCTGGCGCGGGGGGACGAGGGGTTCGTCCTCGGCATGGCCTATTCCACCCAGCGCGGCTATGGCCGGACCCACGCCTTCGTCGGCGAATTGCGCATCGGCCGGGTGGCGGTGGAGGTCGATATCCCGGAACTGGGTTTCGCCGTCGAGATCGGCGAGATCGAACTGACCGAATGCGAGACAGTGAACCAGTTCAAGGGCTCGAAGACCAAGCCGCCGCAGTTCACCCGGGGTTACGGGCTGGTGATGGGCCAGTCGGAACGCAAGGCCATCGCGATGAGCCTCGTGGACCGCGCGCTCCGCTGGCAGGAACTGGGCGAGGATTTCACAGGTGCCCCGGCGCAGGACGAGGAATTCGTGCTGATGCACTGCGACAACATCCAGGCCACGGGGTTCCTCGAACACATCAAATTGCCGCACTACGTCGATTTCCAGGCGGAGCTGGAACTGGTCCGCCGCCTGCGGGCCGAGGCGCAGACCATGCAGGAGGCGGCGGAATGACCCTAGTCGCCCCCGCCTCCGCCGGCATCGCAGCTGGCGCTGGCATCACAGGTGGCGCCATCGTCTGCCCCCGCCATTGTCGCGCCCCCGTCGCCCCCGTCGCCCGACTTGCCGCGGCGCCGTTGCCGGCCATACACCGCCGGCTGACGCATCGTCAGCAGACCGACAAGAACCGTGCCGACCGCTGCGGCGAGCGCGATCCAGAGCATTCCCTGCCTCCTTCCCCGGCCTTGCCCCCCTGCAGGAGCATATCGTGACAGATCAGGCCTACAATTTCGCATATCTCGACGAACAGACCAAACGGATGATCCGCCGCGCGATCCTGAAGGGGATTGCGGTGCCGGGCTACCAGGTCCCCTTTGCCAGCCGTGAGATGCCGATGCCCTACGGCTGGGGGACGGGCGGGGTGCAGGTAACGGCGGCCTGCCTGGTCCCCGAGGACCGGCTCAAGGTCATCGACCAGGGCGCGGACGACACGACGAACGCGGTGTCGATCCGCCGCTTCTTCCAGCGCACGGCCGGGGTGGCCACGACCGAGGCCACCGCCGAGGCGACGGTGATCCAGACCCGCCACCGCATCCCGGAAACCCCTCTGAAGGCAGGTCAGATCCTGGTCTATCAGGTGCCGATCCCCGAACCCCTGCGGTTCCTAGAACCGCGCGAGACCGAGACGCGGAAGATGCACGAATTGGAAGAATACGGGCTGATGCATGTGAAGCTTTACGAGGACATCGCCCGACACGGGCAGATCGCCACATCCTACGCCTATCCGGTCAAGGTCGAAGGGCGCTATGTCATGGACCCCTCGCCGATCCCCAAGTTCGACAACCCCAAGCTTGGCAACAGCCCGGCGATACAGCTGTTCGGCGCAGGGCGCGAGCAGCGGATCTATGCGCTCCCACCCTTTACCGAGGTCGTGAGCCTCGATTTCGACGACCATCCCTTCACCGCCTCCAAGGCCCCGCATGACTGCGACCTTTGCGGCGCGACGGACAGCTATCTGGACGAGGTGATCACTGATGACACGGGCGGGCGGATGTTCGTCTGTTCCGACACCGATTTCTGCGCCGGGCGGCGGGCGAAGGGGCATCGGGGCCGACTTTCCGGCGAGGGAGTGGCCCCCTCACCCCATCCCTCCCCCACGAGGAGGGAGGGATGCGCCCGACATGAGAGCGTCGCGCAGGGCGCCGGGACGGAGGGCGCGGCATGACCCTGATGGAGCGCATGACCATGACCGACCAGCCGCTTCTGCGCGTCGAGGGGCTGACGAAACGCTATGGCCAAAGGATCGGCTGCGCGGATGTCTCCTTCGATCTTTACCCCGGCGAGGTGCTGGGGATCGTCGGCGAAAGCGGCTCGGGGAAGTCCACCCTTCTGTCCTGCCTGGCCGGCCACCAGCGCCCGGACCTAGGCCGCATCGCCTATGACGGGCGCGATGTCCTGGCAATGTCGGAAACCGAGCGTCGCCGTCTGTCGCGCACCGACTGGGCCTATGTCCACCAGAACCCGCGCGACGGGCTCAGGATGGGCGTCTCGGCTGGCGGCAATGTGGGCGAACGCCTGATGGCCGTCGGTGCCCGGCATTATGGCGAGATTCGGGGCAAGGCAGCGGACTGGCTGGGCCGGGTCGAGATCGCCGCCGACCGGATCGACGACAGGCCCTCGGCCTTCTCGGGAGGCATGCAGCAGCGGTTGCAGATTGCGCGGAACCTGGTGACGGGACCGCGGCTGGTGTTCATGGACGAACCGACTGGGGGCCTCGATGTCAGCGTGCAGGCGCGGCTGCTGGACCTTCTGCGCGGGCTGGTGCGCGACCTCGGCCTATCCGCCATCATCGTGACGCATGACCTTGCGGTGGTCCGGCTGCTGGCGCATCGGCTGATGGTGATGAAATCCGGCCGGGTGGTAGAGCAGGGCCTGACCGACCAGGTGCTGGACGACCCGCAGCACGCCTATACGCAACTCCTGGTCTCCTCCGTCCTTCAGGTGTAAGCCCATGATCCGTATCGAGAACCTGTCGAAGTCCTTCACCCTGCACAACCAGGGCGGCGCGGTGATCCCGGTCATGGCCGGCGCGGCGCTGAGCGTCGGCCCCGGCGAATGCGTGGGGCTGACCGGGCAGTCCGGCGCGGGCAAGTCCACGCTGATGCGCATGGTTTACGGCAACTACCTTGCCGCCGGGGGACGCCTGATGGTGGGCGACCTTGACGTCGCCACCGCCGAGCCGCGCCAGATCATCGCGCTGCGCCGCCAAACGCTGGGCTATGTCAGCCAGTTCCTGCGCGTTGTTCCCCGCGTCCCCACGCTGGAAGTCGTGGCCGAGCCGCTTCTGGCCCTTGGCACCCCGGCCGATCAGGCGCGCGCGCGGGCGGCGTCTCTCCTGCGGCGGCTGAACATCCCCGAACGGCTCTGGTCCCTGTCGCCCACCACCTTCTCGGGCGGCGAGCAGCAGCGGGTGAACATCGCGCGCGGCTTTGCCCATGCCTATCCGGCGATGCTTCTGGACGAACCGACCGCCAGCCTCGATGCCGCCAACCGCGAGGTGGTGCTGAGCCTGATCGAGGAAGCCAAGGCGCGCGGCGCGGCGATCCTGGGCATCTTCCACGACGAGGCGGCACGCGCGCGCGTCTGCGACCGGCTTGTCGATGTGACCGGGTTCACTCCGAAGGCCGCAGCATGATCTTCGCGGTCGTGGGGCCATCGGGGGCAGGCAAGGATACGCTGATCCGGGGCGCGATGGCCGCGCGGCCCGACCTGCGGCTGGTGCGCCGCGTCATCACCCGGCCCGCCGAGGCGGGAGGCGAGGATTTCGAAGGCGTCTCGGCGCCGGAGTTCGCCCTGCGCCGCGGCCGGGGCGAGTTCGCCCTGTGGTGGGAGGCGCATGGCCTGTCCTACGGCGTCCCCAGGGCGCAGGTCGCAGGGCCGGGCGACGTGATCTTCAACGGCAGCCGCGCGGCGCTGCCCGAGGCGGTGCGGGTCTTTCCCGACCTGCGGGTGATCCTTGTCACGGCTCCCGATGCGGTGCTGGCCGCGCGGCTGGCCGCACGGGGGCGCGAGAGCGAGGCCGACATCCGCGGGCGGCTGGCCCGGGCGGCCTTCACCCTGCCGGAGGGCATCGCCGCCGAGACGGTGGTCAACGATGGCTCGCAGGAGGCCGGCGTGGCCCGGCTTCTGGCCGCGCTTCAGCCGGTCAGGGCATAGCGGTGCAGCAGATGGAACCGGCCCGCCGTATCCTCGCCGAACAGGCACAGATCCTGAATCTCGAAGGGCCGGGGGAGCACATCGGCGAAATGCGCCCCCAGCGCCGCCATGGCGGGGGCCGGGTCGGCCAGACGGTCGGTCAGCGTCAGGTGGAAGCGGAATTCTTCCATCACGTAAGGATAGCCCCAGCGGTGCAGCAATTCGCGCTGGCGGGGCGAGAGGGCTTCGGGCCGGCGGCGGGCGATCTCGGCCTCGCTGAGCGGCGCGCGCAGGTCGTTCGTGCCCTCGACCACGGCGGCGCCGAGTTCCAGAAGCGCGGCCTCGCAGCCCCGCGGCGTCAGCGCGAGGAAGCCGTGCAGGTTTTCGAGAATCAGCCCCTCGCAGGTGACGGGGCCAAGGCGCGCGGCGAGCGTGGCGACGGTGGCGGCGGCAAGGTCAGGCGTCACGCCCTCGGCCAGCCTGAAGGGGGCGCGGATCGTGCCGTGAAAGCCGTAGCGGCGCGGGTCGGCGGTGATCGCGGCGGGATCGGCGATGCCGGGCACCCGGGGTTGCGGCAGCGCCTGGCCGGTCGCGGGATCCCATCCGAGCCATTCATTCGCGCGGCCGGCAAAGGCGCCGGGGCGCGGGGCATAATAGACGGCGAAACGTTTCATCTGGTCCATGGGCGCGGGCGTAACGGGGCAATGTCACATCCGTGTGACGCATCCGTGTCAGCAGACGCCAGCCGCAAGCGGGCCGCAAGACATGAGAGTGCAAGATGACGACCGAGACGATCCTGGCCAATGCCACCCTGGTCCTGCCGACCGAGACCCTGCGGGGCCAGGTCCGCATCCGGGACGGCCGCATCGCCGACATCGCCGAAGGGGCGACGGTGCCGGCGGGGGCGGTGGACTGCGGCGGCGACCTGGTGATGCCGGGGCTGATCGAGCTGCACACCGACAACCTGGAACGCCACATCCAGCCGCGCCCCAAGGTGGATTGGCCGCACGCCGCCGCGATCATCGCCCATGACGCAGAGCTGGCCTCGGTCGGCATCACCACGGTCTTCGACGCGCTGCGGGTGGGGTCGGTCGTGTCGAACGCCAAGATGAACTACGGCGAATATGCCCGCGCGCTGGCCGACGAGATCCTGGGCCTGCGCGCGCAGGGCGTGTTGCGGATCAGCCATTTCCTGCACCTGCGCGCCGAGGTCTGTTCCGAAACCCTGATCGAGGAGCTGGACAAGTTCGGCCCCAATGACGGCATCGGAATCGTCAGCCTGATGGACCACACGCCGGGCGCGCGGCAGTTCCGCGACATCTCGAAGCTGAAGGAATACTACGTGGGCAAATACGGGATTTCCGAGGCTGACTGGGAGGCACACGTTGCCACCCAGAAGGCGCTGCGCGACCGGCTGGGCGCGGCGCACGAGGCCGCCGCCGTCGCAGCCGCCCGCCGCTATGGGGCAGTGCTGGCCAGCCATGATGACACCGAACCCGAGCATGTAGCGCAATCCGCCGCCCACGGCGCGCATTTCGCCGAGTTCCCGACAACGGTCGAGGCGGCACGGGCCTGCCAGGACCACGGCATCAAGGTGATGATGGGCGCGCCGAACCTGATCCGCGGCGGCAGCCATTCCGGCAACGTGGCCGCGCAGGAGCTGGCCGAGGCGGACCTTCTGGATATCGTGTCATCGGACTATGTGCCCTCGTCGCTGTTGTCGGCGGCTTTGATGCTGGGTGATCTCTGGGGTGACACGGCCCGTGGCATCGCGACGGTGACTGCGGCCCCTGCCGATGCGGCAGGCCTGCCGGACCGTGGCCATCTGGTGCCGGGCGCGCGGGCGGATGTCATCCGGGTCACGCGGCTTGGCCCGGCCGGCGCAGTTCGCGGGGTCTGGGTGCAAGGCTGCCGGGTGGGCTGATCCCTCTGCCTGGAGAAAGAAGCGGTGTCGGGCAAAATGGGCCGCGACAAGCGCGTGCAACCGCTTCGACAGGGGGCGAAGACGGAATTGTGGGTCCAGCCCCCCGAAGCGCCTTCGGAAAGATCGCGTGATCACTTGCTGTTCATCGACAGTTCGGTCATCCGCACCCTCTGCCGGACGCAGCTCAGAAACGGGCACGGATCAGACATTTGGCCGTTCCGGTCGGGGGATTCGGCTTCAGGATCAGCGCCATGGTCGTTCACTGCGACCTGCCGCTGCCGATCACACTTTCGCCCGGCCGGACCTGGGACAAGGCAGGTGTGGCGGAACTGATGGCCAACCACTTTCCCTCCGGGGATGTGGTTTATGGCTGATCGATGCTGTGACGCCCGCACCATCCTTGTGCTGATTGCCGCACGCGCCAGGCGCGGCCACACCCCTACCCCGTGCTAGCGAAAGTTGCAACGTTCCGTCGATATTGACATCTGTCCCCGGCGCACCGCCCGTGGAAGGCTTCTTCAACAGGCTCAAGCACTTGAGAAAGATCGGAATGCAACACGAGAATTCGGCCGGCAACGACCGGCGCCATGCTTGTCGCCTGTGCACAAATCCGGGCCCGGCATTAACAGCCCGCACCCTTCCCCCTTTCCGGCGCTTTCGGGATATGCTAGCAAGCCCTTGAAAAACAAGCATCAAAACTGGACGCACAGCGAAAGACCCCGCCATGATCCTTTACGGCATCCCGACCTGCGATACCTGCAAAAAGGCGCTGAAGGCGCTTGAAGCCGCCGGCCGCGAGGTCACCTTCCGCGACATTCGGGCCAACCCGCTCAGCGAGGCAGAGGTAAGCCGGATCGTGCAGGAATTCGGCGACCTTGCGGTAAACCGGCAGTCCACCACATACCGCAGCTTCAACGATTTCCTGAAGGCATCCGATCCCGAGGTGCAGATCATGTCACAACCGACCGTGATGAAGCGGCCGGTCATCCAGGACGGGGATCGCTGGTTTCTGGGCTGGGACAGCGCGACCGCCGACATTCTGCTGGGGCCGCGCTGATCCACCAAGGCTTACAACAGGCGCAGGTCGCCGGCCGACATCTTGCCGTCGCGGCCGGATTGAAGTTCGTAGCCGATCTTCTGATTGTCGTTCAGCCCCTTCAGCCCGGCGCGTTCGACCGCCGAGATGTGCACGAACACGTCCTTGCCACCATCATCCGGCGCGATGAAACCGTAGCCCTTCGTCGCGTTGAACCATTTCACGGTGCCCGTCGGCATTCCGCTTCTCCTCTCAGAACCCCCTGCGGCGACATTGCCGCAGGCCGTGCCACCAGGTCTTCCAGGGCTTCGATCCGAGAGCCGGCCAGGAAATCTGTCGTCACTGAGGCGATGATGCCAAGGATTCGCCGAAAATCAAGCCACATGGCAAGCGGACTCAGTCGGACGGGGCGCTTCCACCCGTCCGTGCTGAAATTCCGGCCAGAGGCCTTCAGGCAGCTGCGGGCGGCAGCGCCTCGAAGCCAAAGGTCGCCACAGCCTGATCCAGCGACATGGTCTCGGTCCGCGTCTCGCCCAGACGGCGCACCGAAACCGTCCGCGCCTCGACCTCCTGCATCCCAATCGCCAGGATCACGGGAACCTTGCCGACCGAATGTTCGCGGACCTTGTAGTTGATCTTCTCGTTGCGCACGTCCGCCTCCGCCCGGACCCCTGCCTTCTTCAGCGCCGCCACTACCTCATGCACGAAAGGGTCGGCGTCCGAGACGATAGACGCCACCACCACCTGGCGCGGCGCCAGCCAGAAGGGCAGTTTCCCGGCGTAGTTTTCCAGCAGGATGCCGATGAACCGCTCGAACGACCCCAGCACCGCGCGGTGCAGCATGACGGGGCGGTGCTTCATCCCGTCCTCGCCGACATATTCCGCGCCCAGCCGGACCGGCAGGTTGAAGTCGGCCTGGAAGGTGCCGCACTGCCATTCCCGCCCGATGGCATCGGTCAGCTTGAAGTCGAGCTTCGGCCCATAGAAGGCCCCGTCGCCGGGGTTTATCTCGTAAGGCAGCCCCAGCCCTTCGATGGCCTTTTGCAGCGCGTTTTCGGCCTTGTCCCAGATCTCGTCGCTGCCGACCCGCACGTCGGGCCGGGTGGACAGCTTGATGTCGAACTTCTCGAAGCCAAGGTCGCGATACACAGATGACAAGAGCGAGATGAAGCCGGCGCATTCGGCCTCGATCTGGTCTTCCGTGCAGAAGATATGCGCGTCGTCCTGGGTGAAGCCACGCACGCGCATCAACCCGTGCATCGAGCCGGAAGACTCGTAGCGGTGGCACGATCCGAACTCCGCCAGCCGCAAGGGCAGGTCGCGGTAGGACTTCAGGCCCTGGTTGAACACCTGAACATGGCAGGGGCAGTTCATCGGCTTCAGAGCGTTGATGCGCTTTTCCTTCGCACCCTCCTCGTCCACCTCGACGATGAACATGTTCTCGCGGTAGGCCTCCCAGTGGCCCGACTTCTCCCACAGGATGCGGTCCACGACCTGAGGGGTGCGGATTTCCTTGTAACCCGCCTGCCGCAGCCGGCCGCGCATGTAGTCTTCCAGCGTGCGGTAGATCGTCCAGCCGTTCGGGTGCCAGAAGACCATTCCCGGCGCCTCTTCCTGCAGATGGAACAACTCCATCTCGCGCCCCAACTTGCGGTGGTCGCGCTTGGCGGCCTCTTCCAGCATCGTCAGATGCGCCTTCAGATCGTCGCGGTTGCGGAACGCCACGCCGTAGATGCGTTGCAGCATGGGACGGCTCGCGTCGCCCAGCCAGTAGGCCCCCGCGACATGCGTCAGCTTGAAGGCATCGGCCGGAACCTGGCCCGTGTGTTGCAGATGCGGCCCCCGACACAGGTCCTGCCAGTCCCCGTGCCAGTACATGCGGATGTCCTCGCCCTCGGGGATCCGGTCCAGAAGCTCCAGCTTGAAGGGCTCGCCCCGGCCCCGGTAGTATTCGACGGCGCGGGCGCGGTCCCAGACCTCGGTCCGCACCGGATCGCGCGCGTTGATGATCTGCTTCATCCGCGCCTCGATCGCGCCCAGATCCTCGGGCGTGAAGGGCTCTTCCCGGTCGAAGTCGTAGAACCAGCCCTGGTCCCGGACCGGCCCGATGGTGACCTTCACCTCGGGCCAGAGCTCCTGCACCGCACGGGCCATGATATGCGCAAGGTCATGCCGGATCAGCTCCAGCGCCGGGGCCTCGTCCTTCATCGTGTTCAGGCTGATCGTGGCGTCCTCATGGATCGGCCATTGCAGATCCCAGTGCCGCCCGTTCACCTGCGCCGAGATCGCCGCCTTGGCCAGCGAGGGGGCGATCGACGCCGCCACCTCGGCCGGCGTCACGCCGGCCGCGTAGCTGCGCTTGTTGCCGTCAGGAAATGTCAGTGAAATCTGGCTCATGGCCGGCTCCTCGTCGGTTTGGCGCCCACGAAACGCCCGGTTGCGGGTAAAGTCGCGCGTTCTTGCCCGGCGGCTTCCGGGAAGTCAAGTCATGCGCAGGTCCTTGCCCGGCGCGTTAAAGGGGCCTCACGCTTGCCGCGAAGCACGCCTATATCAGCGCCATGACAACCTTTCTCAGTACCCCGCAAGGCCGCCACATCGCCTATCACCAGACCCCCGGGAAGGGGCCCGGTGTCGTCTTCCTTGGCGGTTTCCGATCGGACATGACCGGGTCCAAGGCTCTTCATCTGCAAGCCTGGGCCGAGGCCACGGGCAGATCCTTCCTGCGCTTCGACTATTCCGGCCATGGCGCATCACGCGGCGCTTTCGAAGATGGGGCAATCACCGACTGGCGCGAAGACGCCTTGGCCGTGATCGAGGCGCTGACCGAAGGGCCGCAGGTTCTGGTCGGCTCGTCAATGGGCGGCTGGATTGCCCTGCTTGTCGCCCGCGACATGCCCCGGCGCGTAGCAGGGCTTGTGGGCATTGCCGCAGCGCCGGACTTCACCGAACGGATGTGGCACGAAGAATTCGGTGCGACCGAACGGGCCCGTCTGCTGGAAGCCGGGCTTCTTCACCGCCCATCTGCCTATTCCGATGCCCCCTACCCGATTACCCGTCGCCTGATCGAGGACGGTCGCGCCAATCTGGTGCTGGACCGGCCGCTGCCCCTGCCGATGCCAGTCCGCCTGTTGCAGGGCAGCTCCGACAGCGACGTGCCGCCCGGTGTGGCGTTGCGCCTGTTCGACCACATCGACAGCCCCGACCTGAGCCTTACGCTGGTCAAGGACGCGGACCATCGTTTTTCCTCTCCCACATGCCTGGACCTGATCGTGACAGCGGTGGATCAGGTTCTGGCAGCATCAGGATGAGTTGAATAAATCGAACATGCTTTGAGATTTCACGTCCGAAGATCCATCTGATCATTTCTATAATTACTTTTTTGAAAATAAGTACTTAAGCAGCCAACCTCCCAGAATTCTGCAACATGATCATGTTCATTACCAAGCATCCTGATCCATCGGTCCAAAGGTGACCAGTTCCGCGCGGCTGCCTTTGACTTCATGGTCGAAGGTCGGCAGTTGATGCCGCGCAGATCGCAGCAGCCGTGGCGACGCCACCTGACTAGTTCTTGCCGATCGACCGCAGTGGGTTGCGCCGCGGATCCCGGAAGGGCGGGCCACATTGCTGTCGCGTCAAGGACAGGCGCCGAGCTGGAACTGCGCCGAAGGGTTTCGTAAAGGTTGCTGGGAAGGCCGCTGACAAAGCAAAGCAGGAACCGTGCGAACCTGCGACTGGAAATCCTTGCATCCAGGCACTTGCCGGCCATGGTCATGTCCGACTGCACCTGATCGCCACGCTTCGCGAGCGGCAAGCGACACCCGTGCCGGCAGCGAACGAACTGCCGGATACCCCCGTGCGCGAACCTACTGTCCCGAGGCCAGCGCGATGCGCGGCTTCGGCTTGCCCGCTGCGCGGTCGATAAAGTTCAGCACCAGGGGGCGGATGTTCAACCGCCAGCTTTTCCCGGCGAATATGCCGTAGTGGCCGGCGCCCGGTTCGACATGGTGGGCCTTCTTGTCCTGCGAAAGCCCAGTAAGCAGGCCCAAGGCTGCAACACATTGACCAGGCGCGGAAATATCGTCATTCGCGCCCTCGACTGTCATCACCGACACGTTGGTGATAGCATCGAAATCCACCTTGCGACCCGCCACCACGAAATCGTTGCGGGCAATCTCGCGGTTCTTGAAGATGCGTTCGACGGTGGACAGGTAGAATTCCGCCGTCATGTCCATCACGGCCAGATATTCATCGTAGAAGCGGTTATGCGCATCGTGATCCGAGGCTTCACCGCGCGCAACGCGGAAGATCTGTTCGGCAAAGGCCCTGGAATGGCGCTCGGCATTCATCGCCATGAAGCTTTGCAGCTGCAACAGCCCCGGATAGACCAGCCGCCCCGCGCCCTTGTACTTGAAGCCCACACGCTGGATTGCCAGATGCTCCAGCTGGCCCATGGTGACCCGGCGGCCGAAATCCGTTACTTCGGTGGCAGCAGCATCCGGATCGACCGGTCCACCGATCAGAACCAGGCTTTTTGGCTGCGCTTCCGGGTGTTCGGCAGCCAGAAAGGCTGTGGCGGCCAAGGTCAGCGGCACCGGCTGACAGACGGCGATGACATGGGTATCGGGGCCCAGCACCTTGATGAATTCGGCAAGGTAAAGCGTGTAGTCCTCGATGTCGAACTTGCCGGCCGAAACGGGAATGTCGCGCGCGTTGTGCCAGTCGGTCACATAGACGTCAGCATCCGGCAGAAGGCTGGCGACCGTGGACCGAAGAAGCGTCGCATAATGCCCCGACATCGGCGCCACAAGCAGCACCTTCCGCGCCATCGGTGCCCGGCGGCGCACAAAGAACTGCACCAGATCGCCGAACGGCTTCTGCACGATCGGATTCACGTCCACCAGATGATCGGTACCATCCGGGCCCACGATCGACCGGATCCCCCAGTCGGGCTTGGCAATCATGCGGCGGAAGGTGCGCTCCGTCACTTCGCCCCAGGCAGCCATCAACGGCAACATCGGGTTCACCGACATGGCGAAGGCGGGATAGCTGGCGAAGGCCCGGGCCGAGGCGCCCAGCCACTCATTCGTGTTGCGGGCGCTTTCCATCAGGTCGTAGGTGTACATATACTTCATGGCGTCTCCTCGCCAGGGCGGACAAATGTCGCATGGCACTGCCCGGGAGGGTGGCGCAATGCTGCACGGCGGCGAAGATAGGGGGGAAACATTGGCATGACAACAGAAGAGAAGACCCCCGACAGCCCCGAGGCCCGCACCGCCCGGCTGAATGCCAACCTGGCCAGGGTTGAGGAACTGTCAAAGCGTCTGACGGCAGCCCTGACCCGGCGCCGCCATGTTGACCCCGCCCTGCACGGCCCCGCGCCCGATGTCTACATGAAGGCTGCGGCCGCCTGGCTGGCCGAGATGATGCAGAACCCCGCCAAGATGGTGGAACATCAGGTCAACTACTGGGGCAAGACGCTGAAACACTATGTCGAGGCGCAGCAGACCCTTGCCAAGGGCGAGTTCAGGGCCCCGCCCGACCCCGGCCCCAGGGACCGCCGGTTCAGCAATCCGCTCTGGGACACGCATCCCTTCTTCAACTACCTGAAACAGCAGTATCTGCTGAACGCCGAGGCAATATCGACCGCCGTGGGCGACCTGGAGACGCTTTCGCCCGAGGACCGCCGCCGGGTGGAGTATTTCACCAGACAGATCGTCGACATGTTCAGCCCGACGAATTTCCTGGGCACCAACCCCGAGGCGCTGGAACGCGCGGTCGAGACCGACGGCGAAAGCCTGGTGCAGGGGCTGGAGAACCTGGTGCGCGACATCGAGGCCAATCAGGGCGACCTACTGGTGACGCTGGCTGACCGCGAGGCGTTCAAGGTCGGCGAAAATCTCGCGACCACTCCGGGCGCCGTGGTCTACCGCAACCGGATGCTGGAGCTGATCCAGTACGAACCGACGACCGAGAAGGTCCACAAGACGCCCTTGCTGATCTTTCCGCCCTGGATCAACAAGTTCTACATTCTGGATCTGAAGCCCGCGAATTCGCTGATCAAATGGATCGTGGACCAGGGCTTCACCCTGTTCGTCGTTTCCTGGGTCAATCCCGACGCGAGCTACGCCGGGACCGGAATGGACGACTACATCCGCGATGGCTATCTGCGCGCGATGGCCGAGGTCCGGCGCATCACCGGCGAAAAGCAGATCAACGCGGTCGGCTATTGCATTGCCGGCACCACCCTGGCCCTGACGCTGGCGCATCTGAACAAGGCCGGGGACAAGACGGTCAAAAGTGCCACCTTCCTCACCACGCTTACCGATTTCTCCGACCCTGGCGAAGTGGGCGTCTTCCTGAATGACGATTTCGTTGACGGAATCGAACGGCAGACCGAACGTGACGGCATCCTGTCAAAATTCTTCATGAGCCGCACCTTCAGCTTCCTGCGTTCGAACGACCTGATCTACACGCCGGCGATCAAGTCCTACATGCTGGGCGAGGCGCCGCCTGCCTTCGACCTGCTGTACTGGAACGGCGATGGGACCAACCTGCCCGCGAAGATGGCCGTCGAATACCTGCGCGGGCTTTGCCAGCAGGATGGCTTTGCAAAGGGCGAGTTCAAGGTCTTCGGCCAACCGGTCAGCCTTGCCGACGTTACGCAGCCGCTCTGCGCTGTCGCCTGCGAGACAGATCACATCGCCCACTGGCGCGGCAGTTTCAACGGCATCAAGCAGATGGGCTCTCGGGACAAGACCTTCATACTTTCGGAGTCGGGCCATATCGCCGGCATCATCAACCCGCCTTCGAAGGACAAGTATGGCCATTACACCAACGATGCCCCCGTGGCAGGTGACCCGGACGCGTGGCTGAAGGGCGCCACCTTCCACAAGGGCAGCTGGTGGCCGCGCTGGGGCGAATGGCTCAAGGCGCACTCGGGGCCGCTGGTCAAGGCAAGGATACCAGCCGATTCGCTGGCACCGGCACCGGGAACCTATGTGGTCGCAACGCCGGTGCTCGAGCCGACAAGCTGACATTTCAGCCGCTTTACGCAGGGTTAACGCCAGCAACTTGCGGTTTTGCTGCATTGCAGAAAAAGACTTGCAATGCTGCACCGCAGCATCTATATCTCTGTCATCAAGACGGGGTAGCATCCCCGATACCGAAGCCCCCAGATCGGAGTGATCAGATGACCAAGACCCCGGATTTCACCAAAGTCGTGCAGGACATGATGGCCTCGTTCCCGGTTGACGCCTCGGCGTTCCAGAACGCGTTCAAGACCCAGGCCGCCTTCGCTGAGAAGTTTTCGAAAGTGGCGATCGAAGCTGCCGAGAAATCGACCGAGATTTCGGCCAAATGGGCCAAGGACACCCTGGCCAAGGTTGCCGACATGTCGAAGGCCAAAGCCGAGCCGGCCGACTACACCAAGGCGGTGACCGACTTCGCCTCGGCCGCGGCCGAGATGACCGCCGAAAACCTTGCTGCCTTCGCCGAAGTCGCGAAGAAGGTTCAGATGGAAACCGTCGAGCTGATGCTGGCCGCCGGCAAGGACATGTCTGAAGATGCGACCGCCGCCGTCAAGAAGGCCACCGCGGAGGTGACCTCTGCCGCCAAGAAGGCCGCTGCGGCTGCGAAGTAATCGCAGAACGGCAGCATCTCTTCAGGATGCGGGCGGGCCGGGTCAACCCCAGCCCGCCCTTTCTTTTTGAATTTCCCTCCCCTAGACTTCTCTGCAACCGCGAAATTCCCCGGGGAGGGACCGATGGCCGAAACCGACAAGCCGCTTCTGATCAAGCGTTACGCCAGCCGCAGGCTCTACAACACCGAGACATCGGATTACGTCACGCTGGAAGACATCGCAGGGTTCATCCGCGCCGGACGCGAGGTGCAGATCGTCGATCTGAAGACGGGCGACGATCTGACCCGGCAATACCTGCTACAGATCGTGGCCGAACATGAATCGAAAGGCGAAAGCGTCCTGCCCGTGGACGTGCTGACCGACCTCGTGCGCAGCTATGCCACCGGCATGCAAGCAGTGATGCCGCAATTCCTCGCTGCCAGCTTCGAGATGTTGCGGAACAGCCAGGCCAAGATGATGGAGAACCTCTCTGCCTTTCCCAACCCGATGGCCGCCGTCCCTGGCTTCGAGGCGATGCGCAAGCAGCAGGAAGCCTTCCTCAAGTCGATGATGGGCGGCATGCCCGGCTGGGGCGGGTCGGGGCCCGCAAGGGAAGAGGACACCGCCGCATCCGACGACATTGCCGAGATCAAGAAGCAACTGGCCGAGTTGCAGAAGAAACTCTCCAAGCTCTGACCCATGGCCGAGGCTGAGGGCCGCGTCACGCTGTGGGGGATCGAAGTCTTCGTCGCCGCCGCCGAGGAAGGTTCGATTTCGGCTGCCGCACGTCGTCTGGGCGTGTCGCCTTCGGCCGTCAGCCAGCAGCTTTCCGGGCTTGAATCCGCACTAGGCGCCGTCCTGCTGGACCGTTCCGGCCGGCCGATGCCGGTCACGCCTGCCGGTGCCATGTTCCGCCGCCACGCCCAGACCATCCTGAACGCAGCCAGCGAGGCGCGTGCCGAACTGGCCATGGCCGATCTTGCAGGGATGACCACGCTGCGGCTGGGCGTGATCGAGGATTTCGACAGCGACGTGACGCCCTACCTGCTCAGCGCACTGTCGCGTGAGTTGAAGGGCTGCCGGTTCCTGCTGGAAACCGGTGCCAGCCACCGGCTGCTTGACCAGCTTGAGGCCCGCGCGCTGGACGTGGTGATCGCCGCAGATGCCGAAGCCGAGGGCCACTGGCGCGAGGTGCATCCCCTGATGGCGGAACCCTTCGTCGCCGTCGCACCCGTCGGCGCCCGTGTCGAGGATTTGCCGCTGATCCTTTATACTGCCCGCCACCTGATGGGCCGTCAGATCGCCGCGCATCTGGCGCGGCACGGGGTGCGTCCCGCACATCGGTTCGAACTGGACAGCTACGCCGCGATCCTGGCGATGGTCGCCGGCGGAGAAGGGTGGACAATCCTGACGCCCCTGGCCCTGCATCAGGCCCGCGGTTTCCGCGACAGGGTGGAGCTTCGCCCCCTGCCCTTTGCGCCGCTGCACCGGACGCTGTCGCTGTCCGCCCGCGCAGGCATCCTGAAGGACATCCCGTCGCAGATCACCGCAAGGCTGAAGCCGCTGATAGCCGGCCATGTCATCGGACCGGCACTGGCCGATCATCCCTGGCTCGCCCCGGCGCTACGGGTTCTATAGGCGACCGCCCCTGCCCAAGTGTGCCCGAGTGCCTGTCAGTCATCTCCTGGCCTTGCGCGTGAGGCGACGCGAATCGGGCAAGACGCCTTCCGCTAGCCCCGGATCTCGACCGCCGCATCCACGATGGCGGCGGCGATGAAATCCAGCTCGGCCTCGGTCAACCGTGTCGGCAGGCGCACGTCGCAGGCCCGCATCAGCATCGCGCGGGTCTTTGGCAGCTCTGGCACATCCTCCAGGAACTGCCAGTTCCAGAAGGCACGGGCGTTGCCCTCGCTCAGGCCGAACACCTGCACCGATACCCCTCGCGCCTTGGCGGCGGTCTGGAAATCGACTGCCTGCTGGTCCGTCCATCCGCCCACCAGGTTGAACTGGATCGAATCCGGCGCGCGCTCCTCCGGCCCCAGGGCCTCGGGCACCGCCAGATGCGCCGATCGGTTCAGCTTGGCCGCCACCCGGTCATGCCCGGCCCGGCCCTTGGCCACGCGTTCGGCCACCAGGGGCAATTGCGGCCGGATCACCGCCGCCGACAGGTTCTGCATGCGCAGATTGTAAAGCGGCAGCCGGTTCTGCCAGTGCGCGCAGGAATTGGTCAGACCGGGATGCTTCTTCCAGTTGGTCTCATAGGCGCCCGACATGATGATCGCCTTCGCCGCGATCTCGGGATCGTCGGTGATAAGGATCCCGCCCTCGCCCGCGTTGACCAGCTTGTAGGACTGGAAGCTGAAACAGCCCACCTTGCCGATGGTGCCGATGTTGCGCCCGCCCCAGACCGTGCCCAGCGAATGCGCCGCATCCTCGATCACCGGGACGCCCGCCGCATCGCAGAGCGCCATGATCGCGTCCATGTCGGACGTATGCCCTCGCATGTGCGAAATCATCACCGCATCCGCGCCTGGCAGCTTGGCAGCGAAATCCGCCATGTCCACGCGGTAGTTGTCGCCCACCTCGACCAGCACCGGCACACAGTCGGCATGCACCACGCTGGACGGGACAGCCGCGAAGGTGAAGGCAGGGATCAGCACCTTCGCGCCCCTAGGCAGGTCCAGCGCCTTCAAGGACAGAAACAGCGCCGCCGAACAGGACGAGACCGCCAACGCATAGCGCGCCCCCAGAAGCTCGGCGAACTCCTGCTCCAAAAGGGCAACCGGCGCATCCGACGGTGCGGTATAGCGGAACAGGTCGCCCGATGCGAGAAGCCGGTCGATCTCGGCCCGCGCGGCCTCAGGGATCGGTTCGGCGTCATAGACATTGGGGGCGAGGGTCTGACCGTCGGGGGCCATTCGTGCACCTTTTCTGAAACTCAGGTTCAGGAAAGGTGTAAACGCCGCATTGATGACGCGCCAGTGACAAATTCGGCGGTCTGCAGTTCTCCGCCTAGATTTTCACCGCCTGTCGCGCCGCGACCATGGATATTGTGCCTTCCAACTCGTGCCAGGCGGTGCGTGCCATGGACCGGAAGACCATGATCTCAAGCTCATGATCCCCCGTTCGCAGGATCACGGCATTCATGTGGTTCACCTGGGTTCGCGCCACCCGCCCGGCAGGAAAGGCAGAAGACCGCAGGTCCACCGGCACCAGCCGTGCCAGCACATCGACGGCGGCGGCGCCCGAAATCCCAAGCACTGCCCAGCCGTCGCTCTGATCGGTCAACGCCGCTCCCTCGGTAGCCGGGGGTGCGACCCCCATCAGGAAGGCTTGCTCGCGCCCGGTCCAGACAATGCGCGCACCTTTCTTTTCGATGAAGGTATTGGGGGGCGGAAAGGTCAGACCCAGGGTCTTCAGCCCTTTTGCCGCCAGCTTCGCCCCGCCCGGATACAGCGCAACCGAGGTGATCGGGCCGGGGTCCAGTTCCGCCAGCGTCACCCCGCCAAGCGTCAGGCGGCGCCCGCCCAGGGCCGATTTCGCGATCAGTTCAGGCACGCAGCTTCTCCCCTGCCGGATCGTGGAATACAGGGTCGCATACCTCGCAGATCACGTCGATGCCGCGCAGGTGATCGACCAGCCGGATCTTCTCGCCATGCCGGTTGCGCCCGTCTTTCAGGAAGGCAAGGGCCAGCCAGGCGCCCAGCGTGGGCGACCAGCAGACACTGGTGACATAGCCCTGGTCGGTTTCGCGGTGAATCTCCATTCCCGGCACGAAGAGATGCGCACCGGCGCTTATCGGGGCGCTGGCCTTCAGGCCCACCAGCTGCTCGCGCTCCGGCCCCCAGAGGCCGGGCCTCTGCGCCGCCGCCTTGCCGATGCAGTCCTTCTTGGCACTGATCATCCTTTCCATGCCGATGTCATGCGCGGTGACGCGACCGTGGATCTCGGCATGGGTGATGAAGCCCTTCTCGATCCGCAGGACGTTAAGCGCCTCCATCCCGTAGGGTCCGCCGCCCATGGTCTCCGCCCGCGCCACCAGATCGCGGAACAGCGCCTCGCCATAGCGGGTTGGAACGGCAAGCTCATAACCCTCCTCGCCGCTGAACGAGATGCGGAAGAGCCGCCCCTCCACCCCGCCGACGCGGACCGGCGCCACGCCCATGAAGGGCAGATCAACCGGCTCCTCCAGGAAGGACTGCACCAGCGCCCGCGCCTTCGGCCCGGCCACGGCGAACTGTGCCCAGCTTTCGGTGACGCTGATGAAGCGCACCTGCCAGTCGGCACAGAAGGCCTGATGCACGAAGTCCAGATGCCGCATCACCAGCCCCGCCGCGGCGGTGGTCGTGGTCATCAGATAGTGATCCTCACCCAGCCGGGCGCTCGTGCCGTCATCCAGCACATGCCCGTCCTCGCGCAGCATCAGACCGTAACGAACGCGGCCCACCGGCAGGGTCGAGAAGGTGTTGGTATAGACGAAGTCGAGGAACCTTCCGGAATCCTTGCCCTGGATGTCGATCTTGCCCAGCGTCGAGACATCCGCCACGCCCACCGCCTCGCGCACCATGCGCACCTCGCGGTCGCAGGCCTCGCGCCAGGTGGTCTCGCCGGGCTTCGGGAAGTAGGATGGCCGATACCAAAGCCCCGCCTCGATCATCGGCGCGCCCCGGTCGCGGCTGGCCTGGTCGCTGGTCAGGAAGCGTTGCGGCGCGAACCCTTCGGCCCGCCCCCCCGCCCCCATCGCGGCGATCGACACCGGCGTATAGGGCGGGCGGAAGGTCGTGGTCCCGGTCTCGGGGATGCCGCGCCCGGTGGCATCTGCCAGCACCGCCAGCGCCGCCACGTTCGAGTTCTTGCCCTGATCCGGCGCCATGCCCTGCGTGGTGTAGCGCTTCATGTGCTCGACCGACCGGAAACCCTCCTGCGCGGCCAGCTTCACGTCCTTCGTCGTCACGTCATTGGCAAAGTCGAGCCAGGCCCGCCCCTTGCCCTCGACCGCCCAGAGCGCCTTCAGCACATAGGGCCTATCCTCGGCCTCGGGCAAGGGCAGGTCGGGTGCCTTGCGGCCCAGCGCCTGCACTGCCTGCACCGCCGCCGCGTGGCCGGTGACCAGCGCGCCATGGGTGGACATGCTGCCGTTCGCCGCACCAACCGCGACCAGACCCGGCACCGCGCCCTCCATCGGCACGAAGGCCGCGAGATCCTCGTCCCAGCGCGGGCGGCCGTTCATGTGGCAGGTCAGATGCAGCGTCGGGTTCCAGCCGCCCGACATCGCCAGGCAATCGGTCTCGATCTCGAAGGTCTCGGCCCCCTTGCGGACCGTGATCCCCGTCAGCCCCAGCCGTCCGCGGGTGCCGATCACCTCGCCCCCCACATGGACCGGACAGTCCTCGACGCTAAAGGCATCCGGACGCGGGTCGATGATCGCCGCCACCGTCACTCCCGCCGCCATCAGCTCGCGCGCCACGGCCCGGGCCTGGTCGGTGTTGGCGAACAGCGTCACCCGCTTGCCGGGACTGACGCCATAGCGGTTGAGATAGGTCCTGACCGCCGAGGCCAGCATGATCCCCGGCCGGTCGTTGTCGGGGAAGGCGACCGGGCGCTCCAGCGCGCCCGCGGCGAGGACCGCATGCTTCGCCACGATCCGCCAGAAACATTCGCGCGGCAGGTTGGGACGCGCGGGCTTGTGCAGCCCCACCCGCTCCAGCGCGCCATAGGTGCCGTGGTCATAGGCCCCGGTGACCGTGGTCCGCAGCATCAGCCGCACGTTCGGCAAGGCCTCCAGTTCGGCCAGGACCTGCGCCAGCCACTCGCCCGCCGGCATCCCCCCGATCACGCCGCCATCCGACAGAAGCCGCCCGCCGAAGGCATGGCTCTCGTCGCACAGGATCACATCGGCCCCGGCCCGCCCAGCCGTCAGCGCCGCCATCAGGCCCGCCGGACCGGACCCGATCACCAGCACGTCGCAGAATGCGAAGGCCTTCTCGTAGGTGCCCTCGTCATGCTTGCCTGAGAGGCTCCCCAGTCCCGCCGCCCGGCGGATCAGCGGCTCGTAAAGCCCTTCCCAGAAGGCGCGCGGCCACATGAAGGTCTTGTAGTAGAACCCCGCCCCGAGGAAAGGCCAGAGCAGATCGTTCACCGCCAGCAGATCGAAGCGCAAGCTGCCCAGCCGGTTCTGGCTGCGCGTCTCCAGCCCCTCGAACACCTCCTGCACCGTCGCGCGCACGTTCGGGGTCTGGTTCTTCGGCCCGATCACTTCGACCAGCGCGTTCGGCTCCTCCGACCCCGCGGTCAGCACGCCGCGCGGGCGGTGATACTTGAACGACCGCCCGACCAGCCGAACATCATTGGCCAGAAGCGCCGAGGCCAGCGTGTCGCCCTTGTAGCCGGCGTAATCCTTCCCGTCGAAGCGGAAGCGGACCGGCTTCGTCCGGTCGATCAGCCCCTTGCCGTCGATCCTCATGCCTTGCGCTCCACCACCAGTTCGACGCCGGAAATCTCATGCGTCACCGTGTTCCGGGTGACCAGAAGCCACTGGGAACACCCAGCCTCGTGATACCACAGGTCGCGCGTCACCCCGGCGGGATTGTCCCGCAGGTGCAGGTAGGCGTCCCATTCCGCCAGGGCCGCATCTGCGGCCGGGCGGTGCAGATAGTCCTCTGCCCCATAGTAGTAGAATTCCCGCCGGTCGCGTTCACCGCACAACGGACATCTCAACCGCATGAGCCGGCCCCCGCCTTCTTCCGTTCCCAAATATCCCCGCCAAAGGCATCCGCCCTCTCCGCCAGGCGCAGCGCACCCGATCCCGCGGACGCCCTATGCCAGGCGCCTCCCCTCACCCTGGTGGGGAGGGGATGGGGGTGGGGGGCTGCCCTCTGCTCACGCATCGCCCGCCCTCAATGCAGATTGTGCTGGCTGCCGGTGCCCTCTTCATCCAGAAGATGGCCCGTGGCAAAGCGGTCAAGCCGGAACTTGCGCGCCACCTCGTGCGGCTGATCGGTCGCCATCAGATGCGCCATGCACCAGCCGCTCGCCGGCACCGCCTTGAACCCGCCGTAGTTCCAGCCGCAGTTGAGATAAAGCCCCTCGACATGCGTCCTGTCGATGATGGGCGAGCCATCCGGCGACATGTCCATGATCCCGCCCCAGGACCGCAGCACCTTCGCCCGCCCGATCATCGGCATCAGCGTCATGCCAGCCTCCATCACATGCTCGACCATCGGCAGGTTCCCCCGCGCCGCGTAGCTGGCGTAGAAATCCAGGTCTCCCCCGAACACCAACCCGCCCTTGTCCGACTGGCTGATGTAGAAATGCCCCATGCCGAAGCTGACCACATGGTTGATCACCGGCTTCAGCCCCTCGGTCACGAAAGCCTGCAACACATGGCTCTCGATCGGCAGGCGCATCCCCGCCATCGCCGCGACCTGGCTCGACCGCCCGGCCACAACGATTCCGACCTTCTTCGCCCGGATCGCCCCGCGCGTGGTCTGCACGCCCTTCACCACCCCGTTCTCGATGTCGATGCCCGTGACCTCGCAGTTCTGGATCAGGTCCACGCCCCGCTTGTCCGCCCCCCGCGCATAGCCCCAGGCCACGGCGTCATGCCTGGCCGACCCGCCGCGCGGGTGCAACAGCCCGCCATAGATCGGAAACCGCGTGTTGTCGAAATCGAGATAGGGCAGATGCTCCCGCACTCCCTCGCGATCCAGAAGGATCGCATCATCGCCCTGGTTTATCATCGCATTGCCACGCCGCACGAAGGCGTCGCGCTGCCCGTCGGAATGGAACAGGTTGATGAGGCCGCGCTGCGAATGCATCACGTTGTAGTTCAGCTCGGCCTCCAGCCCCTCCCACAGCTTCAGCGAATGGCTGTAGAACTCGCTGTTGCCCGGCAGAAAGTAGTTGGCGCGCACGATGGTCGTGTTCCGCCCCACGTTGCCGCCACCCAGATAGCCCTTCTCCAGCACCGCGACATTGGTGATCCCGTGGTTCTTGGCCAGGTAATAGGCCGTCGAAAGCCCATGCCCGCCGCCACCGATGATGACCACATCATACTCTGCCTTGGGTGATGGCTCGCGCCAGGCGGGCGTCCAGCCCCTGTTGCCGAAAAGCCCCTCGGTGATGACCCTCAGCCCGGAATATCGCATCGCTTCTGCCTCCCGTTCCGGCCATCAAACCGGAACCGCTGGCATATTCAAGTCCGTGCAAGCAGTTCCTTGGCCATCTGCGACATTACATGTCGGTTGCAACCGATTCCGCCCGATCACGCGCTTCTGGAGACCGGATCAGACCGACCCGGCGGCACCGACACCATAGGCCGCAATACCGGCTGCATGATCGATGTGCTCCTCGGCATCAAGGAACCGCTTGATGCTATCCCGCTTGCCTAGCGGATCCTCTACCAACACAGCCAGTTCACGCATTCGACGCCGCTCCATCTCCAGCGTGAAGCCATCAGGACCAACCCCCGGGTCCAGGAGATGCTCCGCGCCCCGCTTCCGCAAGAATTGCTTCATGTCTGCAAAGATTGCCGGATCGAACAGCCGAAGCCTGTCGTTCCAAGGCTTGATTGGCCCGGTGAAGTGTACAAGCCTCGGCCTCCGCCCCGACACCAACGGATAGCTGGTCTTGGACATCTGCCAGTTCCACCCGGGAGAAAGGCTGTCCCAGTCGCCCTCGATTACGGCATTAAGGGCCGACTGGTCGACATAGAGGCAAAGTCCTTGGTTCTGCTGGAAGAAATCCAGCGCGGCAGTGGAATAGCCGCCGCTGGTCCAGACCGGCCCGTTAACCAACAGCACACCGGAGTTGAAGTAGTTGCTGCCAATCTTGGGATTCAGCGCCGCAACGTACGACTTTTGGTGGCGCAACCGCTCCCGGTCGGGCCAGTGCGACCGGTCGCGCACCGCAGCCAGCGGCCTGCCGGTTTCGGGCAGGTCGAGAAGATCGGCCAGCGAACCCCAAGCCTGGAAGACGTCGCCGTCGAGGTAGATCACGCGGTGATAGATCTTCGCCAGTTCCTCAAGCGCGAACAGCCGCAGTAGTGCGGCAAGAGGCACATGCGTGGTGGGGCTGTAATGGATGGCCCGAGGATATTCTGGCAGATGATGGACCTGCACGCCTTCGGGAAAGACCTCGATCAGATCGTCAGGCACATCACCCACGAGATAGGCGTGGTGGTCCAGCCTGCAAGAACGGTCCAGCGCCATGGAACGGGACAAAACATAAGCGCCCTGCCAAGCCCACGTCGCATCAGAGCAAACCACGACTGCGGCTTCGGCGCCTTCACCAATAGAACTGTTCCGCACCAACCGACCGTCCTGATCACACTGTGTGGACACCACAAATTGCCTTGCTACCGCGATTTTCAAGTCCAGCCGGGCGATCCCGCTGGGCAGCAGTCACTGACGCACCCCAACCGGGCATTGGCGAAACCGGGTCAAAGCCCCTTCGACCGATAGGTCTTCGCCACACGGTCGATCGCCACGATATAGGCCGCGACCCGCAGGTCCTCGACATCCTGCCTGGAATGCCAGACCTCGCGCATCGCCTGGTAGGCCGTGCGCATCGTGTCGTCGAGGCCCGAGCGCACCAGCGCCAGCTCGTCCGAGCCGGTCAGGAAGCGCTCCTTGAAATCCTCGGCCAAGGTCCAGCCCAGGCCCTTGTCGGCGCTGAGCCGTTCCAGTTCCTCGACGAGCAGACGGCTCCGCGCCTCTTCCGCGCGGCGCTGCATCCGGCCAAAGCGGATGTGAGACAGGTTCTTGACCCATTCGAAATAGGAAACGGTCACGCCCCCGGCATTGGCGTACATGTCAGGAATGATGACACAGCCCTTGCGACGCAGGATCTCGTCGGCGCCGAAGGTGACGGGGCCGTTCGCCGCCTCGACGATCAGGGGCGCCCTTATGCGCTCGGCGTTGGACAGGTTGATGACCCCCTCCATAGCCGCCGGGATCAGAATGTCGCAAGCGGTTTCGAGCAACGACGCGCCGTCGGCTACATGCGTGCCACGAGGAAAGCCCGCGACAGCGCCGCCGTTGGCGTTCATCCACTGACGCAGTTCCTCGATGGGCAGGCCCGCCTCGTTCACGATCGCGCCGTCGCGCTCGATCACCGCGATGATCTTGCAGCCGTCCTCCTCGGACAGGAACTTCGCCGCATGGTAGCCCACGTTGCCAAGCCCCTGCACGATCACCCGTTTGCCTTCCAGCCCTCCCGTCAGCCCGGCGCGGGCCATGTCGTCCTTGTGGCGGAAGAATTCGCGCATGGCATACTGCACGCCGCGGCCCGTGGCCTCGACCCGCCCCTGAATCCCTCCCGCATGCGGAGGCTTGCCAGTCACGCAGGCCTTGGCATTGATGTCGGTCGTGTTCATCCGCGCATACTGGTCGGCGATCCAGGCCATCTCGCGCTCACCCGTGCCCATGTCGGGGGCCGGCACGTTCTGTGCCGGGTGGATCAGGTCGCGCTTGATCAGCTCATAGGCGAAGCGGCGGGTGATCTGTTCCAGCTCGTGTTCGTCCCATTGGCGCGGATCGATGCACAATCCGCCCTTCGATCCGCCGAACGGCGTTTCCACCAGCGCGCATTTGTAGGTCATCAGCGCGGCCAGCGCCTCGACCTCGTCCTGGCTGACCGAGAGGGCATAGCGGATGCCGCCCTTGACCGGCTCCATATGCTCGGAGTGGACCGAGCGATAGCCGGTGAAGGTCTCTATCTTTCCCCGCAGCCGCACCCCGAAACGCACGGTGTAGGTCGAGTTGCAGACGCGGATCTTCTGTTCCAGTCCCGGGCTCAGATCCAGCAATCTCGCCGCGCGGTTGAACATCAGATCGACGGATTCCCGGAAACTCGGTTCGCCGGATACCCTCATGCCATGCCTCCATGTCTGGCCGTGCGCCACGCGGCGCCGCAGTTGCACCCTACAGGTCTGGCCGCGTCTGTGAAGCCCGCTTCCACCCGCATCGCCAGCCGTCGCCACGAAAGGGGGCGGACGGGCGATTACCGACAAGCGCGAATCAGGGTGCCAGGCTTTGCCGACGCCCGCATGACGCCCGTGCTTTGCGCCCGGCTTGAGAAAAGCGTCAGCGAAACCCGAAGAATTGTTTCCGAAAACTGCAGATTTCGGCTTCTTCCGAGGCAAATGCCACACTTCTGCCCGATCTTCGATTTTAATGATTATCGGATTTCCTGCCGTCTGCCGGCGGGGCTGCTGCCATTTCATAGGTGTCACGATGCCGAAACCGACTTCCGCATTGGTCCGCAATCGTCACTGCACAGGGCTGCTCCGCTTTCGGGAGGATGAGCGCGGCTCGATGTCGTATTTCTTTCTGCTCATCTTCGTTCTCATGATCATCTTCGGCGGGATTGCCGTGGATGTCATGCGCTTCGAGACCCGGCGCGTCGCGCTGCAGCAGACGATGGACAGGGCAGCCCTTGCGGCCGCCAGTCTCACGCAGACGCGCACGCCGCGAGAGGTGGTGGATGACTGGTTCGGCAAGGCCGGCCTCGGCGCCGATCTCGAAATGGTCCGGTTCAGCGACCCGACGACAGCAGCCATCGCCGATGCCGGGCTGCGGCGGGTGACGGTTTCGGCAAGGGTGCGGTCCTACAACTTCTTCATGGGCATCTTTTCCGATAACGAATACCTGGAAAGCTCGACCGTGTCCGAGGCGACCCAGGGCGTGAACGACATCGAGGTGATGCTCGCGCTAGACATCACAGGGTCGATGAGCGAATCCGCAGGCATGAAGGACGACCCCAAGACGCCGCAGAACGAAGCGTCCTGGTCGAAGATCCAGGCCCTCCGCAGCGCAGCGACCGACTTCGTGAATGTGGTCAAGGAAAACGACAGCCAGAACAGCGTCTCGATCGGACTGGTGCCTTACAACATGCAGGTGAACCTGCCCGCCAACCTGCGCGCGCAGTTCACGGTGACGAACCTGTCGCACTGGGGTGGCGTGGCGAACCAGGGCGTGCCGAACATCAACTGCATCGAGCTGCCGACCTCTACCTACAACCAGACCGCGCTGTCGCGCACGACACCGATGCCCATGGCGTCGGTCGCCGACACGACCGGCACGACGACCAACACGACGAACTTCATCGACCCGACGCTCAGTTCGAATGCCAACGTGGTGCGCCCTGACATCCGGGCGGGCTACCGCATCTGCACGACACTGAACGATGTGCCAAGCACTCCGTTCGATGAATCGACCTACAACCATGTCATGTTGCCGACGAAGAACGGCGCCGCCGTGATCAACCGGATCCAGCAGCTGCAGGCAGCGGGGAACACCTACATCGTGACGGGGATGCGCTGGGCCACGGCTCTGATCGACGAAACCGCGCGGCCCATCTACACCGCCATTGGCGATGCTTCGGTGCAGGGCCGGCCCGCGGACAACAGCGCGAGGGAGACTCGCAAGATCATCATCCTGATGACCGACGGCGACCATGTGACCAGCACCCGTATCGTCGATGCCTACAAGTCAGGCCCATCGCCGATCTGGCGCGGCGCGGATGGGCGCTATGCGATCCGTTTCTGGACTGGCGGCCCGGGATTGCAGGGCGGAACCCGCCCGGCCTGTGCCGGCTCCAACACCTATTTCGTGCCGCACCTCAAGCCGAACTCGGATACCAGCTGCAACAGCACCTCCAGCGCCGGCCGGGTGGCCTGGCTGGCCTCGCCCACATGGACCGGCAGCGGTGCCGTGCGCCAACTTGACTGGAGCGAGGTCTGGCTGGATCTCCGCCTCGATTATGTGGTGCGTCAGCTCTACATGCGCTCGAATGTGAGCGGGACCAGCAATGCCACAACGGTGCGCAACGTCTTCCGCGACACCTTCTACACCAACGAAACGACGATGGATTCACTGTTGCAGACCAACTGCACGGCGGCACGCAATGCCGGTATCGAGATCTATGGAATTGCGTTCAATGCCCCGCCGGAAGGCCAGGCAGCAATCAGAGGCTGTTCCTCCTCGCCGAAGGAAAGCTACTACTTCAACGCCACCGATGGCGACACGCTTTTGGCCGCCTTCCGCGCCATCGCCACCGACATCTCTGCCCTGAGGCTGACACAATGAACCGCCTCGCGCGTTTCCTGGCAGACGAACGCGGCACCGCAACGATCGAGTTCGTCTTCGTGGTGCCGGTCGTCCTGATCATCTTCATGGCGTCGGTCGAAAGCAGCCTGTACATGGCCCGCTATGTCATGCTGGAACGCAGCGTGGACATCGTGGTGCGCGACATACGCCTGGGCAGGCTTGACGGGCTGACGCATGCCGAGCTGAAGCGGCGGATCTGCCAGACCAGCGCGCTGGTCAATTCGGTGCAGCAATGCGTCGATTCCATGCGCATCTGGATGCAGCCGATCAACACCGCGAATTTCGCCATGGTCGCCCCGCCGCGCCACTGCGTGGACCGCAGCGCACCGATCGATCCCTTGGCGCCAGAGCCGAGCGCCACCGAATTTACCTATGGTGCGGATAACGACATCATGCTGCTGCGCATCTGCCTGAAAGAGCGGCCGATGTTTCCCACCACTGCCGTCGGGGCATCCCTGATCGCCGATGGGGAAGGCGACGGCAACTATGCCTTGCTTGCCACGTCCGTCTTTGTCAACGAACCGGGATGACGCCAGCATGACCCGTCTGCGCAACAGCATTCGCGCCTTCGCCAGGGATGAAAGTGGCGCTCTTCTGGCCGAGGCACTGATCCTGCTTCCCATGCTGATCTGGGGCTTCATCGCGCTGGTGGTGTACTGGGACGTGTTCCGCACGATCAACGTCAGCCAGAAGGCTGCCTATTCCATTTCCGATCTTCTGTCGCGGCAGGGGGTGGTCAACACGCAGTTCGTCGACGGGCTAAGCAACGTGCTGCAATTCCTGACACCGGGCGTTCCCGACTCGCGGCTCAGAATCACCAGCATCGAGTACAATGCCCGCGACGACCGATATGAACTTCTGTTCTCGCGCTCACCCGGCGGCAAGGTGCCGGCACATACCCAGACGACGATCCAGACGCTTCGACCACGAATTCCGGTTCTGGCCGATCTCGAATCGGTCATCATCGTCGAAACCTGGGTCGATTACCGGCCGCGGTTCGACACCGGGGTGCTGAACTTCACGCCCGGCGTGTCGGACCAGACCTTCACGCAGTTCATCGTGACCCGGCCGCGGAACTGGCGGCGCATCTGCCTTCAGGGCGCACCCGCCTGCACCAGCTGAGGCAGCGCCTGGGCGCTTTCCTTGTGCCCGGGCCTTCTGTATCGTCGGATGCAATGCGGACGATGCTCATGCCCATGCCATTCCGATCCCTGGTCTGTGCGACCGGCCTTGCCGCAGCAGCATGCGCACCATTCCCCGAGGTCGCGGCGCAGTCCGGTGCGCCCGGCCCCTATCCCGCCATCCTTCCCATCGACCAGCTTCTGGCGCAGGCCGATACCGGCTTGATCGACCCGGCTCAGGATCTTTCCGCGCGGGCAGCAAGTCTGAAGGCGCGGGCCGCGGCTCTTGACGCGCCCTGACGGCGTTGCACCCCGCCCGGCTTCCGGCTAACAGACGGGGGTCCGTCAAAAGCCCGAGGTCCTTCCCATGTCCGCCCCCCTGCGTCTTGGCCTTGCCGGTCTGGGAACCGTCGGTATTGGCGTCGTCAGGATTGTCCAGTCTCAGGCTGACCTGATCGCCGCGCGCGCAGGACGCCCGGTGATCATTACCGCCGTATCGGCGCGCGACCCGAAGAAGAACCGCGATGCGGACCTGTCGGCCTATGCCTGGGAAACCGATCCCGTTGCGCTGGCCCGCCGCCCGGACGTGGATGTGTTCGTCGAGGTGATGGGCGGCCACGAGGGGGCTGCAAGAGCTGCGACCGAGGCGGCCATCGCCGCAGGCAAGGATGTCGTGACCGCCAACAAGGCGCTGCTGGCCCATCACGGCCAGGCGCTGGCCGAAGCGGCCGAGGCCGCTGGTCGCGTCCTGCGGTTCGAGGCCGCGGTCGCGGGCGGCATTCCGGTGATCAAGGCGCTGACCGAAGGGCTGGCCGCCAACCGCATCAGGCGGGTGATGGGCGTGATGAACGGCACCTGCAACTATATCCTTACCCGGATGCAGTCTGCCGGGCTGCCGTACGACGCCGTGTTCGAGGAAGCGCGCCAACTGGGCTATCTGGAGGCAGACCCGAACCTGGACGTGGGCGGCATCGACGCCGGGCACAAGCTGTCGCTTCTCTCGGCGATCGCTTTCGGCACCCGCGTCGCCTTCGGCGCGGTGGAACTGGAAGGTATCGGCAATGTCTCGATCGACGATATCCGCCTGGCCGAAGACATGGGCTACCGGATCAAGCTTCTGGGCGTGGCCCAGATGACCGGTCGGGGGCTGGAGCAGCGGATGACCCCCTGCCTCGTGCCGGCCGACAGCCCGCTCGGCCAGTTGCAGGGCGGCACCAACATGGTGGTGCTGGAAGGCGACAGCGTGGGCCAGATCGTCCTGCGTGGTCCCGGTGCCGGCATGGGCCCGACCGCAAGTGCGGTGATGGCCGACGTGATCGACATCGCCCGAGGACTGCGCCTGCCGACCTTCGGCGTGCCTGCCGCACAGTTGACCGAACCGGTTCCGGCCAGCGCCGCGACGCCCGCGCCCTATTACCTGCGCATGACGCTGCTCGACAAACCCGGGGCACTCGCCAAGATCGCCACCTGTCTTGGCGAGGCCGGGATCTCGATCGACCAGATGCGCCAGCTGCACCGCCCCGGCGACCGGGCTGAGGATGCTGTCGTTCTCATCGTCACCCACAAGGCCGCGCCCGCCGATGTGGCCCATGCCACCAGCCGGTTCGCCGCGACCGGCGTGCTGGTCGGCAATCCGGTGGCGATCCGGATCGAGGAAGTCTGACCGCTTGACAGACCCCGGCCCGCGCGGGACCCTTCGGTCTTTCGATGACCGGGGGGGGCCCATGCTGCGCTGCCTTGCCGCCCTTGCCCTGCTCGCCGCCCCGGTCCAGGCGGAGATGCTGGACGGCGCCGACGATCCGGCCTTCCGGGCCGCACTGACCACGCTGCTGGCCGCCGACGACCCCGCCGCCGTCGCCACCCTGCGCGATCTGGCCAAAGCGGGCAATGCGGCCGCTCTCGTCACCCTGCCGCTGGCGCTGATATGGGTGCCGCCCCAAGGCAACCTCAAGGAGAAGAACGCCCAGCGCCAGGTCGCCGGCGTCAAGGCCCAGGATGCGGCAGCTGAAGCGCATGGCGCCACCGCGCTTTGGGACCTCGGCCGGACCGACACCCCCGAGGACCTGCCCGACCGCGCCGCGGGCCTTCTGGCCGCGGGGGAACCAGAAAAGGCGGCCGTCCTCCTCCGAGCCTGGGTCAACATGACCGGCGCTTTCGGCGATCTGCCACCGCAGCTTCTGTCCGACGACTCTCCAGCCATGCTCGGAGCTTTCGCCCTGACCTGACGGCTGACCGCGGCGGTCTACCAGGACGGGTCGCCGTTGCTGGAGGCGGGTTTGCTGCTGTCGCTCATGCGGGAAGACCGACTGGCCGCCTGGATGGCCTATGTGCAACTTCTGGAAACCGAACCCCGGATTTTCGACATCATTGGCAGCCCGCTTGCCGGCACCGGCCTGTCCGCCGCCGATACCGAAGCGCGGATCGAGGACGCCCGCGCCGTCCGCGCGGTCTGGTTCGGTTTCTCCGTGGACGACATTCCCACCCCCGCCGCCACCGCAACCCGTGCTCGTGACGCCTTGCAAGGCCGGACCGAGCTTCGCCCCGTCACCGACCTTTGCCAGGCGCACTGCCCCGACAGCCTTGCCACCTGCGAAGCCGCAATGCTTGCCTTCCCCGGCCTGCCCGATCCTGGCTTCACCGTTCTGCAACCCTTTTCCGATGCGCTCAACCCGGCCGAATTCGCCGCCTCTGACCGCGGCCTCCTCACCCTGATCCGCCCGCGCCATGACCGCGCCGCCGCCGCCGACCGCGCCATGGCCGAAGCCCTCGACGCCTGCTACGCCGGTGTCCTTGCCCGCCGCGACCAGATTTCCCTCGGCCCCTGACGTCCGTTAGCGTCACCATCCTTGCCGCCCGATCCACCCGCCGCTAGAGCAGACGGAACAAGGCCGGAGGGGGCAAGCATGTCAGAGAAATCGCAATTCCAGGACCGGCTTCTATCGCTGGGCCTCGCCCGGGTGTCGGAAGCCGCCGCCCTCGCCTCAGCGCGCTTCATCGGCCGCGGCGACGAAAAGGCCGCCGATCAGGCCGCCGTCAACGCGATGCGCGACCAGCTGAACCTTCTGGACATCAAGGGTGTCGTCGTCATCGGCGAGGGCGAGCGCGACGAGGCCCCGATGCTTTACATCGGCGAAGAGGTCGGCACCGGCAACGGCCCGGCGGTGGATATCGCGCTGGACCCGCTGGAAGGCACGACCCTCACCGCCAAGGACATGCCGAACGCGCTGACCGTCATCGCCATGGCGCCGCGCGGCACGCTGCTGCACGCGCCCGATGTCTACATGGAAAAGCTGGCCATCGGCCCCGGCCACAAGCCAGGCACGGTGACGCTGGCGCAAAGCCCCTCTGAACGCGTCTCGGCCCTTGCCGCCGCCAAGGGCTGCTCGACCGAGGATATCACCGTCTGCATCCTCGACCGCCCCCGGCACGAGGATCTGATCGCCGAGGTCCGATCCACCGGCGCGGCGATCCGGCTGATCACCGATGGCGACGTGGCGGGCGTCATGCACTGCGCCGAACCCGAAATCACCGGCATTGACATGTACATGGGCTCGGGCGGCGCACCGGAAGGGGTGCTTGCGGCCGCGGCACTGAAATGCATGGGCGGGCAGTTCTACGGCAAGCTATTGTTCCGCAACGACGACGAACGCGCCCGCGCCCGCAAGGCCGGAATCACCAACCTGGACCGCGTCTATACCCGCGACGATCTGGTGAAATCCGACGTGATCTTCGCCGCAACGGGGGTGACGAATGGCTCGTTGCTGGCGGGCATCAAGCGCGAACCCGGCTGGGTGACGCTGGAGACGATCCTGATGCGATCCAAGACCGGCTCGGTCCGCCGAATGACCTATCGCAGCCCGGTGCGCTGAGCCGAACGGCCTTCGCCGCACCTGCATGGACACCCTTCGGCCCGTCGCGGCAAGGCCGAAGGCGGCCCGTGGCAGGAACATTCGGCGGGGTACCTCGCGCCGGCGTGCCCCGTTGCCAGACCCCGCATCCTCCCCTACCCTGCCGTCCGAACACGGAGGGATGACCCATGACCGAAAGACCCCTTGGCTTTGAAACCCTTGCCATTCACGCCGGGGCAGAGCCCGACCCCGCGACCGGCGCGCGGCAGGTGCCGATCTATCAGACCACGGCCTACGTCTTCCGCGATGCGGACCACGCGGCCAAACTCTTCAACCTTCAGGAAGTGGGATACATCTATTCGCGCCTGACCAACCCGACAGTTTCAGCGCTGGCCAACCGCGTTGCGGCGCTAGAAGGCGGGGCGGGTGCCATTGCCTGCTCGTCTGGCCATGCCGCGCAGATCATGGCACTGTTCCCGCTGATGCAGCCGGGGCGCAACATCGTGGCGTCAACCAAGCTGTACGGCGGCACGATCCAGCAGTTCTCCAACACGATCCGCAAGTTCGGCTGGTCGGCGAAATTCGTCGATTTCGATGACCCCAAGGCGATCGAAGCTGCGATCGACGCCGATACCCGCGCGCTTTTCTGCGAAACGATCTGCAACCCCGGCGGCGCGATCAGCGACCTGCCCGCCATCGCTCGGGTGGCGAACCAGGCCCATATCCCGCTGATCGTGGACAACACCACCGCCAGCCCCTACCTGTGCCGCCCGATCGAACATGGCGCGACGCTCGTCGTCCATTCGGCCACCAAGTATCTGACCGGCAACGGCACGGTCACCGGCGGGATCGTCGTGGATTCTGGCAAGTTCGACTGGTCGAAGGACGACAAGTTCCCCTCGCTCTCGCAGCCCGAGCCGGCCTACCACGGCCTCGTCTTCCACCCGACGCTCGGCAACATGGCCTTCACCTTCCACTCCATCGCCATCGGGCTGCGCGACCTCGGCATGACCATGAATCCGCAGGGGGCACATTACACGCTGATGGGAATCGAGACGCTAGCCCTGCGAATGCAGCGCCATGTCGAGAACGCGAAGATCGTCGCCGAATGGCTGGAGCAGGATCCGCGGATCGGTACGGTCACCTGGCCGGGGCTGAAGTCCTCGCCCTACTATCACCTGGCGCAGAAGATCACGCCAAAGGGGCCCGGCGCGCTGTTCACCTTCAGCGTGAAGGGCGGCTATGAGGCCTGCGTCAGGCTGATCGACAATGTGAAGCTGTTCAGCCATGTCGCGAACCTGGGCGACACGCGCAGCCTGATCATCCATTCGGCCTCGACGACGCACCGCCAGCTGACGCCCGAGGCGCAGGTCAAGGCCGGCGCGGCACCGGATGTGGTGCGGGTCTCGATCGGGATCGAGGACGTGCGCGACATCATTGCCGATCTGGATCAAGCCCTGGCAAAGGCAACGGCCTGAGGCCCCCTTCCCGCCGCTCAGTGTCCGACCAGGGGGCCGAGCGGCGGGGCAACCGACATCCCCGCTGGCATCGGGGCCAGCCAGGCGATATGTGCGCGCCCCGATGCCGCCAGAAGATCAAGGTCGATCCGCAGCAGCCGGCAGGACTTGCCGGCATTGTTGCAAGCAATCGTAGCAACGTCGATCGCGTTGCCAAGGGCTGCTTCGGCCGCCCCCGCAGCGTTGTCGGCAATCTCCAGCTCGACAGCGCGCTGATTCAGGACATGGCTGGCAGGATCCGGCATCTCCTGGTCCTGGGGCTTGAGACGGTAGACAAGTTCGATCCGAAATGCCGCCGTTCCCTGCAAAGGATCGACGCTGCCCTCGACCACCCGGGCGGAATCGACGGCGCAGTCTGCGGCGATACGTTCGGTCAGCACGGCACAAAGGGACCGGGCAAGCACCGGGGCACGGATGTCGGCCAGAACCTGAAGATAGGGCTCCTCCGGAAGCTTCTCGCCTTGGGAAAGCAGGGCGGCCAGGTTGGCCTTCAGGGTCAGCGTCGCGCGTCGCGCCGGCACCAGACGCTCTTGCGCCAGGTATGCTTCGGCTTCCAGCCGGGAAACCGGGGTGCCCGTGGCAGAGATCAGCCAAGGCTGGCCTGTATCGGCGCTATTGGCGCGTTCTGTGGCCATGCCGGGATTGCCGGGGTCGATCCCTTGCCAGAACTGCCAGCCGGCAGCGCCGAATCCTGCGGCCATGAGCAGCAGCCCGGTCGAGATCACCAGGCGCAGCATCAGAACCGTGCCCCCTGTCGAAGATTTGTCAGATCACCGAAGGCAAAGGCGGTGGCGATGGCGCGGACGCGCGAGGCAAAATCCTCGCCCTCCGGCACCTGGCCTGCGATTTCCAGATAGATGTCGCGGGTCATTCGCACCTTGGCGCCAAGGATCGGGGCGGAAACCGCCTTGGGTTCGCCCGCACCCGGCACCGGACCGATGATCGAGATCGTGCCTGCCGCATAACCGATCCGGCTTTCGCCCGCCTTCACGCCGAAACTGTCATGAAACCATGTGTCGTACCGCATGGCCGCTTCCAGTTGCGCGGCAACTCGCTGGTCTGCCTCGGCCGCCGTGGACGAGCCGCTGGCGAGATCCTGATAGAGGCGGTGCCCCGGATTCAGCACATAGGCCGGCTCGATGTCGCACGCGCGCAGGCCGCCGTTCAGCAGAACCTCGACCGGCACGACCGGATCAAGATTGGCAACCCCGGCCTGATCCGCACCCAGCAGCACAACCCGTTCGATCCGCGCGCCTTCGGCGAGGTGGATGTTCCACAACCGGTTGCCGGTCCCGCTTTCCAGCACCAGATAGACCGGGGCTCGCGTCTCGGTAACGGCCACATCATAAGCCTCGTAGGCCGGGGCGGAGGCCTGCGCGGGATCTGCCATGCCGGTCCTGCGGTAATGGTCCACGAAGACCTGCACTTCGGCTGCAAGATGCGTATCGTTGTAGGTTGCCAGAGCCGTGGCAACGCCGCTGCTGCCGGCGACCACATGGCCGACGATGCTGCCGGGTTGAGGGGGGGTCAGACGACACCCCAGAATGGGGCGGATCGTTGTGATTTCTGCCGGGACACCCGTTGCCAGTCGCACGGAGTAGCCGGTCACGGCATCGCGGATGAAGACGGGGCTGTTGCCCGGCCCTGCGGCGATCGGCCCCTGCGCCAGCAGTCCCTCTGCGCCGTCCTCTAGGTAATCGGCCGGCGACTGACCGGCGTTGCGCGGCGCGCCGGCCGCGCCCGGCCCGGTCAGCCCTTCCAGAAAGGTGATCGCCGAGTCAGGCAGGATGGCCTCGAACATGCGCGGGCGCAGGACGACAAAGGCCAGGGCCGCCAGAAGGATGGCGCCGAAAACCAGCATCCTGAACGCCGCGCGCACCATTCCCCTGCCTTGCCACTGTCGTTGCCTGCAGGATCACTGCTTGCAGACTTGGGCAAAATAAGGCCCAAACGGCGGAACTGTTGCGAATCTCGTCGCTTGGGCCGGCGATTACCGAGAGATTTCGTACTGGATGGTCACCGTCGCGGATAGACCAACCTCTCCCCCGGCGACCGGCACCGGTGCGGCCGCCACCTCTGCGCGATACATGGGCACGGGCTCGCTCCAGCTGCCGCCCTCGCTGATCTGGACGATGGGGCCCAGCGTCACCCCGGCTGCGGCAGCCAGAAGCTCGGCCCGCGCGCGCGCCGCGGCCACGGCCTTCTTGCGGGCTTCGTCCAGCAGCGGGTCGGGATCGGCCAGCCCGAAGGCCAGACCGTTCAGCGTGTTGGCGCCGTCGGCAACCGCGGCGTCCAGGATCGCCCCAAGCGCATCAAGCTTGCGGATTCGGATCGTCACCTGGTTCGAGGCGACATAATTCGCGATGGTGGGCGCCATGCCTTCAGTACCCGACCAGTTGGGATAAAGTGACAGGTTCGACGTCTGCATGTCGCGCGCCTCGACACCGGTGGCGGCCAGACGGGCCATGACTGCCTCGACCGAGGCGCTGTTGGCGGCAAGCGCGGCGGCGGCCGTGTCGCCCTGGGTGGTGACGCCGATGGTCAGCGTGGCCATGTCCGGGGCCACCTCGACCGTCCCGGTTGCCGTCACGACGATCCTGGGGGCCTTTGCCTCCTCGGCAGCCCCCGGGCCAGACAGGGGCAGGGCCAGGGCGGCGGACAGGATCATGGCTTGAACAAGGCGCATCGGTCTACTCCTTTGACTGGCGCTAGATTTCGGAGTTGTGACGCAGGCCGCAAGCGGATCCTTGGCCGTTTTCCTTTCTTTCGGCAAAAAGCTGCTGTAGTTGTGCGGCAACGCGGCGGAACACGTTCCCGCACGCAGATTTTCCGTGTTAGACCCGGCCCCATGAAACCGACATTCGCACTTGACCTGACCCGCGACGCCATAGCGCTGCTGCATCGGACGCCGAAGGGCTGGCTTTCCATCGGCGAAGTCGCCTTCGACGCCCCCGACATGGCTGACGCGCTGGATTATCTGCGCCGCACCGCGCTTGGCCTGTCGCCGATCGGCTTTGCGACAAAGATCATCCTCCCGAACAGCCAGATCCTTTACACCGAGATCGAGGCCCCTGGCCCCAGCCGCAACGACAAGCGCCGCCAGATCGCCGCGGCGCTGGAAGGGCGCACCCCCTATGCGGTCGAGGATCTGGTCTTCGACTGGTCGGGCAAGGGGGCAACCGTCAAGGTCGCCGTCGTCGCACGCGAAACGCTTGAAGAGGCCGAGGCCTTCGCCGTCCAGCATCGGCTGAATCCGGTTTCCTTCGTCGCCATCCCCGAAGAGGGCAAGTTTGTCGGCGAGCCCTGGTTCGGCCAGACCGTCGCCGCCGACACCGTTCTTCCCCCCGGCGAAAGCGTCGATCGGGATCGAGAGCCGGTAACGATTCTGCAACGCGACCTGCTCTCTGCCTCACGCGAGGTGCCTGTAACGGAACCCGTGGCAGATGCCTCCCCCCCGGAGGAAGAGCCCGAACCGGCGTCACAGACGCCGCCGGAAACGCTGGCAGAGCCACCCGCCACGCCCGCCGTTGCCGCCACCGCTGCGGACCCTGACGAAGAACCGCTTCCGGGCCTGGAAGAGGCGCTGAACGCCGACTTGCCAGAGGTTCCGACACCGCACCCGGCGAGCCCGCCTGCGACCGAAGCCGCAGTTTCCGAAAAGGCCGGCCCGGCACCGGATGCTGTGGACAAGGGCGCCGAGGCCGCCGATGACGACGCCCTGCCCGAGTCTCTGCTGCGGGAACTGGAGCGAGAAGAACCGCCCACCGGCACTGCGACGCCTGACACCATCCCCCCGGCAACGGACGCGCCCGTCTCGCAGCCCGAGATGGAAGAGGCACCCTTTGCCCATGTGACGGATACCTCCGCCTTCCCGGAAGCCGACGATATCCCACCCATGCCGGCCGGCCTGAAGCCGGCACCGGGCCGGGCAGAACCCGTGGAAGACGACATCCCCCCTGCATCGTCCACGGTGGCGATGGTGGCTTTCGCCAGTCGCCGCGCGGGTGGCAGCGGCGCAGCCGCACCGGTGGGCGCCGCCACGCGCAACGAAACCGGAACCGCTCGCCCGCCAGCGCCGGGCGCAAGGCTAGGCCAACCGATCCCCAGGCCGGCTGGCATCAAGGGGCTTTCGGCACCTGTTACCTCGCCCACGATCCCGGGCACGCGGGCGAGGCCGAAAGGGAAGGCCGGCATGCCCGATGCCGCAGCCATCGCCACCACGTCTGGCCCGACCACGGTCAAGTCGCCTGCCCGACCGGGCGGCACCTTCGGCACTGCCGCTCCGCCCAAGAGCCGGTCGGGCGTAGTGTTCATGGTGCTGGTGGCGCTGCTTCTGATCTTCCTCGCCCTTGTAGCAGCGTGGTCGTCCTTCTACCTCGCGCGCAACGACGCGCCAGAAAGTGATCCGGCCCTGGCCAGCCTTGATGCAACGCCGGGCGTTGATGAAGAGATGCTCGCCGACCTCCAGGATCCGGCAGAGCTTGCCCCCTCCCAGACCAGCACCGATCCTCAGACCAATCTCACGGCTGCAACCGCAGGACCGGCGACCGAAGCCCTGCCGGTGAACATTGCAGGGGACGGGCAACCGACCGATGCCCCCGGTGCCGATCTGCCTGAGGACACCGTCGCAACCGATGTCGCCCCCTCACCTGCACAGGCAGCGCTGGCAGCCGCAGAGCCGGAACCGGACACTGTGGCCCCAGCGGCCGCACCGGCAACGGCCCCGGAACCCGCACCGACCACGGCAGTCGCGACCGACCTTACGGCCGCGCAGGCCCCTGCCGAAGACCAGGACGAGATCTTCCTTTCCGCCATGGACGCGCCGCCCCCGGCCCTGGATGCGCTGGCGCTTCCGGCACCGGCGGTCACGGCAGACGCGGCGCCCGACCGCCCCATGCCGCCACCCGCCTTCGGCACCGTCTACCAGTTCGGCCCGGACGGCCTGCTGAAACCGACGCCCGAAGGCATTCTCAGCCCTGACGGCGTGATGCTGATCGCCGGAAAGCCGCCGCGCGTGCCGCCGCCCCGCAGCGAGGCCGCGGCTGCCGCTGCCCTGGCGGCTGCCGCCGCAGCTGCGGAACCCGTGGCTGCGACCGAAGGGCAGGACACGACTTCGCCAGCCGATGCGTCGCTGGTCGCAACGGTCGAAGAGCCGGCGGTCGAACCGGCGCCTTCCGACCCGTCACTGGCCGGGTTCCGCCCGCGCGCGCGGCCGGAGGGGCTTGTGCCGGCGACAGACGACGGCGCCGCACTTGTCACCGAATCGGCAAGCGACTTCGCAAGCACGCGCCCCCTGCCCCGCCCTGATGCCGTGCTGGCCGCTGGCTCTGCCGCCCGCCCAGAGGAAGCTGAGGCAGAGGTCGATCTTGGTGCTCAGGCCGCCTCTTTGGCAGCCCAAGCCGAAGCGCGGCTTGCCGCCGCTGCCGCGATGGAGGCAGAGAACCCGTCTATCGTTGCGATCTCGAAGCGCCCGCAAGACCGCCCCCGCGACCTGAGCCGGGCAGTCGAAGCCGCAGTGGCAGCTGCCGTCCGCGAGCCCCAACTGCAGCCGGAACCCGAGGTCATCGTTACAGCGGCAGCAGCCCCCGCCCCCGCCCTGAAACCCGAAGAACTTGAGGAGGTCGACGAACCCGAAATCGTGGTCGCTGCCCCGAAGATTCCGACCAAGGCCAATGTTGCAAAGCAGGCCACCTACACCAAGGCGATCAACCTTTCGAAACTCAACCTGATCGGGACATACGGCACCGACTCACGCCGCACAGCTCTGATCCGGCAGTCGAACGGGCGCTACAAGAAGGTGAAGGTGGGCGACAAGATTGATGGTGGCACGATCATGGCGATCACTGAAACCGAGGTGCGCTACCAGAAAGGCGGCAAGCTTCTTTCGCTGAAGATGCCCAAGACCTGAACAGACGGCCTCGCCGCCTCGCGGCGCCATCCTTCGGACGCCGGGCGAGGAGTGACGAAGTCACCGACGTGCGCGTCCTCATCCCCCCCCAGCCACGCCCGCCTCGGCAAAGGTCGCCATGCCGGAATGGCAGGCAACCGCCCCCTTGACCACACCGATCGCCAGCGCCGCGCCGGAACCTTCGCCCAGCCGCAAACCGAGCGCCAGCAGCGGCTCCTTTCCCAGCTTTTCCAGCAGGCGGGCATGGGCGCCCTCTGCACTCTGATGGCCGGCGATGCAATGGTCGAGCGCCCCAGGCGCGGCCCGGTCCAGAACCGCCGCGGCCGCGCAGGCGATGAATCCGTCCAGGATCACCGGCACCCGCGCCATGCGCGCACCCAGGATCGCCCCGGCCATCGCCGCGATTTCCCGCCCTCCCAGGGCACGCAGCACCTGAAGCGGATCGCCCAGAAGCGCGCGGTTCCGCTCCACCCCTGCTGCTATGGCAGCCTCCTTCCGGCGCAGGCCCGCATCATCGACCCCGGTGCCGCGACCAGCCCAGCCAGTACCGCCGTAAAGAGCCGTGGCGATTGCGGCGGCAGAGGTGGTGTTGCCGATGCCCATCTCGCCAGCAACGAAAAGATCGGCCTGCGGATCGACCGCCTCGAACCCCTTGCGCAGGGCAGCGACGACCTCGGCCTCGGTCATCGCCGGGCCTTCGGTGAAATCGCCGGTCGGGTGGTCCAGGTCAAGCGCATGGACGTCCAGCCTTGCCCCGAAAGCCTTGGCCAGCTGGTTGATTGCCGCACCACCGTGGGTGAAGTTGGCCACCATCTGCACGGTGACTTCGGCCGGAAAGGCGGAAACACCCTTGGCGGCAACACCATGATTTCCGGCAAATATCGCGATCTGCGGCCGGTCAGCACGGGGTTTTTCGGTCCCCTGCCAGCCTGCCATCCACACCGCAAGCTTCTCCAGTCGACCCAGCGCCCCCGGCGGCTTGGTCAACTGTCCGTTCCGCGCCTCGGCCGCTGCGATGGCCGCCGGATCGGGCATCGGCAGATCGGACAGAAGGGCACGCAGTTCGGCAAGGGTCTGGAAGGTCATCGTCATCTCGGCAGTTGATCCAGGATGCGGATGGGGCTACCCCATGGCCCTTGTGATTGCCAGCCGGGAAGGGCCCAATTGTCCAGCATTCGCGACATTCCGGCACGTCTGCTGCCCGATCTTCTGTCGGCCTTCGCCCTTCTCTCCCGCCTTCCGCTTCCAGACCACCGGGGCACAGGGGCGCGGTCCGCCTGGGCCTGGCCGCTTGTCGGTGCAGTTCTGGGGGCGCTGGCGGCCGCACTGGCGGACGCGGCAATGTGGCTGGGGGTAACGCCGGGGGTAACGGCGGCGATGGTCCTTGCCTTCGCTGCTATGCTGACCGGGGGATTGCACGAGGACGGCCTGTCCGACACGGCCGACGGTCTTTTCGGCGGCTGGACACGCGAACGGCGGCTGGAAATCATGAAGGACAGCCGCGTCGGCAGCTACGGTGTGCTGGCGGTTGTGCTGGTGACCCTCGCCCGCTGGTCGGCCCTGACGGCGATTCTTCTGCACGGGCAGCATTGGTCCGCGCTGGTGACTGTTGGCGCGCTGAGCCGGGTGCCGATGGCGGCGATCATGGCGGGGTTGCCCAATGCGCGTGGCCAGGGCCTCAGCCATGCGACGGGTCGCCCCTCCTGGGGCGGGGCGCTGATAGGGTTGGCCATGGGCGGGGGCATTGCCTTCATCCTTGCCGGGCTTTCCGCTCTGCCGATGTTGGCCGCTGCTGCTGCGGTCTGTCTCTGGCTCGCGCTTTCCGCCAGGGCGCGTATTGGCGGCCAGACCGGCGACATCCTTGGCGCCGCGCAGCAACTGGCCGAAGCCGCCTGCCTGACCGTCCTGGCTGCACGGATCTGAGCCGGGCACCCTCTGGCCTTTGCGCCCGGGCCACGATAGATGGGCAGAACCAGCTTGTGAGGCACCGCCCATGTCCAGATACTCCGACGCCATCTCCTCGATCGAGGACATCATTGAGGACGCCCGCAACGGGCGCATGTTCATCCTGGTCGATCACGAGGACCGCGAAAACGAGGGCGACCTGGTGATCCCGGCGCAGATGTGCACGCCGTCGGCGATAAATTTCATGGCCACACATGGCCGCGGGCTGATCTGCCTGGCTCTGACCTCCGAACGTGTCGATCAGCTGGGCCTAGAGCTGATGGACCGCAAGAATTCCAGCCGGCATTCCTCGGCCTTCACCATATCGATCGAGGCGGTGGAAGGTATTGCCACCGGCATCTCGGCCGCCGACCGGGCGCGCACGGTCAGCGTGGCAATCGACCCGACCAAGGGGCCGGCCGACATCGCCAGCCCCGGCCACATCTTCCCGTTGCGTGCACGGGATGGCGGGGTTCTGGTGCGCGCGGGCCATACCGAGGCCGCAGTGGACGTGGCACGGCTCGCGGGGCTGAACCCCTCTGGCGTGATCTGCGAGGTGATGAACGACGACGGCACGATGGCGCGCCTGCCGGACCTGATCCAGTTCGGCCAGAAGCACGGGCTGAAGATCGGCACGATCAGCGACTTGATCGCCTACCGCCGCAAGCACGACAATCTGGTCAAGGAACGTTCGGTCCGGTCGGTCAGTTCGATCCACGGCGGCGACTGGCTGATGCGCATCTTCACCGACGAATTGCAGGGCGCCGACCATGTGGTGCTCAGCAAGGGCGATCTGAGCACACCCGACCCCGTGCTGGTGCGCGTCCACGCGCTGAACCCGCTTGAGGACGTGCTGGGCCTGGGCGAGGGCAGCGACCTGCCCGCGGCAATGCGCATCATCGCGGCCGAGGGGCGCGGCGCAGTTGTCCTGTTGCGCGACACGACGATGAAGATGGTCGAAGAAGGGGAACATTCGCCCCAGACGCTGCGGCAGTACGGGATCGGAGCGCAGATCCTTTCCTCGCTGGGGCTGCGGAAGATCACCCTGGTTACCAATTCCAAGGCGCCGAAGCTGATCGGGCTGGAAGGCTATGACCTGACCATCGCGGGCACCCGCCCGATCAAGGAATAGCCCATGGCCACCGCCGAAACCCATTACACCCTGCCGCTTCCTGCCTTCGACAAGCCCGTGAAGCTCTTGATCGTCGTGGCGCCCTATTACAAGGACATCGCCGACAACCTGGTCACGGGAGCCCGCGCCATCGCCGAAAAATGCGGGGCCGAGGTCGATCAGGTCGAGGTGCCCGGCGCGCTTGAGATCCCTTCTGCCATCGCCATGGCAGAACGGCTGGCCGAATACGACGGATATGTCGCGCTTGGCTGCGTGATCCGGGGTGAGACCACGCATTACGATACGGTCTGCAATGACAGCAGCCGTGCGCTCAGCCTTCTGGGCTTGCAGGGCGCCTGCATCGGCAACGGGATCCTGACGGTGGAAAACCGTGCCCAGGCCGAAGTGCGTGCCGACCCTTTCGGCCAGAACAAGGGCGGCGGTGCTGCCGCCGCGGCCTTGCACCTGATCGCCCTTTCGCGCAAATGGGCCGGGAAGACCAAGGGGATCGGCTTTCGCGCATGAATACTGACAAGCGCCAGATGAAATCCGCAGCCCGGCTTTATGCCGTGCAGGCGCTGTTCCAGATGGAAGCCTCCGGCCAGACGGTCGAGGCCGTGACGCGCGAGTTCGAAACGCATCGTTTCGGCGCGACCTACGAGGAAGGCGAATTTGCCGAAGGTGACGTGGATCATTTCCGCGCCGTCGTCGGATCGGCGGTCAACTGGCAAGCGAAGATCGACCAGATGACCGACCGCGCCCTGGTGGCGACCTGGCCGATCGACCGCATCGACCCGGTCCTGCGCGCGCTGTTCCGCGCCGCAGGGGCGGAATTGGTGGACATGGCAACCCCGCCCAAGGTGGCGATTACCGAATATGTGGATGTGGCCAAGGCCTTCTTCCCCGATGGCAGGGAGCCGAAGTTCGTGAACGCCGTGCTGGACCACATGGCGCGCGAGGCCAGGCCCGACGCGTTTTGAACCACGACTCTGTCGGGCGGGGTCTGGACGGCGCACGAGGGGCACTCCATATGCGGCGCGACAAGACTTCAGACCGGAAGGCCCAGATGTTCACACGCGCAGCTGTCGGACAGTTTCTAGACCGCCCCGACGTCACCCGTTTCCTCATCGGGGTGATCCTGGTGAACGCCGTCGTCCTGGGGCTGGAGACATTTCCGCCCGTGATGGACCGCGCGGGCCTGCTTCTGGTCCGGCTCGATCAGGCCTGCCTTGCGATCTTCGTGGCGGAACTCGCCGCGCGGCTTTACGCCCAGGGGCTGCGGTTCTTCCGCTCTGGCTGGAACCTTTTCGACTTCGTGATCGTCGGCATATCGCTGGCGCCGGCGGGGGCCGGCTTTTCCGTGCTGCGGGCCCTGCGCATCCTGCGGGTTTTGCGGGTGGTCTCGGCTGTTCCTTCGTTGCGGCGCGTGGTCAATGGCCTTGGCCGCGCACTGCCGGGGATGGGGTCGGTGTTCCTGCTGATCCTTCTGATCTACTACATCGCTGCGGTGATCGCGACCAAGCTTTTCGCCGCCAGCTTCCCCGACTGGTTCGGCAGCCTGGGCGCCAGCGCCTATTCGCTGTTCCAGATCATGACGCTGGAGTCCTGGTCGATGGGGATCGTGCGGCCGGTGATGGAGGTCTATCCTCATGCCTGGGCCTTCTTCGTGCCCTTCATCCTGATGACCACCTTCGCAGTGATGAACCTGATCGTCGGTCTGATCGTGAATTCGATGCAGGAAGCCGCGTCGGAAGAAACGCGCGAGGAAACCCATGCCTTCGAGGAAAAGGTGCTGGCGCGGCTGGCCGAGATCGAGCGAAAGCTCGACGCAAGGTAGATCCCGGCACCGCCGTCGCATTCCTTCGATCGCTCTTTGCTGCGCCCCTGCAAAGACCGTTGCAACAAGAGCGATCAGCCGCGTCCCTATTCGCGGTGCGCCTGAAACAGAGCGGCGGCACGATCGAAGAACCGGGCGCGGGTTGCGGGGCCTTCCATCATGATTTCGTGTTCTGCCCCCGGGTAAAGGTCCAGCTGCCCGTTCGGCCATCCGGCCATCCGCACATGCACCGGGGCCACGTCCACCACCTTCTCGGCCGTGCCAAGCGCGCAGATCGCCGGCGTTTTCGGCGCGGGCAGCGCGGCAAGCGCAGAGCATTCCCGCAGCGCCGCCCCCAGCCACGCAAGCGATGGCCCGCCCAGCGCCAGATCGTGCACCTCGGCAACCTGGCGGCGCATGTAGTTCCACATTTCGCGGTCAGTGGTCAGGACATTGCCCTCGAAGGGCACCTGCAACAGGTAGCACTCCCCCCCCGTGGTCGGAGCATAGCGATGTGCCAGACCAAGCGGCCGTGCCACCGCCGCCACGACCGAAGCCATGGGGCGCAGCCAGGCGGCCATGGCGATGCCCCACATCGGCGCCGAAAAGACGGCAGCCTTGACCGGAAGCCCCCGAATCAGCCCGCGCAGGCCAATGCAGCCCCCCATCGAATGGGAAAGCATGTAGTAGGGCTCGGGCAAGGCCGCAGCCCGGGCCTGGGCGAACATCGCATCCAGATCCTGCTGATATTCGGCAAAGTCGTCGACATGGCCCACCATACGGTCGGGCAGCGCCCGGTCGGCAAGACCCTGTCCGCGCCAGTCAAGCGTGATGACGGAAAAGCCCCGCGCGACCAGATCGCCCGCAGCGCGACCGTATTTCTCGATGCATTCGGTCCTTCCTGGAAGCAATAGCACCGTTCCCTTGTCGCCCGCCTTCCACCAGGCCACACGGATGCGCACGGCCCCCGACATCAGCCAGACGACCGAGGGCCCGGGTGGTCCCTCGGCCAGCGCGGCATGAAAAGGTGCGGGCGTCACCCCAGCACCGAACCAAGCTTCATCGCCATGCCCATGCTGCCATCGACCTTCAGCTTGCCGGTCATGAAGGCCATGGTCGGATTGGTGCTGCCTTCGAGAATCGAACGGAAGACCTCTGCATCAGCCGTAAGGGTCACATCGGCCTCCTCATCTCCGGCGCGCACGCCGTTGGCGTCCAGCATGATGGCACCTTCGCCAGGGATCACGAATTTTGCCACCCCGTCAAACCGGCCCCCAAGCCTGGCGGAAAGGGCCTTCACCGCCGCGTCGATCATTTCGCTCATGCAAGTCTCTCCTTCGTGACCCCGACGCCACTGGCAATCTGGCGCGGATCGATTACCTTCCCGTTATGGGTGTCCGGGCAAGACTTCTCAATCGTATCGTTGCGGCACTTGTGCCGCTTTTCCTGTCCTGCACCCTTGCAGCGTCGCAGGACATGTCGAGGCTGGACGATCTGCTCGCCCGGCTTCAATCGGCCGACGGTGCGGCAGCGGGCCGGATCGAGAAGGAAATCCGCATCGAATGGTCGAAATCGGGCTCGGCGGCGCTTGACCTTCTGCTGCAGCGCGGCCGCGACGCGCTGGCGATGGGCGACACCACCCAGGCGATCGAACACTTCACCGCAATCATCGACCATGATCCCGGCTTTGCCGAAGGCTGGAATGCGCGGGCGACGGCCTTCTACCAGGCCGGCGAATTCGGACCCGCCCTCTACGACATCGCCCGGACCCTTGCGCTGAACCCCCGGCATTTCGGGGCGCTCTCGGGGCTTGCGACCATTCTGGAAGAAACGGGACAACCCGAACGGGCGCTTGCAGCCTACAGGGCCGCCCTGGCCATCCATCCGCATCTTGCGGGCGCGGCAGAAGGCGTTAAACGGCTGGAAGCCCAGCAGACGGGCCAGGAGCTTTGATCCATGGACGCCCCGCGGCGGGTGACGGCGGTCCTCGGGCCGACGAACACCGGGAAGACCCATCACGCGATTGAACGGATGCTGGCGCACCGCACCGGTGTCATCGGCCTGCCGCTGCGACTCCTGGCACGCGAGGTCTATGATCGCATCGTCGCCCGCGTCGGCCCCTCGGTGGTGGCGCTGGTCACGGGCGAGGAACGTATCGTGCCCGACCGCACGCAATACTGGGTATGCACCACCGAGGCGATGCCATTGGACATCGGCGCCGATTTTGTCGCAGTGGACGAGATCCAGCTTTGCGCCGACCCCGAACGCGGCCATGTCTTCACCGACCGGCTTCTGCGCGCGCGGGGGCTGAACGAGACGCTTTTCCTCGGTTCAGACACCATGCGGGGGGCTATTGCGGGCCTCGTCCCGCACGTGACGTTCCTGAAGCGCGAACGGATGTCCACCCTGCGCTATGCGGGGTCGAAGAAGATCAGCCGGATGCCCGCGCGGTCGGCCATCGTCGGCTTTTCCGTCGAGAACGTCTATGCCATCGCAGAGCTGATCCGGCGCCAGAAGGGCGGTTGCGCTGTGGTGATGGGGGCGCTGTCCCCGCGCACACGCAACGCTCAGGTGGCGATGTACCAGAACGGCGACGTGGATTATCTGGTTGCCACCGACGCCATCGGCATGGGGCTGAACCTCGACATCAAGCACGCGGCCTTTGCCGCCACGTCGAAGTTCGACGGCCGCCGGATGCGCCCGCTTTACCCGCAGGAACTGGCCCAGATCGCCGGCCGCGCCGGTCGGCACACCGAGGACGGCACCTTCGGCGTCACCGGCGAGGCGCGGCCGTTCGACGAAGATCTGGTCGAGGCGATCGAGACCCACCGCTTTGCCCCGGTCAGGAAACTGCACTGGCGCAACGAATCGCTCGACTTCGGCAGTGCCGAGCGGCTGATCCGCAGCCTGGAGGAGCCCACCTCGAACGAATGGCTGACCCGCGCGCGGGATGCCGACGATCTTCTGGCGCTGAAGGCGCTGGCGGCACTGCCCGAGGTGCAGGACAGGCTGACCGAGCCCAAGCGCGTTCGGCTTCTGTGGGACGTTTGCCGGATTCCCGACTTCCGCTCCTCTTCCGGCGCCGAGCACACCACGCTGCTTGCGCGGATATTCGAGTTTCTGGTCGGCCGCGGGATTGGCGGTGGCCGGATTCCGTCGGATTGGCTGGCCAAGGCGATCCAGCGGATCGACAAGACAGAAGGCGACATCGAGACCCTGTCGCGCCGGCTGGCCCATATCCGCACGTGGACCTACGTCACCCAGCGGAAAAACTGGGTCGAAGACGAAACCCATTGGCGCGAGGAAACCCGCGCTGTAGAAGACCGCCTGTCGGATGCCCTGCATGCGGCGCTGACCCAACGATTTGTCGACCGGCGGACGAGTGTCCTCCTTCGCCGGTTGAAGCAGAAGGAGATCCTCGTGGCCGAGGTGAACGACAAGGGCGAAGTGACGGTCGAAGGCGAATACGCGGGCCGTCTGGAAGGTTTTCGCTTCCGGCAGGATGCAAGCGCCACAGCGGATGCAGCGCGCACGCTGGCGCAGGCCGCAATTCAGGCGTTGAAGCCAGAATTCCACCTGCGCGCCGACCGCTTCTACAATGCCCCAGATACCGAGCTGGACTTCACCGAACAGGGGGGCCTCATGTGGGGCACGACGGCGGTGGGCAAGCTGGTCAAGGGCGCCGAACCGCTGAAACCGGCCGTCGAGGCCTTCGTTGACGAAGAAGCCGGCCCCGAGGTCGCTGAGAAGGTCCGCCGTCGCCTGCAGCATTTCATCGACCGCAAGGTTGCCGCCCAGTTCGAACCGCTGCTCGCCATGTCCCGCGACGAGGGCCTGACCGGCCTTGCCCGCGGCTTCGCCTTCCGCCTGACCGAGGCTATGGGCGTCCTGCCCCGCGACCAGGTCGCGGCCGAGGTCAAGGAGCTGGACCAGGAGGCCCGCGCCAGCCTGCGCAAGCACGGGGTGCGCTTCGGCCAGTTCACCATCTTCCTGCCCGCGCTTTTGAAACCCGCGCCCACCCGGCTGCGGCTGGTGCTCTGGTCATTGTGGAACGGGCTGCAGGAATTCCCCGAATCGCCACCGCCGGGCCTTGTCACCATCCCGAACGTGGCCGAGGTTCCGAAAAGCCATTACACGCTGGCCGGCTATCACCCGGCAGGCAGCCGCGCGATCCGCATCGACATGCTGGAACGCCTGGCCGACATCCTGCGCCAGAAGGACAGCCGCGCGGGCTTCGAGGCGACGCCCGACATGCTGTCGATCACCGGCATGACCCTCGAGCAGTTCGCCGACCTCATGGCGGGACTTGGCTACAAGGGCGAAAGGGGTGAACGCCCGAAGGTCAAGGCCGCCGAAACACCGAAAGAGCCCGAGATCTCCGAGGAAGCCGCAGCCGCCATCGCCGCCGGCGTCCCGATCCCAGAAGAGGTCTCTATCCTGGCGCCCGAACCCGCGCCGGAACCCGAGGCCGCGCCGGAAATGGAGGTGTTCTACACCTTCACCTGGGCACCGAAGCCCCGCCACCAGCGCCCCGAGCGCAGCGAACGCGGCCCCAGACCCGAACGCAGGGAAGGCGACCGTCCGCGGGGGGATCGCCCAAAGGGCGACCGCCCGCAAGGCGACCGTCCGAAGCATCATGCCAAGGGTGACCGCCCGCAAGCCAAGGGTGGCAAGCCCCCGCGCGAAGACCGGCAGAAAAGCTTCGAGGCGCGCCCGCCGCGGAACGAAAAGCCCATCGACCCCGACAACCCCTTTGCCGCGCTGCTGGCGCTGAAGGGCAAGGTCTGATTGGCCGGGCCCTCGGGCAGGCCCACCCCGGACGCCAGCGCAAGACTGCGGCTGGACAAATGGCTTTGGCAGGCGCGCTTCTTCAGGTCGCGCGGCTTGGCCGCCGAGGCGATCGAGGCAGGGGCCGTGCGGGTGAACGGCATCCGGGTCACCCGACCCGGGCGCGACGTGACCGAAGGCGATACCCTCACCTTCCCTCAGGGGTCGCGCATCCGGGTGATCCGCATCGTGGCGCTTGGCCTGCGACGCGGCCCTGCAAGCGAAGCGCAGACACTGTATATCGACCTTGACGCCGGACCGGCTTGAATGATCTGTGCGCCTGCTCTAACTGCCATGCAAACGATCCGCTTCGAGGCCGGCCCATGACTTATGTCGTCATCGACAACTGCATCGCCTGCAAATACACCGACTGCGTCGAGGTCTGCCCGGTAGACTGTTTCTATGAAGGCGAGAACATGCTCGTCATCCACCCCGACGAATGCATCGACTGCGGCGTGTGCGAACCGGAATGCCCTGCCGACGCGATCCGCCCGGATACAGAGCCGGACATGGAGGAATGGGTCGCCTTCAACCGAAAATACGCGCAGATGTGGCCGGTGATCGTTACCAAGAAGGATCCGCTGCCGGGTCACGAAGAACGAGACGGCGAACCGAACAAACGAGAGAAATATTTCTCGGAAGCTCCGGGCACCGGCGGCTGAACGGAGTCCGATTCGTGGCCCCATGTGACCACGAATCGGTGAGATGAGAGATATTCCAGTAATCGCAGCATGTTAGCCTGCGGGTGCCTGATTCCGCGACAGTTGGAATCGGGCGTGATTTGTGTTATGAAACCTTTACAAACAAGCATGGAAGCCTGTCTGACGGCTTAGAGCACTGTGCCTAGGCCGGCTACTTTTGTGACAAACTGACACCACACACCAGGGCTGGGGTACCCGGGTGCGCGGTGTTTGTTGCGGAAGGGGTTTCCGATCTGGGGAATGTGCCGAATGACCAAACCGAAGAAGCCTGAATTCCGTCCCAACGATTTCGTCGTCTATCCTGCGCATGGCGTGGGCAAGATCATCTCGATCGAGGAACAGCAGATCGCCGGGATTCAGCTGGAACTATTCGTCATCTCCTTCGAGAAGGACAAGATGACGCTGCGCGTCCCCACCCACAAGGCGGCGGAAATCGGCATGCGTCCGCTGTCGGCGCCCGATGTGGTCTCCAAGGCGCTGGACACGCTGAAGGGCAAGGCGAAGGTCAAGCGCGCCATGTGGTCGCGCCGCGCGCAGGAGTACGAACAGAAGATCAATTCGGGCGACCTGCTGTCCATCGCCGAGGTCGTGCGTGACCTGCACCGCGCCGATGACCAGCGCGAACAGTCCTATTCGGAACGTCAGCTTTACGAGGCCGCCCTGGAACGGCTTACCCGCGAAGTCGCCGCAGTCTCCGGCGTGGATGAGGCGGGTGCGGCCAAGCAGGTGGACAGCGTCCTTCTTGGCCGCGCGGCCTGATCGTTTCACCACACTGCAAAACGGCGGCCTTGGCTGGCCGCCGTTTTCGTTTGCCGAAAGCCAGATCGTGCGTAGCGGACTGTCGCTCTGTCGCAACGGGGTGCCCTTGATGAGGCAGCTCGACACCGGCCTGTCCGACAGGACACGGTCGGCGCGAAGCCCCGGGGGCGGCCTCAGTCGAACTCGCGCAGGCGCGCCACATAGCGGGCCATGGTGTCCACTTCCAGGTTCACGCGATCCCCGACCTTGACCTCGCCCCAGGTCGTCACTTCCTGCGTGTGCGGGATCAGGTTCACGCCGAATTCCGCCCCTTCGACCTCGTTCACCGTCAGCGAGGTTCCATTCAGGGCCACCGATCCTTTTGGCGCGATGAACCTGGCCAGATCCGCAGGGGCGCGAAGGCGCACACGAAGCGACCCGCCCTCTGGGGTAACGCCCACCACCTCGGCCACCCCATCGACATGGCCCGACACGATGTGGCCACCCAGCTCGTCACCGACTTTCAGCGCCCGCTCCAGGTTCACCCGCTTGCCCGGCACCCAGCCCGAAAGATTGGTCTTCGACACCGTTTCGGCCGAGATTTCCACGTCGAACCAGCCCTCCGGCTCTGCCCCCAGCGCAACGACGGTCAGGCAAACCCCGTCACAGGCGATCGAGGCGCCGATGTCGATTCCCTCGACATCATAGCCAGTCGCAATCCGCGCCCGCAGGTCGCCGGTCACCTTCGTCTCGACGATCCGCCCCACATCGGTGATAATTCCCGTGAACATCCCGGTCTCCTCGCTTCTGCCTGACCTAAGCCTGCGCCATGCCCCAAGTCCAGCCCCGTTTGCCGCAAAGAAACCTTGCACTTGCGCCGGATTGCTGCTCTTGCGGAAAGGGATCGACACAATCGCGCTAACCGCCGGGCCGCCGTGAACCTGAATCGCCGCTTCCTTCTGCTGCAAGGCCCGCACGGCCCCTGGTTCCACAGCCTTTCCCAGCACCTTCGCGCCGCAGGGGCAGAGGTCTGGCGCGTTGGGTTCAACTTTGGTGACAGGGTGTTCTGGCCTGGCAAAGGCTACATTCCCTTCAAGGACGATCAGACCGCCTGGCCCGAAACCTGCACCCGCCTGATCGACCGTCACCAGATCACCGACCTGGTGCTTTATGGCGACACCAGACCGGTCCATGCCCAGGCGATACGCATTGCCCGCATGCGGGGCCTGACCGTCCATGTGTTCGAGGAAGGCTACCTGCGCCCCTACTGGATCACCTACGAACGCGGGGGATCGAACGGACATTCGCGGCTTATGGATCTGACGCTGCCCGAGATGCGGGCCGCGCTTTCAAACGTTGATCCCGACCTGCCCGACATGCCCGCGACATGGGGCGACATGCGCCAACACATGTTCTGGGGGGCGATCTATCATGGCTTCGTCGCACTGGGCGGCCGCGCCTACCGCAATTTCCGCCCGCACCGGGCCCTGACGGTCGGCCAGGAATTCGCGCTTTATCTCAAACGCTTCCTGCTCATGCCCTTCCACCGGCTCGAGCGACGGATAGCGACAGCCCGTATCCGGCGCGGCGGCTTTCCCTATCACCTCGCGATCCTGCAGCTGGAACATGACGCCAGCTTCCGCACGCATTCGCCCTTTTCCAGCATGACCGACTTCATCGATCTGGTGATCAGGGGCTTCGCGGCAGGCGCCCCCCGGCATCATCATCTGGTCTTCAAGGCCCATCCGCTGGAGGACGGTCGCGTACCGCTGTTGCCCGAGATCCGGCGTCTTGCCGCCGTGCACGGAATCGCTGACCGGGTCCATTTCGTGCGTGGAGGCAAGCTGGCGGAATTGCTGAATGACGCACGATCCGCCGTGACGGTGAATTCCACCGCCGGGCAGCAGGCACTTTGGCGCGGGGTGCCGTTGCGCAGTTTCGGGGCTGCCGTCTATGACAAGCCCGAATTCGTTTCCGACCAGCCGCTGGCAGAGTTCTTTGCCGCCCCGAACCGCCCCGACACACGCGCCTACCGCGACTATCGCCAATTTCTGCTGGAAACGTCGCAAGTCGTGGGCGGCTACTATTCCGCCCGGGGCCGGCGGGCGCTGCTGCGGCAAGTTGTCGACATGATGCTGGCGCAAGACGATCCCTACGAAGCCCTGTTGCATGGAAAAGCGGCACCCCGGCAACAGTTGCGCGTTGTGCGATGAAAACCGTAGGCCCATCTGGCGGGAGGATCACGCCTTGAATAGATTTCCAGCCATAGGCAGCGAAGAATCCTGCGAGGTGGCAGAGTGAATCGAGTCCGTTCCTCAACGATCAAGGCGCTCGGGCTGGTTTCGGCGTTCGCAGTCGTTGCATCTTGCGGTCTGCCCCGTTCCGGCCCGACCAAGAGCGAGATCCTGTCCGGATCGGTCGAGAAGAAGGGAAACGCCTTTGTCGTCGAGGTGACGCCGGAGGTCTCGCGCGCGACGGCGGTGCAGCCGACCTTCGGTTTCAGCGAGGCCTTCCGCAAAGCCGGTCTCATGGGGTCGGATACGATTGCCGCAGGCGACGTGCTGTCCATCACGGTGTTCGAGAATGTGAAGGACGACCCCCTGCTTGGCAACACAGGCCAGCGCGTCACCCCGCTGAGCGAAGTTCAGGTAGATGGCCAGGGCTATATCTTCCTGCCCTATGCCGGGCGCATCCGAGCCGCCGGCCAGACGCCAGAGGGCGTACGCCAGGCGATCACGCGCCAACTTGAAGGCCAGACGCCGGACCCACAGGTCACCGTCGCACGGGCTGCGGGGGCAGGGGCCACAGTGTCGGTTGCGGGACGCGCCGCCGGGCCGGGTGTCTACCCGATCGAAGCCGCCACACGCACCCTTGCGGCCATGCTGGCAAGGTCGGGGGGCGTGGCGATCGACCCCGACATCGCGATCATCCGGCTTACCCGGGGGAACCATTCCGGCAAGGTATGGCTGAAGGATCTCTATGCCAATCCGGCCAACGACATCGCCCTGCGCCCGGGCGACAAGATCGTGGTCGAGGAAGACAGCCGCAGCTTCATCGCCCTTGGCGCGACGGGCGGGCAGAGCAAGGTCGATTTCGAATCCGAGACGCTGTCCGCGCTGGAGGCGATTGCCATGGTCGGGGGCCTTTCAACCAATGCGGCCGATCCGAAGGGCGTCTTTGTCCTGCGCGACGAAAGCGAAGCCATCGCCCGGGCCGTGCTGGGCCGAAACGACCTGATCGGCGACCAGCGCATCGTCTATGTCCTGAACCTGACCGAACCCACCGGTCTGTTCGAGGCGCGCGATTTCCAGATCCGCGATGGCGACACGCTGTATGTGACGGAAGCGCCCTTCGTTCGCTGGCAGAAGGTGCTCGGCGCGATCACCGGAACCACGGGGGCGGCGACGAACCTTGCCAACACCGCCGACCGCAGCAACTGATCCGCCGTGGGCGCGCAGGGGCTGCTGAGCGGGGTTCCTCGGCGGCTCTGGCACCAGAACCTGTCCTTTCTTCGCGACCGGCGCCTGCACAGGGTTCTGGATCTGGCCGGGCACGAATTGCGCTTCGGCCTGCCGCGACCGGGTGATGGGGTTCTGGTCTGGGGCTGCAGCCCGACGGCATGGCGCGGCGAGATCCTGGCGCGGCGTCACGGCCTGCCGCTGGTAAGGGTCGAGGATGCCTTCCTGCGCTCGGTCCACCCTGGCCGGGCCAGGGGCGAGCCGCCACTTGGCCTGATCTTCGACCCGCTGGGCATACACTTCAACAGCCGGAACCCGTCGCTGCTGGAGCACACCCTTCAGAACGGTTTGCAGGATTCGAACATTCTGGATCGTGCAGCGCCTCTGATAGCGCGGATAACATATCATGGCTTGTCGAAATACAACAATTTTGACCCGGATCTGCCAGTGCCCGATCCAGGCTTCATCCTGGTGGCGGACCAGACGCGTGGCGATGCCTCGATCCTCCACTCCGGGGCCTCGGCAGCGACATTCAGGCGGATGCTGACTGCTGCCCTGACCGAAAACCCCGATGCAAGGATCGTGATCCGCACCCATCCAGAAACCGCCGCCGGCCTGCGCAGGGGGCATTTCGGGTCGGCCGATGCGGGCGGACGGGTGACGCTGCTGACCGCGCCAGTGTCGCCACATCGGCTGCTGGCGGCGGCTAGCGCCGTTTATACGGTTTCCAGCCAGCTGGGTTTCGAGGCGATTCTTCATGGCCATCGCCCCAGGGTTTTCGGCCAGCCCTTCTATGCCGGCTGGGGCCTGACACAGGACGAAGCCCCCCTGCCCCGCCGCACCCGCCGTTTGACAGCGGAACAGCTGTTTGCAGGGGCAATGATCGTGGCGCCGCTCTGGTATGATCCATGCCGAGACCGGCTGTGCCCTCTGGAAGAGGCGCTGGACCAGCTGGAAGCCGAGGTGCGGGCGTTCCGCGAGGATCGGCGCGGTCATGTTGCCACCGGGATGCGGCTGTGGAAGCGTGGCCGGATTCAGGCCATCTTCGGCGGCCACAAGGCGGTGCGCTTCCGCAGCGACCCGCAGGCGGCTGACAGGCTGGCGCAGATGACGGGGCGCAGCCTTCTGGTCTGGGCTGGCAAGGAACCCCGCGACTTCCGTCCCACGGCTGCCTGCCTGCGGGTCGAGGACGGGTTCCTGCGATCCCGCGGGCTGGGGGCGAACCTCGTTCCACCCCTCAGCCTGGTCACCGACGACCGCGGGATCTACTACGATCCGACACGGCCCTCGCGGCTTGAGGAGCTGATCAAGGCGCCGCTGCCCCCCGGCGGACGCTACCGGGCCGAACGGCTGCTTGCGCGGCTGCGGGCGGAAGGGCTTTCGAAATACAACCTTGCCGCCCCGCCCCTGCCGCCGCTGCCCGCAGGCCACCGCATCCTCGTTCCCGGCCAGGTAGAGGACGACGCCTCGATCCTGCTTGGCGCGGGCGTGGTGCGGACGAACCTCGGGCTGCTGAAGGCCGCGCGGCAGGCCAATCCGGGGGCCATCCTGATCTACAAGCCGCATCCCGATGTGGTCGCGGGTCTGCGGCCGGGGGCGCTTGCCGAAGCCGATCTTCGGAACCTCGCCGATATGGTGCTGCCCGTGGCAGACCCGATCGCGCTGCTGGCACAGGTGCACGAAGTCTGGACCATGACCTCGCTTCTGGGCTTCGAGGCGCTGCTCCGGGGCGTGCCGGTGACCTGTCTTGGTACACCATTCTATGCCGGCTGGGGCCTGACCCGCGACCTCGGCCGGGTGCCGGACCGGCGCGGCAGGACCGACCTGGCAACGCTGGCACATGCCGCACTGATCGCCTATCCCCGCTACTGGGATCCGGTCAGCCGCCGCCCCTGCCCGCCAGAGGTCGTGCTTGACCGGCTGGCCGCTGGTGCCATTCCCTTGCCCGGACGGCTGCATCGGCTACTTGCAAGGCTTCAGGGCCGCTTCGCAAGCCTTGCCCCGCTCTGGCGCTAGTCCTCCGGCGCCTGGCGCACCAGCCGCCAGAACCGCCACATCAGGCTGACCGAAGCGCAGACCAGCCCCACGACCAACCCCAGCCACAACCCGACCCCGCCCATGCCCAGCGGAAAGGCCAGCACATAGCTGCAAGGGATACCAATCAGCCAATAGCTGACTGCGGCCAGGACCATCGGCACACGCGTATCCCGGATCCCGCGCAGAAGCCCCAGCGCCATCACCTGCATGCCGTCCGCCAGCTGGAACAGCGCCGCCACGATCAGCAGGACCGAGCCATAGGCAAGGATCGCCGCGCTGTCCGGCTTTTCCATGTCCAGAAACAGCGCGATGATCGGCTCGGGGAAGGCCAGGAACAGTGCGACCGAGGCAAGTGCCACCGCCAGCGAGATCAGCAGCGCCACCTGCGCCGCCCTTCGCAGGTTGGCCCGGTCGCCGCGGCCGTCAAAGCGGGCGACACGGATCGTGGCGGCGCTGGAAAGGCCGACGTGCAGCATGAAGGTCAGGGCCGCCACCTCCAGTGCGATGCCGTGGGCCGCCAGTTCGACTGCCCCGATCCAACCCATCATCAGCGCCGAGGCCTGGAACAGACCGCCCTCGGCCAGCCCGGTCAGACCGATCGGCACGCCAAGCCGCCAGACCTGGCGCAGTGCGGGCCAGTCCGCCCGCCAGAAGCGCTGGAACAGATGGAACCTACGCAGGCTTGGCAGGAGGCCGGCATAAAGCCCGAGGGCAAGCAGCGAAGCGGCCTGCACGGTCAGCGTCGCGACCGCCGCGCCGTTCGCACCCAGTTCGGGAAATCCCCAGTTTCCGAAGATCAGCGCCCAATTGACAGCGACGTTCAGCCCCACGGCCGCCAATGTGACCCACAAAACCACCTGTGTCCGTCCCAGCGCCGACAGGTAGCTTTGCAGAACTGTGACGCATAGTGCGGGCGCCATGCCAAAACCTGCCAGGAAAAGGTAGCCCTCGGCAATGGCTGCAACCTCCGGCTTCTGGCCAAGCGCCAGCAGGATCGGCCCCGCTGCCCAGAATATCGGAAAGACCGCAAGTCCGTAGGCGATCGACAGCCACAACCCCATCCGCGTGTCGCGTCGTACCTGGGTCTCGTCACCCTGGGCCAAGGCCGAGGCAACCATCGGCATGACAGCCTTGGCGAAGCCCGACCCCAGAACGAAGACGATGAAGAAGCTCGACGCCCCCAAGACCACCGCGGCCAGAGGCACTACGCCGTACCAACCCATCATCACCACATCGGTCACATGCAGCGCCATCTGCGCCAAGGACGACCCGGCAAGGGGAAGGCCCAGCGCAAGGGTCTCCCTCGCGTGGGTGGATGTGGATATCTGCGGTGTCATGGCTTCCGCTTACGCGGGCCGCGCTGGGTTCACAAGGTAGGGTTTCCGCCGCAGCGCGGCGTCAGGGAGACTGTATCAGCAGACCCAGCGCAGCAGCGGCGATCAGCGCGCCGATCCCCAGTTCCAGCACCGGCATGACCCGCGCCACGCCCTGCCCCGGCAGCGCGGCCAGCACCCCCTCGCGCGCCCAGACAGCCAGCAGCGCCACCCCCACGGTGACCGAGGCCGTGCCCAGCCCCATGACGAAGGCCCCTGCAATTCCCGCCATCGGGATCCCAAGTTGCCAGGTCAGGATCAGCACCAGAAGCGCACCGGAACAGGGCCGCATCGCTATGCCCGCAACTAGCGCAAGGCCATCGCGGAAACCGGTGACCTTCCGGGCCTGTTCCAGCGTGGGGCCGTGGGCATGATCGCAGTGCGACCCGTGGTGATGATCGTGGCGTCCGTCGCCGAAACCGGGATGAACATCATCATCGTGCGGTCTGTTCCGGGCCGCGGCGCGCAAGCCCTGCATCCCGCGCCACATCAGCCAAAGGCCCAGGCCCGCAATCATTGCATGGCCCATGGGTGTGACCAAATGCTCGGCCGTTTCGTCCACCTCGCCCCGTGCCAGGCCAAGGACTGCCACCAGCAAATGGACCAGCCCGACCGCCACCGCCGCCTGCGCAAGGCTTGAGGCAAGCGCCAGCCCCGCCAGCCGCCAGACCGGCACCCGGCGCGCCACGCCATAGCCGCCGATCACCAGCTTGCCATGCCCGGGCCCTGCCGCATGCAGGGCGCCATAGGCAAAACAGATCGCCCAGAAGGCCGCAAGCGCCCCTGCCTCGCCGGCCCGCAAGGCCCGGATCGCCCCGGCCAGACGATCCTGAACCGCCCGCTGCGCCGCCGAAAGCGCGGCCTCGATCCCCGCAAGTGCCCCTGTCAGCCACAAGGTACCGATGACAAGCACCAGCCCGAGGCCCGCAAGCATCACGGCGCGGTGCATGTTACCCGCACTTCTTCGGCAAACTTGGCGCCCACGGCTGGAAACTCTGCCTGCAGGTCCACATCGGGCGCATATTCCGACAGCGCGGCCAGCAGCTGTTGCTGCGCCTCGTCCAAGTCAGGAACGAAGGTTCGCGCGGTGCAGCCTAGCCCGCCGGAGACCACGGGCGGAAAGGGGATGGCATAAGCGACGTAATAGCCCGGATCATAGGCCTGCACGACCAGCGGCAGCGCGCCCAGGGGGACCGGCTCGGCAAAGGTGCGCAGATGGGTCGTGGTAATTTTTCCGTCCGCGTAGCCTGCCGTCCAGTCCTGCGGTCGGGAGAGTTCAAGCGGCGTCTCGCCGAGCAAGGCGTAGGTGTCGCCCGGAAAGTCCGGATCCCAGTTCATGTCGAAGCCGGACAGGCGCGCCGTTTCTTCGGGCGTGAGGTTGCCGTCCCAGTCGGGATCGAGCCCCATGTCCCCCACGACGGAAAGAGAATAGAGTTCGTCATAGGTCCAGCCGATGCGCAGCCCCGTCGCCTCGTTCCGGTCGTTCAGGATCACCTCGATCCTGGTATCGATCCAGACATGCGGATGAGCGACCACCGGCCCGCCAACCGCCAGGACCACCCCGCCAAGAAGAAGTCTTCGCCACATTTGCGGCAATCTAGGGGTCACTGCCCCGCGCGCCAAGAAGGAAGCGACGATTCCGGCAAGGCCCTGCCGGTGGCAAGCGGCTGCATGATAAGGCATGGGCCACACCGCCGGACCGGGTTGCAGGATGACCTGGATCAAGGCGCGATTTTCGGAAAGCTCTAGGTGAAGACAGGATGGAGGTGGACATGGATCTGGTCTGGCTTCTGGATCACGTCGAAGAAGGCACGTTGGCAGCCTTGCTCGGCCTTTTGACCGGGGCGGTGTTCGGTGTGGCGGCGCAGCGTTCCGCATTCTGCCTGCGCGCCGCGACGGTCGAGTTTTCCCGGGGAATGCTTGGCCCAAAGGTCGCGGTCTGGCTTCTGGCCTTTTCCACGGCGGTGATCTGGGTCCAGGGGGCAGAGCTGCTGGGTCTTTTCCGGTCAAGCGAGGCGCGCATGATGGCTGTTGCCGGGTCTTGGTCAGGCGCAATCCTGGGCGGGCTGATGTTCGGCGCGGGCATGGTGCTGGCGCGAGGATGTTCCGGTCGGCTGCTTGTTCTGGCGGCAACGGGAAACCTCAGGGCCGTCGTCTCGGGCCTGATCTTCGCGGTGGTGGCCCAGATGTCGCTGCACGGCCTGCTGTCGCCGATGCGCGCCTGGCTTGCGGGACAGTGGATCACGCCCGGCGGAGCAAATGTCGATCTTCTTGCCGCCTTGGGACTGCCGAGGATTGCGGGCATTATGCTGGGGGTGGCCATTGCCGCCCTGGCCTTCGTTCTGGTGCGCCGGAACAAGGTTGGTTTCGCCGCGGTGGCCTTTGCCTCGGGTGTAGGCTTCTCTGTCGCCTTGGGCTGGGTTCTGACCTACAGCCTGGCCCAAGTGGCCTTCGAGCCGATGCCGGTGACATCGGCAACGTTCTCAGGGCCATCTGCTGATACGCTGATGTTCTTCCTGACCGAAAACCCTGTGCTGGATTTCAACATCGGCCTGGTTCCGGGCGTCTTCCTTGGGGCATTCCTCTCTGCGACGCTGAAGGGGGAATTCCGCTTCCAGGGGTTCGAGGGCGAGGGACAGATGCGCCGGTCGATGACCGGGGCCGCCCTGATGGGGTTCGGGGCCATGCTGGCCGGTGGCTGTGCAATCGGGGCGGGCGTTACCGGCGGGTCGATCTTCGTGGCAACGGCCTGGCTGGCCCTTCTGTGCATGTGGATCGGGGCGGGGGTGACGGACTGGCTGGTTGATCAGCCGTCCGTCCGGCGGGCCATCGCCTGAGATCGCAACGCATGGAACCGACGGCGGGCCGGTTCCGCCCGGGCTGTCAGACAATGACTGACAGACGATGACCGAGCGCGCGGGCGCTACTGTCCGCTTGCTTCCCTGGCAATCTCGTCCAGCAGGGCCTGGACCTCCTGCATCGGCCCCTCTGGCAGATGACGGTAGCCGATGGCGACCTGCCCCTCGTGGTCGGTGACGAAGATGCCATAGGGGCAATGCGCGATGTTCATCGGGTCTGCCTCCATCACCCTACGCGAAAGGACGGCCGAGCAGAAAAGGAACACGTCGGCATTGTCGTAGATCTTCACCTCGCTGCCGACATCGGCGCCGGTGCGGTTCAGCATCTGGCCCACATGGCTGCGATAGTCGATCACCAGTCCCCGGTCCACGATGGCCGATTCCACGGCAAAGGTGGCATCCTCGAAACTGCCGTCGAAGGGATAGGTCGTCGCCTGCTGCGCCAGCGCGGCCTGCGCGCCAAGGGCAAGGGTAAGGACAGTTGCGGCAAGTCTGGTCATGGCGGCACCTCTCTGCACGGGCCGGGATCAGACCCCGGCGATGTAACGATAGCCTTTTTCCGCCCGCTCGACACGGCCGATGCCGCCCTCGGGCAGGTGGTAGCCGATGATCGCGTGGCCCTCTGCCGCCAGCCGATCGAGCAGCCCGACCCGCGTCGCGGCGGCACGCGCGCCGTCCTGGTCCGAACCGCTGGCCCAGTCCGGCCGCTCGAAGGCGACGTGGTGGTTGCCGATGCAGTCGCCCAGCACCATGACCGGGGTCGAGCCGGCGATCTCATAGGCCATATGGCCAGGTGTATGTCCGGGGGTCAGTCGCGCGGCGATGCCCGGAAGCGGTTCTTCCCCGTCGGACAACAGCCGGACCGTCTCGGCAATCGCGCCCAGCCGGCGCGATGCGCCAACGGCAAAGGTCGCCCGCGCCTCGCCGATGGTGGTCACGGTTTCAGGATCCATCCAATAATCGAATTCTGCCTGACCGATCATGTATTCGGCATTCGGGAACACGGGTTCATCGAATTCGTCCAGAAGGCCCCAGAGATGATCCGGGTGACCATGGGTGAGCAGGACATGGGTGATGTCCTCGACGCCCAGACCCAAAACATCGAACGCCTCCATCAGCTTGCCGGCAGAGGGCTGGAAGTCGGGCCCCGATCCCACGTCGAACAGCACCGTGTTCGTCCCGTCACGCAGCAGTGTCACGTTGCAGGGCGGGGTAAGCTGGTCGGTCGGCAGGCCGTATTTGCTGACGATGGCCTGCATCTCTTCTTGCGGCATGCCGCCCAGGATGAAGTCGCCGGGCAGCACCAGGTTGCCGTCGGACAGGGTGTCGATCCGCAGATCCCCCAGCTCTAGCGTGCTGGCCGCCCAGACCCGGCGCGGGGCGAACGGTGCGGCCAGTGCGGCGGCGGTGGCAGTCAGCAGGTGGCGGCGTGTCAGCATGGGCAGATCCTTGCAAAGAGCAGGCCCCCCGAACGGAGGGCCCGCAGGTCGGGAGGAAAGGTCAGCCGAACATGTCGGCCGTGATCCCGGCATACCAGCCGAGCGATTCCTCGTATGTCGCCTTGCGCAGTGCCGCATCCTCGCCGGTTTGCGAGACGAAGCTTTCGACGCTGGCAATCTTCTCTTCGGTCGGCTCGTAGGACGCGCCGATCTTCACCCCATCGTCGGTATCCAGAAGCGACCAGCAGGTATTGGAATATCGGGCGGGGAAGGTCTTCGATCCGGTCAGCTCGCCCCGAATCATCATCGCCGCCACCTTGGCCTGGCTGTTGGCCGAGAAACCCGATTTCGGCATGTCGCCCTGGGCAGAGGCATCGCCCAGAACCCAGATGTTCGGGTCGGCCTTCGATTTCATGCTGAAGGGATCGACAGGCGCCCAGCCCTTGTCATCGGTCACCCCGGCAATGGCAGCGATCTTGCCGGCCATCTGGCCCGGAATCACGTTGCAGCAGGCGACCTTCGTCACCTCGCCGTCGATGACCACTTCCATCGCCTCGGGCCGCACCTCGACATTGCCGCCGCCGAATTCCGACCCGATCCATTCGACCATTCCGGGATAGTGCTTCTGCCAACCTTCCTCGAACAGCGCCTGTTTCGAGAACTTGTCCTTCGGGTCTGCGACCAAGATCTTGGCCGTCGGGTTCTTCTGTTTCAGCACATGGGCGACCATGCTGATCCGTTCGTAGGGACCGGGCGGGCAACGGTAGGGATTCGGCGGCGCGATCATGGCGAAGACACCGCCTTCCGGCATCTCTTCGACCATCTTTTTCAGAAGCTGGGTCTGCGGGCCGGCCTTGTAGGCGTGCGGCATGATCTCGGCGTGCTGCTCCAGCGACCAGCCAGGCACCGACCCATCGCGGAAGTCGATCCCGGGCGACAGCACCAGCCGGTCATAGGGCAACACCTGCCCGCCGGCCAACGTCACTGTCCTGGCAGCCGCATCGACGCCGGTCGCCGTATCGTTGATGACTGTCACGCCCCCCACGGCCAGCTTGTCGTAGTTGTGCTGCAGGCTTTCGAAGTCGCGGAAGCCGCCGAGATAGAGGTTGGAGAAGAAGCAGGTGGTGTAGATCGGATTGGCCTCGACCAGCGTCACCTCGATCGCGCCGCCGCTATCCTTCGCCAGATAGCGCGCAGCCGTCGCCCCCCCGGCGCCGCCGCCGATCACCACAACCTTGGGCTTGGCCTGGCCCCAGACGCTTGGGGCAGTAAGAAGGGTGCCGGCGACAATACCGGTTCCGATGAAGTGGCGTCTGTTCAGCATTGGGTTCCTCCTAGTGGGTTGCGTCGTCCCGGCCCGGCTTTCCCGTGCTTCTTCATTTTCATTCGAGTGTCGCGAAATAGGCGGCAAGCGCCGCGATCTCCTCTTCGTTCAGGCGGCCCGCCATCATCTGCATGACGGGATGCGGGCGCAGTTTCTGCTTGTAGGCATGCATGGCGACCACGAAATCCTCGGCTGGCCAGCCGGTGATCGACGGGATGCCCTGGTCGGACCCGTCGGCCTGGTGGCAGGTCTGGCATTCCGACGCGAGATATTCGCCGTAGTCGGGGTCGCCCTTGATGGCCAGTATCTCGGGCGAAAGGTCAGGATCGGTCTTCAGGGCCGTCGGTTCCGATTCCGGAATGTCCTGCGGCCGGTCGGACCACTCGCGCAGGAAAGCCAGCAAGGCAGAGCGCTCCGCCGGGTCGGGCAGGCCGCGATAGTTCATCCTCGTGCCGGAAACCAGCGCCTTGGGATTGGCGATATAGGCGTCCAGCGTGGTCAGCGTCCAGGTCAGCCCGTCAGAACCCATCCGCTCCATGGATTTGGAATAGTTGAACTCCGGCACACTGCCAGCGCGGCGGCCGAAGATCCGGTTGAGCTGCGGCCCGACCCGGTTCTTCGCGCCTTCGCCGATCTGATGGCATGCCTTGCACTGACTGGCGAAGATCGTGGCCCCCTGTTCGGCATCGCCGATCTGCTCGGCTGTCCCCGGCACGGGGCCGAGGACGAGACACAGGGCGACAAGGGCAAGACGGCAGTTCATGGCTACTCGAACGTGGCCAGATACGCGATGACGGCGTCACGCTCCTCGGCCTTCTTCAGACCGGCGAAGGACATCTTGGTGCCCTTCACAAAGCCCCTGGGGTCTTCCAGGAAGGCGTGCAGTGCTTCGGCATCCCACACTCTGCCTTCCGCGCCCATCGAGGCCAGCCCGTCGGAATACTTGAACCCTTCGACCTGCCCCATTCCGGCACCGACGATACCGTTCAGCGCCGGACCGACCCCGTTCTTTGCGCCCTCGCCAACCTTGTGGCAGGCGGCGCATTTCTTGAACACCGTCTCTCCTGCGGCAATCAGGGCCGGGTCGGCGCCAGCCGGCGCGGGCTCTGCCTCGACCTCGGTCGCCGCCGCCTCGGCCGTCTCGACCGGAGCCTCCGTCATCCCTGCTGTCGCCTCGGCGGCCGGTGCGGCGGCCTCGCCGGTCGAAGCCACGGTGATCACCGGCAGGGTTCCGGCAGGCTTGCCGTCCGGATCTGTCGGCGTCACGTTCAGTTCCACAGCGCGCTTGGTGACCTGGGGCGCGCTTTCGCGGCAGTTTTCCATGCAAGGTTCGGTCGAGAACAGCGGGTATTCCGTGGTTGCCCGATCGTCCACATAGAAGCCCTCGGCATTGGGCATCACGATCGAGGTGAAGTTCTCGTTCGACAGCACGAAGTCATCCTCGACGATGCCGTTCGAGTAGAGAAGGAACGCCGTGATCGCGTAGGTGTCGTCAACCGAAAGCGTCTGTGCGTTGCCGAAAGGCATCGAGCGGTGGACGTAATCGAAGACGGTGGACAGATAAGGCCAGTAGCTGCCGATCGTCTTGACAGGACGCGGATCCCTGAGGCTGCCCGCACCGCCGGCCAGCACCGGCCAGGCGTCCAGCCCTTCGGCAAAGTCGCCGTGGCAGGCGGCACAGTGTTCACCGAAGATCGCGTCGCCCGTTTCCACATCGCCCGACCCCACAGGCAGACCAGTGCCATCAGGCAGAACGGCCACATCCCATGCCTCAATCTCTTCGGGAAGGGCCGGACGGCCAAGACCAAGCGGGGTGGCCAGGGCCGGGGTCACAACTGCGGGGGCCGGTTCCGCGGCCTCCACCGGTGAGGGGGGAGCGGCCTCGGCCACCTGGGTCGGCGCCGGTTCTGCGGCGGGCGCTGCTGCCGGTTCAGGTGCGGGGGTTGCTGTCACGGCTGGTGCTGGGGCCGGGGCGGCCTCTTGCACCTTGGGGCCGGTCGAGGCGAATACGAAGGCGGCAACTGTCGCTGCCGTGGCCCAGCCGGTGACCAGAAGGATCGTCGGGAATTCAGGCGATTTCGACATTCTCGACCTCTCCGTCGGCGCGCACCCACCAGACCTGGATGCCATTGTTGTGATAGACATTGTTCAGGCCGCGGATCTCGCGCAGGGCCTGCTTGGTGGGCTGGACATAGCCCGTCTCGTCGATGGCGCGGGACATGATGAACATCTCCTGCCCGTCCCAGTTCATGTCGTAGTGGAAGCGCGTCAGTGCCTTGGGCCGCACCTCGCCCGAGATGCGGGCCGGCACCCAGGTATTGCCGCCGTCCACCGAGACATCGACCCGTGCGATCTTGCCATGCCCCGACCAGGCCAGCCCGGTGATGACCAGCGGCCCCTTGCCATGCCGGATCGGCGCCTGCGGCGAGGGCGAGGTGATGACCGATTTCGCATCCATCACCCAGGTCCATTTCCGCGCCCGGCCGTCCGGCATCAGGTCGGTGTATTTCGAGGTCTCCTCGCGGCTTTCCACCGCCTGGTCATAGACCCCGATCCGGCGCAGCCACTTGACCCACATGTTGCCTTCCCAGCCGGGCACCACCAGCCGGACGGGATAGCCGTGTTCCTTGCGCAGCGCCTCGCCATTGGCGAAGAAGGCGACCATCACGTCGTCCAGCGCCTTTTCCATCGGGATCGAGCGGCCGTTGGACGAGGCGTCGGCGCCTTCGACATAGACCCACTTGCCCTCGGGCTTGACGCCCGCCTCGGCAAGAAGGTCGCGCAGCATCACCCCGGTGTATTCCATGTTGTGGATCATGCCCTGGGTGAACTGGCAGCCTTCAAGCTGCGCGCCCCCCCATTCCATGCCGCCGTTCGCCGCGCATTCGCAGAAGGCGATGGCGATGTGGCGCGGGAAGCGCATCAGGTCGTCGTAGGTGAACACCAGTTCACGATCGACCAGCCCGTTGATCATCAGCCGGTAGTCCTGCTTCGACAGCTCGATCGCGCCGGAATGGTGCCGCTCGAAGGCGCAGCCCTGCGGCGTGATCGTGCCTTCCAGCGCATGGATCGGCGTGAAGTTGATCGAGCTGACCGGGCTTTCGGTCAGCCATTCCACGTTGCGCCGCACCACATGGCTTTCGAAGTGGATCGGCATGCCATAGGGCGTGGCGTCCACCGGATCGCCGAAGGCCGAGGCCCATGGCTGGACCTCGGTGATCAGCGGGTCGGGTGCGGTCTGGGCGGTGGCGGCGGTCGCCACAAGCCCCGCCCCGGCGGCGGCGGTGCCGGCCAGAAAGGCGCGGCGGCTGGTTACGGGTTCGTCGGTCATCTGGCGAACGCTCCTGTTCAGATTCCGGTCACGGTGACCGATGGGTTGGGTTCAAGCCGGACGGTGCCAAGCTTGCGGATATGCGCTTCCACCACGTCCCAGATCTGCGGCCCTTCGGTGCCTTCGTTGACGCTGGCCCAGCCGCCCACGGTGTAGGACTTGGCGGGGTCGATGGCCTCGCCCGTGTCCAGCAGCACCATGTCGCTGATCCGGCTGCCGATGGGTTTCGACACGTCGCAGGCAAAGCCCATGCCGCCCACACGCACCATGTCGCCGCCCTGCTGGTAGTAGGGATCGGGGTTGAAGATGTTGTCGGCCACGTCCTCGAGCACGGTCTTGAGCATCTCGCCCGTCATCTCGGTCCGGTAGACCTGGCCGTAGGTCATGCTGGTGACGTTGTGGATGTCCTCGCGGGTGATCGCATCGCCCGGGAGAAGCGAGGCGCCCCAGCGCACGCCGGGCGACAGCGCGATCTGCACGTCGCGCTCGGCCCGGACGGCGTTGCAGATCAGGTCGTCCCAGGTGCCCTGGAAATTGCCGCGCCGATAAAGCAGGCTTTCGGTCTGGCCGACGACCTCTTCCAGATCGGCCTTGAAGGGCGCGCGCTCGGTCTCGATCAGGGCGGCCATCTCCGGGTCGGGGGTGATGACATCCGAGAAGATCGGGATCAGCTTGTGGCGGAAGCCCATCATCTTGCCGTCCCGCACGTCCAGATCGACGCGGGAGACGAACTTGCCGTGGCTGCCGGAGGCGATCAGGATCGTCTGGCCCACCAGCACGGGTTCGGGGATCGCGTCGTGGGTGTGGCCGGTCAGGATCACGTCGATGCCCTGGACGCGGGACGCCATCTTCTTGTCAACGTCGAAGCCGTTGTGCGACAGCACCACGACCAGATCCACGCCCTCGGCGCGGACCTCGTCCACTACCTGCTGCATGCGCTCCTCGCGGATGCCGAAGCTGTATTCGGGGAACATCCAGCGCGGGTTGGCAATCGGCATGTAGGGGAAGGCCTGGCCGATCACCGCGACGCGCAGGCCCGCCTTGTCGAAGATCCGGTAGGGCTCGAAGGCGGGTTCGTCCCATTCGGCATCGAAGATGTTCGCACCGAGGAAGGGGAAGGGCAGGCTTTCCACGATCTCCTGCACCCGGGCGGTGCCGAAGGTCCATTCCCAGTGGCTGGTCATCGCCTCGACGCCCAGCGCGTTCATCACGTTGACCACATCCTGCCCCTTGGTCAGGTAGCTGGTCATCGAACCGTGCCAGGTGTCGCCGCCATCCAGAAGCAGGCTGTCGGGCCGCGCGGCGCGGATCGCCTTGACCACGGTCGCCACCCGGTCCATGCCGCCCATCCGGCCATAGGCGCGGCCGAGCGCGGCGAAGTCCTCGTAAGTGAGCGCATAGGCCTCGGGACTGCCGGGCAGGATGCCGAACATGTCGAGGAAGGCCTTGCCCACCACATGCGGCGGCTGGCCCTTGGCCTCGCCCACGCCGATGTTCCATTCCGGCTCGCGGAACCAGACCGGCTTGAGCTGGGCGTGGATGTCGGTGATGTGGATCAGCGTCAGGTTGCCGAAATCGTCAAACTGCAGAAGCTGGTCCTGGCTAAGCGCCTGCTGGGCGGCCAGCCGCGACCAGTTGCCAAAGCCCGATGCCCCGTAGGCGGCCGAGGCGGCAAGCGAAGCTTGCAGGAATTCGCGCCGGGTGATCATCCCGTTCTCCTTGTCGTCAGGGATACCAGAACGGAACCCGCAAGTGCGCGGGGGCCTGGTCGTCCCGGTCGTCGGTTCGTTTCCAGGCGGCGGCCGCCAGGGAGGTTGGCGGCCGCACGCCCCGGGTCTAGTGGCGCACCGAGACGCCTTCGACCGAAAGACCGTTGCCGCGCGACGCGACATACAGTTCGAGTGCCTTGAACTCGTCCGAGTTGGGCTTGAAGGTTTCGGCCCTCGTGTCGCGCACGCAACCGACAAAGCGCTGCTGCGCCGACAGGATGCCCGCGTCCTTCAGCCGGTAGACCGGGAAGCCGTTGATCTGGCCCTGGCTCAGGTGGTCGGCGCGAATGTAGCGACCCTGATTGTCCTCATGGCAGTTCGCACAGGACATCTCCAGCTGCCCGAAACGGGTGTAGTAGATCTCCTTTCCCTTTTCCCAGTAGGGGGCTGCGGGGCCGTCGATGGCGACATTCACCGGCATGCCGCGCGACTGCATCGAGATCAGCGCCAACATGTCCTTCATCTCGCTGCCCGTCCAGTTCCAGGACTCCAGACCCATGCGTTCGGTCACACACTTGTCGATGTAGTTTTCGACCGTCATCAGCACGCCGGTCTTTTCATCGACCCGCGGGGTGACGGCGCGCAGGCCTGCCATCGACTCGGGCCCCTGGTGGCAGCCGGCGCAGCTTTCGCCGTTCTTGCCGATCGCCGAATTCCACAGGTCAAGCCCCCGATCGACATAAACCATTCCCGGATTGTCGAAATCATCGCGTTCCAGATCGCGCGTCTCGTCCTCGCGGTAGTGCCAGCCGGAATATACCCAGTCCATCACGTCCTTCAGATGGTCGGGCGCCGGGGCTTTGGTCACCATCTCGATGGGGCCATCCTCGGTATCGATCACCAGCGTGTCCTCGACCGGATCGGCCGAAGCGGCGCCGGCGAAGGCAAGCCCGAAGGCCGCGAACAGCATGGCTTTGCGGTGCATGGCTTTCTCCTCCCTATTGCCCGACCGCTAGCCGATCTCTATCGGCTTCACGTCCTCGTAGACCGAGCCGTCATCATCGTACCAGGTGAACTTGAATTCGCCCGCCGCATCAACCCTGGCATCGAATTCGAAATAAGGGTTGGTGGACACTGCCGGCTCGATGGCGACATCGATCACGTTCACCCCGTTCAGGTCGCAGGTGAAACGGTTGATGATCTTGCGCGGGATCAGGTTGCCGTCCGGGCCCTTGCGCTGCCCGGACTCCATGCTGTGCGAGATCAGGGCCTTGATCGTCACGACCTCGCCGACGGCGGCGGTCTTGGGGGTCTTGACCCGGGGTTTGACTTCTTCGACCATGGTATTCTCCTGTCTCTGACTTCAGCCGCCGCAGCCGCCGATTGTGACTTTCACGGTGGCCTGGGTCTGCACGACGGAACCATCCGCCATCTTGGCCATTGCGATGACGTCCTGGGTCTTTGCCAGGCGGATCCGGGTTGCGGCGAACTGCCGGCCGGCGGCCGGGCCGAAGGTGAAGGTGGCAACGGCAGGCTCGGGGTTGCCCGAGGCCAGCAGCATGATCGCCACCGCGCCAGGCGCATCGACCGACACCGGAACCGTATTGCCGTTCTCGGCGATCTCGGGGGTGGTCAGGGTGATGCCGCCCGTTCCGGGCGCAACACCACCGGTGAAGGCGTTCGTCAGCTCTTCAATGGTCGCTGCGGCAGAAAGGCCTGGGATGGAGGCAAAGGCGATGCCGCCGAGGCCAAGGGAAAGTGCCTTGCGTCTGTTGAGTGTCACGGGGTTTCTCCTGTCTGTCTGGGGCGTCGCGCCCGTCATTCCTTGAGAGTGAGAAGGAAGGCCACCACATCCTCGATCTGCTGGGCCGTCAGGATCGGCGGAAGGTCACCCTCGGGTGCTTTGCCGGTATAGCCGTTGCCGGGGCGGATGAAGCCTTCGGTCTTGTAGAATGCAGGCATGAAGCTGCCCTCGAAGGTCATCTTGGCGTTTGCGACGATCCCGCGCAGTTCGGCTTCGCTCCAGCGGTCGGCCACGCCGTCAAGCGGCGGAGCGATATTGCCCGGGAACTGCACGTCCGGCAGAGCCGAGATCGTGTGGCAGGCCACGCAGTTGCCAAGCGCGTTCGTGGTCATCACCTTGATGCCGTTCGCCGGGTCGCCGGGCGTGCCGGACAGGGACGTTTCGATCCGGCCATCGACGAAGACGACCTCGGTCGGCGCGACCTCGGGCAAGGCTGGTGTTGCATGCGACAGCGTGACCGCCGCCACCAGACAGAGCTGGCGTTTCATCCTCATCCTCCCAGTATTCCTCCGTATACCACTATGCTGGGAGATCAGGATTCGGGCAAGCGAAATATAGCAGGAAACCTATATGCCTATGTTTTCAGGTTTCCCCGGAATGATCAGTTCCCCGTAGCCATGCGTTCCGCAACGAATTTCTGGAAGTTCTCGCCCGAATCGTAACCATGGTCGCGCACCCAGATCAGCAACGCTTCGGTCATTCCCTTCCCGAAGGATCCCGGCATCATCGCCACGGCGGCATCCGGCGCCGACACGCCTTGGGGCACTTCCTCAGGCAGGAAGATCAGGGTCGGCGTGAACATCACCCCCCAGCGCAACGCCATCTGCTTTTCCGAAAGCGTCGTGCCGTCGAAATCGGTCACCTCGACGTCGCCGAACAGGTTCAGCTGCACGACGAAATAGTGGTCGCGGATCAGCTTCTCGATCGCGGAGTCGGTAAACACCTTCTCGTGCATTTCAGTGCAGTAGATGCAGCCGCGCTGCTCGTAGATCAGCATCAGCCGCTTGCCCTCGGCGTTGGCCTCGGCCAGATCCTCGCGCAGATCCTTGAAGGTCTCGCGCAGCCAGGTGGGCTTGTGCAGCCCGTCATCCCCCAGTTCGACGGCAAGTGCCGGGCTGGACAGGGCAAGGCCTGCGGCAAGGGCAAGACGGCGCAGCATGGTGGCTCCTTTCAGATCAGGGTCGCGGACCAGTCGAAATGCCGGATCATCCAGTCGGCGATCAGGTTCACGGTGTTGGTGGCGATCAGGATGCCGAAGATGATCAACATGATGCCCATCACCTTTTCGACATGCCCCATCAGGGCACGGTGCCGGGCAACCCATGCCAGGAACGGCCCGGCGAAGAAAGCGGCCAGCACGAAGGGCAGCGTCATCGACAGGCCATAGACCAGCAGCAGCGCGCCCCCTCGCCACAGGTCGCCCATGCCGCTGGCGACCATCAGGATCGCAGCAAGCGCCGGGCCGACGCAGGGCGTCCAGCCGAAGCCGAAGGCCAGGCCCATCACATACGAGCCAGCCAGCGTGCGCGGATTGGCGGTCGATTCGACCCGCGCCTCACGATAGAGAAAGCCGATACGGAAGATGCCCAGAAAGTGGAGGCCGAACAGGATCAGCACTGCAGCGGCAACATAAGACAGGGGCTCCTTCCATTGGGCGAAGCTGCGGCCCAGTGCAGTCGCGCCCAGCCCGAGCAGGACAAAGATCGTCGTGACCCCTATGGCAAAGGCCAATGCCTGCACCACAAGCCGCACCCGTGCGCCGGGCGCCACCGTTCCGCCGTCGCGCAGTTCCTTCACCGAAAGACCTGCCATGTAGGACAGGTAGAAGGGCACCATCGGCAGGATGCAGGGCGACAGGAAGGACAGAAGCCCCGCAAGCGCCGCGCCACCGAATGATATGTCGAGCATCGCCCCTCCTCCCGGGGAAGTGCTGCCTTGCCGGAGAGGCAAACGTAGATTACAATAGTTCTATGTTTCTATGAGGCTGTCAACGTGGCTGTCCCCGCCCTTCTGGCATCTGCCCTTCTCGCGGTCTCGGCGGGCGCGGCCTCGGCGGGCGAACTTCAGCTTCTGATGTTCGAGCAGGCGGGCTGCATCTATTGCGCGCAATGGAATGCAGAGATCGCGCCCCAATATCCGCTGACGGACGAGGGCAAGGCAGCACCGCTCATGCGCCTGCAACTGCGCGAACCCCTGCCGGATGGCCTTTCGCTGGTTGCGCCGCCGGTCTTCACGCCGACCTTCGTCCTGGTCGAGGACGGTATCGAGGCGGGACGCATCGAAGGCTATCCGGGTGCAGACTTCTTCTGGCCGCTTCTGGCCGGGTTGATCGCAGGGTCCGCGGCCGACTGAGGCAGGGATGCCGCGCTGCCCAGGGAATTGCGGTTGTGGCGCGCAAGACGGGTTGCCGTTTGGCCAGGCAGCGCGCATGAACGGGTCGGGAAAGGCACCAGGGCAGACGCTGTGGCGGATGACGATCTTCAACCGGGCAGATGGCAGGTGGACGCGGCTTCGGACCTCGCCGCTTCCGCCCCGGTGGTCCCCGACCTCACCGGGCTGATCGACCGCGCCGAAAAGGCCGCGACGCTGCTGAAGGCCATGGGGCATGACGGGCGGCTCACGATCCTGTGCCATCTGCGCACCGGGCCGAAAAGCGTCACCGAACTTGAAAACCTTCTGTCCGCGCGTCAGGCTATCGTCAGTCAACAACTGGCACGACTGCGACTGGAAGGTCTGGTCAGCGCCCGGCGCGAAGGGCAGGCGATCTTCTATTCGCTCCTCGACCCAAGGGTTGCCGAGGTGCTTGAAGTCCTCGCTCGACTGTTCGGACCAGGACGCGACTGAGAGGCAGAGGGAGGCACGGATGCTGGATTTGGTCCCGATCGGATTGCTGGCGGCGCTTGTCGGGCTTGTCGGCGGGATCGTGCTGGGCCTTGCCGCGCGGCTAGGCGATTTCTGCACCCTCGGGGCGCTGGAATCGGCCGTCTATGGCCGCGACCAGACCCGTCTGCGGCTGTGGGGGGTGGTGCTGGCCGTCGCCATCCTGACGACGCAGTTCGGCGCGATGGCGGGTCTCGTCGATCTTCAGGCCACCTTCTATCACGCCATCGAGTGGAATGCGGTCGGCTCCATCATCGGCGGGCTGGTGTTCGGCTATGGCATGGCGCTGGCGGGCAACTGCGGCTTCGGCGCCCTGGTCAGGTTCGGCGGCGGCGACCTGCGGTCGCTGGTCGTGGTGGTGGTGATGGGTATCTTCGGCTTCGTTGCCCTGTCCGGCCCGCTTGCGCCGCTGCGGGTAATGCTGTTTCCCCAACCGGATGCAACGGAACCGCAGGGGATCATCCATGATCTCGGCCAGCTGGGGCTTCCACCCGCTGTCGTGATCGTGGCAATCGCCGGCGCATTCCTGATCTGGGGACTTTCGCATACCGGACTGCGCCAGTCCCCGCGCCAGATTGCCTGGGGCGTCGCCGCAGGGCTGGCGGTAGCCTGGTGCTTCATTGCAACCTCGTGGCTGGCCGCCGAAAGCCTGGGCGAGGTGGCAGTCGAGGGTCCGTCCTACACCGCGCCCGTAGGCCGGACGCTGATCTTCCTGATGACTTCGACCGCGGGGGGGATCAACTTCTCGGTCGGCTCGGTCGTGGGCGTGATGGCAGGATCGCTGATCGGCTCGATGCTGCGTGGCCTTTTTCGCTGGGAAGCCTGCGAAGACCCGCGCGAACTTGGCCGCCAGGTGGGAGGCGCGGCCCTGATGGGTATCGGCGGGGTCGTTGCGATGGGCTGCTCTGTCGGTCAGGGCGTGACCGGCTTTGCCACCTTGGCGTGGTCGGGTCCGGTGACCTTGGCCGCAATCGCTGCAGGTGCAATGGTCGGACTGCGCCAGCTGATTGCGGGATACCAGCCGCAATAGCCCGAAGGCCGCCCAGGCCCCCTGCCCCACGGTCATCGCTTCCCCGCCCTTTTCGGCGGCAAAGGGCCGGTACCCCACCCTCGCAACATGCGAAAGCACGAACTGTCACGGAGCCGAACCAGCACGCAGCGGAGGCGTGGAACAGCCGGAATTGGTGCCGAAGCCGGCATCAACCAGCGATGCGCGGATTTTCGGTCAGCCGATCGGTGCAACAGTGTAGAAAGGCGTCATTAAAGGCGCGCAATCGTGTTCCTGTCCTCAGCCTGTGCCAGATCGCCGACCAGATGCCCCCCGCCGATGTCCTTCAGGACGACGCGCGGCGGTTCACGGCCTGGAAGGTGCAGCGGGCTTGGGGTTTCGGCGGAAAGGCGCGGACTCGGCTTGCGCCGGTGCGCAGGATCAGGAACCGGCACCGCGTCGATCAGGCGGCGGGTATAGGGATGCTGGGGATTGCCGAATACCTGGTGATGCGTCCCCATCTCGACGATCTGGCCCAGATACATCACTGCCACCCGGTCCGAGATGTTGTCGACCACAGCCATGTCGTGGCTGATGAACAGGTAGGAGATGCCGAAATCGGCCTGCAAAGCCTTGAGCAGTTCCAGCACGCGCGCCTGCACAGAAACATCGAGCGCGCTGACGCTTTCGTCCGCGATGATGAGGTCCGGTTGCAACGCCAGAGCGCGGGCGATGCAGATGCGCTGGCGCTGGCCGCCGGAAAATTCGTGCGGGTAGCGGTCAAGCTGGGCTGTCTCCAGCCCGACGCGGGTCATCAGGTCGGCGGCCCGATCGCGCCGCTGCGCCGCGTCGCCGATGCCGTGGATCAACAGCGGCTCGGCGATCAGCTCGCCCACCCGCATCCGCGGGTTCAGCGCGGCCATCGGGTCCTGGAACACCATCTGCACCCGCCGCCGCATGGCCTTCAGACCTGCCTTGTCCAGCCCCTCCATCACCTGGCCGGCAATCTCGATCCGACCCTGATGCGGGGTCAGGCCGACCAGAGCCTTCGCGATGGTGGACTTGCCGCAGCCGGACTCGCCGACCAGCGCAAAGGTCTCGCCCTTGCGGATGTCGAAGCTGACATGTTCGACGGCATGCACGTTCTGCGTCACCCGTCCCAGCAGCCCGCCACGCAGCGGATAACGGACGACGACATCGCTGAGCCGCGCGATCGGTTCCGAGGTCACGGGCGGACGTGGCGCCCCCTGCCCCATCCGCGGCACGGCGGCTAGCAGCGCGCGGGTATAGTCCGCCTGTGGACGCACGAAAAGATCGGCTGTGGCGGCGGTCTCTACCTGTCGCCCCTGCCGCATCACGATCACCCGGTCGGCCATTTCCGCCACCACGCCCATGTCATGGGTGATGAGGATGATCGCCGTGCCCAGATCGCGCTGGAGGTCGCGGAGGAGGTCCAGCACCTCGCGTTGCACGGTCACGTCCAGCGCCGTGGTCGGCTCGTCCGCGATCAGCACCTCGGGACGCAGGGCCAGCGCCATCGCGATCATCACCCGCTGGCGCATGCCGCCGGAAAGTTCGTGCGGATACTGCTGCATCCGCCGCTCGGGCTCGGACAGGCGCACCGCCCGCAAGGCGGCGACCGCGCGTCTGGCGGCCTCGGCCCGGCTGACCACCTCATGCGCGCGGATCGCCTCGGCCAGCTGCGCCCCCACGGTCATCACCGGGTTAAGCGACGTCATCGGTTCCTGGAAGATCATCGCGATCCGGTCGCCGCGCACGGCGCGCAGGGCGGGCTCGGACAGACGCGTCAGGTCCTGCCCGCCAAAGCGGATGCTGCCGCCGGTTACGCGGACGGCGGGTTGCGGCAGAAGGCCCATGATGGCGAGCGACGTGATCGACTTGCCCGATCCGCTTTCCCCGGCGATGGCCAGCGTCTCGCCCTTCCTCAGGTCGAAGGACAGGTCCTGCACCAAGGGTTTCAACCCCGCTTCGGTGCGGGCAGAGACGCACAGCCCCTCGACCCGCAGCACGATGTCCGGGGCGGTGGCCGCCCCGGTCGGTGGCATGGCTTCCGCAAGGGTCATTCGAAGACGACCCGGGGGAAGTAGAAGCTGACGACCCAGTTCGGCATGTCCACAATTTCCGAGATGCGCAGGTCGCCGCAGACGGAACAGAGCATGTAGGCGTCCACCGCCGAGATGCCCTGTTGCCGGGTCAGAAGGTCGATCATCCCCGACACCGCGTCGCGGGCCGCCGTCATCAGGTCCGGCCCGACGCCCGTCGTCGCCTCGTAGCCCTTGGCGTCCAGATGTCGCGTCACCGGCCCCGGCGTGGTGAAGCGCGGGAACTTCAGCGGCTGGTCCTTCACCAGGTCCAGCGTCAGAACCACGTTCATCGGGCTTTCGATCGCCGTGCCGCAGACCTCGCCATCGCCCTGCGCGGCATGGGTATCGCCGACGCTGAACAGCGCCCCCTCGACCTCGACCGGCAGGTAGAGCGTGACGCCCGCCGTCAGGTCGCGGATGTCGAGGTTGCCGCCCACCCGCCGGGGCGGGACGACCGAGTGCAACCCGGCCTCGGCAGGCGCGCAGCCGATGGTGCCGCTGAACGGCTTCAACGGCACACGCGCGGATTTGCCCCACATCGCCGGTTCCATGCTGGCCGGGTCATAGGACCACAGGCACAGCGCAGGGTCGGTGAACTGGTCGGCCAGAAGCCCGAAGCCGGGGATGTTCGCCGTCCAGCCGAAGCCCTTGCCGTCGAACACCTTCGGGGCGAAGCCCTCCAGCGTCACCTTCAGCACGTCGCCCGGTTTCGCCCCGTCAACATGGATCGGCCCCGAGACCGGGTTGATCTTGCCGAAGTCGAGGTCGATCACGCTTTGCAGGGTGGACGACGGGCCAAGCTGGCCCGCCGAGGAATCATGGCAGTGGAACTCGATGGTCGATCCCGGCGCGACGCGCAGCGCCGGCGGCAGGGAATTGTCCCAGCCGAAATGGTGCTGCGCGCCGTGGATCGTGTAGTCGCAGGCCTTGCACATTACTGCTTGACCCACACGTAGTCGTAGTTGACCGGGATCGAGACCGGATCAACGTAGAGCGCGTCCTCGCCGCCCATCCGTTCCGATTTCATCGTGTAGCGTTCCTCGTTGAAGACCGGGACCCATGGGGCTTGTTCCATCACGCCCATGTAGACGTCGGACCAGAGCTTCAGCCGGTCCGCCGACTTGGCCGGGTCGAACATGCTGTCGGCCTCGACCGCCTTCGCATCAAGGGCGGGGTCGCAGAACTTGGACCAGTTCCAGCCGCCCTCGCCGGCGCCCGCGCAGCCGAGGATCGGCCCGTAGAAGTTCGACGGGTCGGGGAAGTCGGCGATCCAGGCCATGCCGCCCGACCAGATCATCGGCGCGGTGCCCGCGCCGCCGGCCTCGATCACGTTGGCCTGGGCGAGGTTCTGGATGTTGGCCTTGATCCCGATGGCCGCGAGGTCCTGCTGGATGGCTTGCGCGATCCGCGGGTTCGGGTCGGTGTTCATGACGTAAAGCTCGGTCTCGAAGCCGTCGGCCAGCCCTGCTTCGGCCAGCAACGCCTTGGCGCCCTCGGGGTCGTAGGGATAGCCCGCATAGCCTTCGGTATAACCGGGCATCGAGGGCGGCAGCGGCTGGGTCGCGGGGATCGCGCGGCCGTTGATGATCTGGGTGATCCGCTCCTTGTTGATTGCCATGTTGATGGCCTTGCGCACCTCGAGCTTGTCGAGGGGCGGGGTCGTCACGTTCAGGGTGATGTAGCCGGTGTGCAGCTGTCCGCCGACGACCACCCGCGCGGCCTGGGCCGGGTCGCCCATCACCTCGGTGAACTTCGCGGGCGGGATGCCATCGCCGGGCACGTCAACCTCGCCCTTCTGCAACCGCAGAAGCGCCACGACAGGCTCTTGCCCGACCTCGAACACGATGGAGTCGAGGAAGGGCACACCCGGGCGCCAGTAGTCGGCGTTCTTCTCGAACACCAGCCGCTGGCCCAGCGTCCATTCCGCCAGCTTGAAAGCCCCTGTGCCGACCGGTTTCTTGCCGAAATCAGCGCCGGCTTCCTCAACTGCTTCTTTCGGCACCACACTGGCGAAGTTCAGCGCCATGACGTGCAGAAAGGTCGCATCCGGCCGCGACAGCGTGATCTTCACGGTCAGCGGGTCCACGACCTCGACCCCCGACAGCCCGCCCGGCCCGGCGTTCTCGAACCCGGCGATGGCGCCGAAGAAGCCCGCGCCCGGGGATTGGGTTTCGGGGTTGGTCACGCGGTCCAGCGAGTATTTCACGTCCTCGGCCGTCATCTCGCGCCCGTTGTGGAACTTGACCCCGGCGCGCAGCTTGAAGGTGTAGGTCAGGCCGTCCTCGGAAATCTCGTAGCTTTCCGCCAGACCCGGGCGCAGCTCGGTCGTGCCGGGGACATAATCCATCAGCCCGTCGAACAGCGACTTGATCATCGACCAGTTCTGCCAGTCGTAGCCGATGGCGGGATCGAGCGTCGCCACATCGTCCTTGTAGGTGATGGTGATGGTTCCGCCGGGCTTGGCGGCCGGATCGGGGATATAGTCCTGGGCGGCCGCGGGCAGCACAAGCGCCAGCATCACGGCGGTCGAGGCGAGCAGTCTTTTCATTGTCTCTCTCTCTCCTGTTGGGGTTTCAGCGAAGTTTGATCCGGGGGTCGATCAGGGGGGCGATCAGGTCGGCCAGCAGGTTGCCCAGCACAATCGCGCAGGCCGAGACCAGCGTGACGCCCATGATGATCGGGATGTCCACGCGCTGGATCGCCTGCCAGGCCAGTTGCCCGATGCCGGGCCAGCCGAAAACCGACTCCACCACCACGATCCCGCCCATGAATATGCCGATGTCGATGCCGATCATCGCGATCACCGGCAGGATCGCGTTCGGCAAGGCATGGCGCAGGACAATCCGCGCCCGCGTCAGTCCCTTGGCACGCGCCGTGCGAATGTAGTCGGCGCGCAAGACGTCGATCATCGAGGACCGCATCATGCGGCTGTACCAGCCCGACCCCAGTATCCCCAGGGTCACTGCCGGCAGCACCAGATGGGCGAAGGTGCCGTAGCCACCGATCGGGAACCAGCCCAGCTTGACCGCAAACACATAAAGCAAGAGCAGGCTGACCACGAACTGCGGGGCCGAGACGGTGACGAAAGAAGTCACCATGAGCGTCTGGTCCAGCGCCCTGCCGCGCCATAGCGCGGCAACGATGCCCATTGTCAAGCCCAGTATCAGCTCGCAGATGATGGCTCCCAGCATCAGAAGCAGCGTCGCCGGCAGACGTGACAGGATCAGCTCGGCGACTTCCGTCTTCTGCAGATAGCTGCGCCCCATGTCTCCCTGAAGCAGCGCGCCGAGGTAGCGGGCGTATTGCACGAAAAAGGGCTTGTCGAGGCCAAGCTGCTGGCGGATGTTTTCGACCGTTTCTGCCGTGGCCGAACGTCCGGCGATCTGGCGCACCGGGTCGGCGGGCAGGACATACAGCAGAAGGAAGGTTACGAAACTTACGCCAAGCAGGATCAGGGCAGCCTGGATCAGACGGCGGATCAGATAGGCGGCCATCAGTCGCGTCCCCGTTGCGTGGGGTCCAGCACGTCGCGCAGCGCGTCGCCCACCAGATTGAAGGCCAGTGCCAGAAGAATGATTGCGGCACCGGGGATGAACACCAGCCAGGGCGCGGACTGGAAGTAGGTCTGGTTCTCGAAGATGATGTTGCCCCAGCTGGGGGTCGGCGGCTGCACACCGATGCCGAGGAATGACAGGGTCGCCTCCAGAAGGACGGTGGTCGAGATCCCCAGCGTGCCCCAGACGATGATCGTGGGCAGAAGGTGCGGCAGGATGTGGCGGAAGAGGATGCGGCTGGTGCTGGCCCCCAGCGTCCGCTCGGCCGCGATGAAGTCGCGCGTGGCCAGCGACGAGGTCTCGGTATAGATCACCCGTGCGGTCTGCACCCAGTTCACCAGCGCGATGACCATCGCCACGATCCAGAGCGAAGGCTGGAAGATCGCAGCCAGGCAGATCGCCAGAAGAAGCGCCGGGAAGGCCATCATCAGGTCGGTGAAGCGCATCAGGATGCCTCCGATCCAGCCGCGGAAGAAACCGGCGGTGATCCCGACCAGCGTCCCGATCACCAGAGCCAGCCCGTTGGCCACCACGCCGATCACCAGCGAGGTCTGTGCGCCGTAAAGCAGCCGGCTGAAAAGGTCGCGGCCCAGAAGGTCGGTGCCCATCAGGAACTTGCCACCCGGCGGCATCGGCGCGCCCTCCAGGGTCAGGCCGTCGAACATCTGGTCGTTGGGGTCGAAGGGGGCGATCCAGGGTGCAAGGACCGCGCCCGCGACCACGACGGCGATGATGACCAGCCCCAGAACCGCCAGCTTGCGCCGCATCAGCCGGGCAAGGGCGCCCTGGGGAACCGGTTCAGCCGCGCTCAGATCGGTCATCCGGCCCCCCTTGCGCCGCGACGATCCGCGCCGCCGCGTCCTCGAAGCTGATCCGCCAGGCCATCGCCATCTGCCGCAGTTGCGCATAGGCTTCGGCGTCGGACTTGCCCCGCGCGGCCAGAAGCGTCACGGCCCGAACAACCGTCTGCCGGTCCTCCAGCCGCCGCCGGAGGTCGGCGATTTCGGCCGACAGGGCCTTCTGCGCATCGAAGGCATCCCGCGCGATAAGCAGCGCCGAATAGGCCCCGCTGTCGCCCACGGGCTTCAGAAGCTGCGCATGCGCGCCCGCCTTCAGCGACCACTCGATCCGGCCCGGCGCCTCGGAGCCGATCAGCGCGATCATCGGGATCGGCGGCTGGCCCGGCTCCCAGGGGAACATGCCGTCATGGCCCATGTCGGCGTCGAAGAAGATGTAATCCGCCGCCAGCGCCTCGGGGCCGAGGTCCGGCCAGGACTGCGTGACCTGCAACCCGATCGCTGTCAGCTGCCGCGCCAGGGCCTGCACCGTGGCATGGGGGCGGTGCAGGATGATCGCCTGCGCGCCGCCAAGGTTGGGGATGCGGATCGGCCGGCGCTTCATGACACCACCTTCAGGACCGGCGCCACCGGCGCCTGCCGGCTGCGCGTCAGGTAGGGATCGCCCGGCACGGCCTCCATCCTTTTCAGCACGCGGAAGGCGCCGCCCTCGACCCGTGCGATGATCACCGGCAGAACGGTGTGATGCGTATCGGGATCGACGATCCCGCGGCTCCGCTCGCCTGCCAGAAGCCGGGACAAGGGCCAGTTTTCGGCCCCCGGCCGCCCGTTCAGGAGACGCGCCAGCTCCATCACCGCGGAATAGGCCGCGGCCTCGTGGGAGGAACCGAAGTTGCCTTCGCCCGGCCAACCCGGCACCCCGCGGAAATAGGGGCCCGCCGCGACTAGGCCCTCGGCCGCCGGCCCCAGCGCCGGCAGTTCACATTCGGTCATGTTGCAGGACAGAACCGGGCAGCGGTCGGGACGGAAGGCCGGATCCTCCTGCCCGAGCGCCCGGTAGGCCGCCATGAATTCGTAGGACGACGGTCCGATCAGCGAGTTCAGGATGAAGTCGGGGCGGGCATAGCGCAGCTCGTCGATCATCCGTCCGACCTCGCGCGAGCCGATGGGCAGATAGCGTTCGCCCAGAACCTCGCCGCCCGCCGCGGTCACGCGTTCACGCGCAAGGCGGTTCATCTCCCAGCCCCAGATGTAGTTCGACCCCGCCAGCCATGCCCGACGCCCATGCGCAGGCATCACCCAGTCGAGCAGGGGCAGCAGGTGCTGGTTTGGGCAGGCATGGGTGTAGACCACATGATCAGAGGCCTCGAACCCCTCGTATGGCACCGCATACCATAGCGTGCCACCGAACTTCTCGACCGTCGGGATCACTTCCTTGCGGCTCCAGCTGGTGATGCAGCCCACCACATGCCGCGCCCCGGTGTCCCGCAGGATCTCTTCGCAAAGCGGGCCGTAGGCATCGATATTGCCTGCCGGGTCGCGCTCGACCGGCACGAAGCTGACATCCAGTGCGGGATCCGCGTTGATCTTGGCGATCGCGCCCAGCGCGCCGGATCGGCAGGCTTCCGCGATCAGCGAGTAGCTGCCGGAGCGCGAGAAAAGAAGCCCCAGTTCGATCCGCCGCTTCAACCGACCCCCCGAAAAGCCGAAAGGCCCCGTCGCAGCCGCAAGGACGGTCTGCGCGCGAGGCCCGAGTGCCTAGTGTCGTCATGACGATGTTCGCCTGCGACGATATGCCAGCCGGATCTGCGGTCAAGGCCCATCGTGCATCTTCGCCCTCGAAAACCAGCAAGTGATCCGTTTTGCCCAGAACTTGGGCTACAGGTGACCTGCCCGCCCTCCGCAAGGTCACCCGCTCATGGGCCGGCACGCGCTCCGCGCCCGCGCGCCCCAAGGCCCGGTTACGCTCGTTCCGCCCAGCCACGTCGAACTCGCGGGCGGCAAGCAACATCTGCTCCAGCTCCTGGGGCTGGCTTAGGTAGCTTGATCGCGCGATCAGCTGCAGATGTCTTACTGTTCAGGGCAGGCGGTACAGGAGGAGCCGTTTGCCAGCCAGCCAGGCCTCGCCGATCGCTGGAACCGGGAAGGATCGCTCGCCGGTGGTCAGGATGAGGCCACCAGGGTGGCTGGCAACCCAGGGGTCCACTTCATCGGTGGATAGCACTTCTACAGCAGACGTCAGGCGCGCCGTGAAACCGAATTCTCCCTGATAGGGATAGCCGTGGATCGCCACACCGGCCGCCGGTGCCCGCCCGAGTTCGGCCGCAAACCGTCCGGTATCGAAATGCTCGAAGAGCGCGGGGCGCAGCCCGACATGTGCCACTATCAGCGCCACCGGGGCGACAAGCACCCAGGCCAGGGCAGGCAGATGGCGTCCCGCGAAAGCGATGGCCAACAGGCCGGCCCCCGCGATGGCGGCAGCCAGAGCCACTGTGTCCAATCCCAGCGACTCGACCGCCACGCCGTCAATCCTTGCCCGGCCGGTCGCAAGCAGTGCCGCCCAGGCCAGAACCGGGGCTATGACGGCCAGGCACGCGACAACCGCCGTCCATGCGTGTCGCGGCGGCGGCGCGGCGGCCAGCGCCAGTGCCGCCGCAGGCAGCACTGGCAGCAGGTAATGCACCTGCTTGCCCGAAATCAGCGAGAACAAGACCAGCGTGGACAGGCCCCAGATCGCGAGAAAGCGCGCGCGCCGGTCGCTGCGCAACGTTGCGGATGCCAATCCGCGCAGGGCGGATGGTCGCCACGCCCAGGGCCAGAGCACGATCGGAAGGACCGCGACAAAGAACCAGACCGGCCGTGCATGATCGAACGCATTTACCATCCGCCCCGCGCTCTGCCGCCAGAGCACCTCGGCCCTGTACTCCGGCCCGCCAAGCCAAAGCGCGGGTACCAGCCACACCGCAAGGATCACCGCCGCTGCGCCGATGGCTGCAGCCACGCGCGCATACCAGGATGCCGGAGGCCCCGGATCCTCTGCCATCGTCCACAGCGGGCGTGTCAGGGCTAGCGGCATGAGGTGGACCAGGATGACCGGGCCTTTCGCCAGCACGCCGAAGGCAAGCGCCGCAGCAAGGCCCAGCGTGGCAAGGCGGCCTCCGCCCGTATCCATCGACAGCAGCGCCAGAACCCCCAGCAGTGTGGCCGTGGTCAGCATGGTGTCGAACATCGTCAGCGACCCGTAGAGCGCAAAGAGCCCGGTCGAGGCCAGGATCAGGGCCGCCATCGCGCCGAGTTCGGGCCTTTCAGGGAACAGGCGGTCCCCCAGCCTCCAGGTCAGCGCCACCGAGACTACGCCGAAGGCAGGAGCGACCAGCCGCGCCGCAACCTCGCTGACGCCGGTCAGGGACCAGACCAGATTGATCAGCCAGAACAGCAGCGGCGGCTTGTGGGCATAGATCTCGCCGTTCAGATGCGGGACGATGTAGGATCCGTCCCGGTGCATCTCCCAGGCGACCGAAAGATAGCGCGTCTCATCCACCGGCAGAACGGGACGCATCAGCGGCAAGGCGACGGCGAAGGCGACAGCCAGCGTCAACGCCAGCCCTCCGACGGCGCGGCTGGACAGATTGCGTCGGCCGCGCAGGCCGGAATTGCGAGGCGTCATGGTGCGTTCAACCTTGGCTGGACCGTGCATGATCTTGCCGTGCGCGGCCAGAGCAGACAAGCCAGACCGAAGGCGAGCATCGTCATCAGAAGCGCGGCGAATACCAGATCCGACAAAAAGTGCCGCCCGCTGCCGATGCGCTGCACCGCCGTCAGCAGCAGAAGTCCCAGCGACAGAAGCGCCAGCCCCCTGAAGCGGCCGGCGGCAGGCCTACCGTCGAACCAGAGCGCACCGATCGCCAGTGCCGTCGTCAGCGCGGTTCCGGCCGCCATTTCGGCCGAGACAAAGGAACAGGCCGACCGACAGTAGCCCGAGATTTCCCAGGCCGCGGTGAATGGGGCTTGCCCGCCGAAGTCCACGATCTGCTCGGGGCGCGCGCGCCCGAAGACATGCTTGAGCAAGCCGTTCACCAGAAGGCCGGGTCCGATCAGGTAAAGCAGGAGGACCATGCCCCAGTAGCGCGCGGCTGAACTGCCTTCGGCCCTGCGCCGCCAGAGACCGACCGGTACCATCACCAGCCCAACGGCTACCAGGGTGACAGAGGCCGCCTTGTTGGCCAGAAGCACACCATCCCAGACCACCCGCCCGGCAAACGCGAAACCTTTCGCCGGGTCGTGAAAAAGCGCCGAGATCAGCAGATCTGGCCACGGCCAAAGCCGGAATGCGATTGCAAGGCCTGCCGTCAGGACGGCCAGAGCCGCCAACCGCCGCCCGCATTCGCGAGGGAAAGCGTCATGCCTTCCGGTTTGCATGGATCAGCCAGAGATTGCGGGAATAGATCACCACGCCAAGCGTCTGCCCCAGCACGAAGACCGGATCCTTGCGATAGATGGCGTAGGCCAGCAGCATCACACCGCCGGTCAGCGAGAAATACCAGAAAGCCACCGGCATTACCGAGGATCGTGCCCTCTCCGACGCAATCCACTGCACCAGAAAGCGGGCAGTGAACATCAGCTGGGCGCACAGACCGAAGATCACCCAGGCAAGCTCGGTCCCGCTGTTGACGTGAAGGGTTGCCATCAGCCACGTCATGTCTGCCGCTCCGCTTCAGGTGTCTGGATCCGCCCGATTTCAATGGCCCTGGCCTTCTTGCGCCGGCGTATCAGCCAGGCGACGCCCATCAGGTCAAAGATGCCTACGACGGCACGCTGAAGGTTCGAATAGTGCGACCGCCCGCCCAGGCGTGCGCGGTGCCCCACATCCACGTGCACGATCTGCCAGCCGTCGCGGGCGAACAGCGCCGGCAGATAGCGGTGCATGTGATCGAAATAGGGCAGCGCAAGGAATGCCTCGCGCCGAAAGCATTTCAGCCCGCAGCCGGTATCGCGTGTACCATCCCGCAGGACACGCGACCGCAGCCCATTTGCAAGGCGTGAGGCCAGGCGGCGACCGAATCCGTCCTTGCGCCCGACGCGCTGGCCCGCGACCAACCCCAGGCCTTCCGAACCAGCGTCCAGGAACGGGGCGATCAGACGGGGCAGCTCTTCCGGCGGGTTCTGCCCGTCGCCGTCCAGCGTACAGATCAGCCGGCCACGCGCAGCGACAACCCCCGAATGAATCGCCGCCGACTGCCCCCCTTGCCGGTCGTGCCGCAGAACGCGCAGCATCGGCCGTTCCGGCAGCGCCTTGTCGAGCAGCAGGGCCATCCCGTCATCGGAGGCATCGTCAACCACGATGATCTCGAAAGGGCCGATGCCCTGCATGCTTTCGACGATCCCGTCGATCAGCGGCACGATGTTGCTGGCCTCGTTCCGGCACGGCACGACGATCGACGTTTTCATGATGACTGCGAGCCCGGCCGCGACATGTAAGACTGGTGCCCTGTCTAGGACACTTCCACGGTGGGATAGAATAGAAATTTTCGGGCTGCCTGCCAGAACCCGTTCACCACGTGGGACGATCAGATCGCAGAAATAAGTTCTTGCTTACGGTGCCCTCACGAGACTGTCTGAACTGCGCCGGGTTTTCCGGAGGCTCCAACTCTTG
>NZ_SJZH01000080.1:0-348 GCF_004959785.1 Tabrizicola sp. YIM 78059
GCCCCATCGCCAATGCCCTTTCCGGCGCGCTGGGCGGCGCGGGCGGGATCTTCGCCAGCATCCTGCACACCGGCGGCCTGGTCGGCGGCCCTGGTCCCGGCCGGATAGTTCCGGCCCTGACATTCGCCAATGCCCCTCGCATGCACAGCGGGGGCTGGGCCGGTCTGCGCCCGGACGAGGTGCCCGCGATCCTGCAGCGCGGCGAGCGGGTTCTCTCCCGGCGCGAGGCGGCAGGGTTCGGCCAGTCGGGCGCGTCGACCGTCAATGTCACCATCAACGCCCGCGATGCCGAGAGTTTCCGCCAGTCCCGGACGCAGGTCGCCAGCGACATCGCCCGCGCCGTGTCGC
>NZ_SJZH01000081.1:0-347 GCF_004959785.1 Tabrizicola sp. YIM 78059
CAGTCCTTGAAGCGGAAGCCGTGGAGGCGCCCGTTCCTTGCCTCGAAGAAGGCAACGACTGCTGCCAGATCGTCGGCGCGGCGGATGCCATAGGCGACGTCATAGCGGCGGCGGCTGTTGGCCCAGCTGGCGTTGCGCTCCTCGGCCCCGCTTGCCAGTTCCACGATCTGGGTGCGTCGCTCCGGGCCGCCGCGCGCGCCCCGGCTGATGTTGTCCGGAAACCGGACCTCGTGAAACGCCATCAGAACTCTCCTTGGTGCGTGCTCTGGTCCCCGCAACCGGTTCCCACTTGCGGGGTCGCACTCACATGCCCCTCCGGCCCAGCGACACGGCGCGGGCGATGTCGC
>NZ_SJZH01000082.1:0-346 GCF_004959785.1 Tabrizicola sp. YIM 78059
AGTCGAGCTTGCCCGTCTTCACGAAGTCGCCGATGGCATTCTCGGCGCTCTGGAAGGCCCCGACCAGCGCGCTGCCGATATCGCCGCCGATCTCGCGCGCCTTGGCGGCATAGTCGGCGAGGGCTGCCGTGACGGCTTGCCAACCGGTGAGGGCCGTGTCCGCGCCTTGGGCTGCAGCCGCCCCCGCGTCGCGTGCGGCACCGCCAGCACCCTCGGCGGCGGTGGCCGTGTCGTTCAGCCCGGCCGTGAGAGCATCGGCAGAAGCAGCCGCTCCCGCGAGCGCCGTCTCTGCCTCGGTTCCGGTGCCGATCACCGCATCCTTCAGCGCCTGCCAGCTGGCGAGCGG
>NZ_SJZH01000083.1:0-335 GCF_004959785.1 Tabrizicola sp. YIM 78059
TGGCTGGACTTTCGTCACGCGGATTTCGCTGACAACCCTGCAGGCCACAGGCATGGGGTTCTTCGGCCTCTATGGATCGACCGCCGCGCTGGCGACCACCCTGACGCTCGCCGCCGTGGTGAACTGCATCGGGATCGGCTTCCAGCGCGGGACGCACACCCGCTGGCAACTGGTCGCGAACGACGGCACCGGGGCGCCGACCCTGATCGACATGGGCGCGAGTTTCGCCATCGCCACCGGCGGCGTGCTGACCCTGTTCATCGCCGCGCCGCCGAACGGATCATCCGTCTGGGTGCGCGTCGTGGACGAGGTCACTGGCGCGGTCTTCGAGCAGG
>NZ_SJZH01000084.1:0-333 GCF_004959785.1 Tabrizicola sp. YIM 78059
TCAGCGGGCGGAGCTTCACGCGCACACCGGGGATGAGATCGCACCACAGCGGCGCGTTGGAGAGGTCGAGGGTCAGCATGGCGGGCCTTCTCAATAGGTGGCGACGGTGTTGACGAGGACAGCGGTGCACATGCGGGCGGGGCTGGTGGCTTTCGCCGCCTGCCAGTCGAAGGTGGCCTGAATGCCCTGCGGGCCCGGGATCTCGATCCGCGGGCGCGGCAGGTAGACGGCGTGCGCGGTGAAGGTGAAGCTGGCGTTAGCGCCGAGGCTCCAGGCGAAGACCAGCTCGCAGGGCGTGCCATCAATGGCTTGCGTAATCAGCGCGGTGTCGGC
>NZ_SJZH01000085.1:0-305 GCF_004959785.1 Tabrizicola sp. YIM 78059
CCTACTCAAGAGTTGGAGCCTCCGGAAAACCCGGCGCGGTTCAGTGTGACACAGGGATGCGGCTTTCTAAGGCAGCAGGGCTGCTGAAGTATGATCTCCGCCTCGACGATCCGATCCCGCATGTCGTGGCCAGAGAGCATCCGTGGCGGCGTCTGAAGACCGCAGGGAGCGCAAGGAAGGTTCCGCTGGTCGGTGCGTCTCTCTGGGCAGCACACCGCATCCATGAGGCTGTAACGAACAGCACCTTCGCTTTCCCCCGCTACACTAAGACTGATTGTGCCCCGCAGGGTGGTGTAAGAGCGTCG
>NZ_SJZH01000086.1:0-302 GCF_004959785.1 Tabrizicola sp. YIM 78059
AAGACCTTTGGGCACCTGTCGTATCGTGTGGCAACCCGTCGCCAGTCTTTCAGGCGCCCGAACATGGTCTCGATCCTGTTGCGGCGTTTGTAGCGGCGCTTGTCGTGTTTGACGGGCTTGCCGCGCGACTTCCGACCCGGAATGCAGGGCTTTATCCCCTTGTCTTTCAACGCTTCTCGGAACCAGTCGGCATCATAGCCGCGGTAGGCCAGCAACCACTCAGCCTTTGGCAGGCCGCCCAGCAGGGCCGCCGCGCCGGTATAGTCGCTGACCTGGCCCGCGGTCATGAAGAACCGGATCGG
>NZ_SJZH01000087.1:0-282 GCF_004959785.1 Tabrizicola sp. YIM 78059
ACATTTTGTATTTGTGTCCCAGTTTTTTGATGGGATACACATAAATTGGACACAAATATTTATTTCTAAATCCGGGTACCCCGGAATACAAATATAATTATTTTTTGTAAATCCGGATATCCCGGAATGTAACATTTTAGAATTTGTGTCCAGTTGTTTGAAATAAAAACATAAAATTGACACAAATTCATATTTTTTGTAGATCCGGGAATCCGGAATGTGGTACATTTTGTATTTGTGTCCCAGTTTTTTGATGGGATACACATAAATTGGACACAAATA
>NZ_SJZH01000009.1:0-152740 GCF_004959785.1 Tabrizicola sp. YIM 78059
CCGAAGCCTACATCACCGGCCGCATCGGGTAAGGAGCAAGGCCATGACGACGACCGACTCGCACATCCTGCATGCCTTCGACCGCGATCTCGATGCCCTTCAGGCACATCTCGCGCGGCTTTCCGGTCTTGTCGAGACCGCTCTTGTGGATGCCGCGAAAGCCCTCGAGGACCAGGATCTCGAGGCAGCCGCCCAGGTGATCGCCCGCGACGCGGCGGTGGACGAGCTGGAAGAGTTCATCCAGACCGAGGCCGCCACCCTGATTGCCCGTCGGGCGCCTACTGCCGGGGATCTGCGGCTGGTGCTTGCAGTCATGCGGGCGGCAAATGCGCTCGAGCGGGTGGGCGACTATGCCAAGAACGTGGCCAAGCGCGCCCGCGTGATCGGCCGCACCGCCCCGGTCGAAGGCCATGCCGGAACGATCCGCCGGATGGCGACGCTGGTAGCGAAGATGCTGGAAGAGGCCCTGCAGGCGCTGGTACGGCGGGATGCGGCGCTGGCCGACAGTGTACGCAAGCGCGACCTCGACGTGGACCAGATGTACAACACGCTCTTCCGGTCGCTGTTCACCTACATGATGGAAAACCCGGCCAATATCGGCCCATCGATGCACCTTCATTTCATCGCCAAGAACATCGAACGCGCTGGCGATCACGCAACCACGATCGCCGAACAGGCTGTGTATCTGGCGACTGGCAAGATGCCATCCGAGCCGCGCCCCAAGGCCGAGACGCCGACCACGGAGGACGGCTGACGCGGTCGCCGCGTCGCCTTCGCCGCAAGGGGGGTGACGGCCGACCGTCGCGCGGCATCAGCCGAGGCATGCCATACGGATGTTGCCGGCATGGGCTTCTGGATCATACCGTCAGGTTTTTCATCCTGCCTTTAGCAGGGGTAGCATCAAGGCAAACAACTCTGCCTGCGAACTGATCCCGCAGCGCGCATAAAGCTGTCGGCGGAACACCTTCACGGTCTGGGGCGATACGCCCAGACGCAGGCCGATCGACACGGTCGAATGTCCCCGCAGGATCAGCAGCGCCACTTCCGCCTGGCGGGGCGACAGGCTGATCCCGTGCCGCGCCGCCGCCGAGGCCGCCAGGACCCCGGCAGTGTCCTCTGCCGGCCCGACGCTTTCGGCAATCCCCCGCCAATGCGCCCGCGCCAGTGCGGCAATCACCGGGGCAAGTCTTTGGAAACATTCCATTTCCGAAGCCGAAAACGCCCGGCCGGATGTCGCGTCGCGCCCTAGGCACAGGTTCAGCGACACCCCTGGCGCGGGCCAGACAACAAAGGTGATCTCATCCACCAGCGTGGTCTGGTCATAGTATTCGATGAAATACCGGCTGCGCTGGAAGGCATCGGGCGCAATGTCCAGCAGGCGATAGGCCCCCTCGGGAGCGCGCCGGCGATGCAGGTCATAATAGGGATCCAGCCGAAAGGCCCCCGCAACATAGGTGTTTTCCAATTCCGAAAACACTTGCGGATGGACAAAGCGCCGATACAGGACGAGCGGCGGCCCGGCATCCCGGTAGGCCAGAATGACCAGGTTGTCGGGGCGGACAAGGCCCAGAAAGAAATCCCACAGGGCCGACTCGAAGCCCTCGCCCCCGATCCGGGCGATCACTTCGGCCAGCCGGCTTTCGGAGAGGTTCGGCAGTGCCTCCATGCGAATACCTCATTGGGGGTATATACCCCTGCACGACGCAAGGTTTAGCCTTTCCGCGCCGATACTGGGGGTATGAGCTGGCCGATGTCCACCGCTGTCGACATCCGTGATGCCGTGAAACGCTATGGTCTGGTCACCGCGCTGCATGGCGTTTCGCTGACCATCGCCGACAACGAATTCTTTACCTTGCTTGGCCCGTCCGGTTGCGGCAAGACAACGCTCCTGCGCCTGATCGCCGGGTTCGAAGAGATTACCTCGGGCGAAATCCGTCTTTTCGGTCAGGACATTGCCCGGCTGGAACCGCACCAGCGGCCTGTCAACACGGTCTTTCAGCAATATGCGCTGTTCCCGCACATGTCGGTGATCGACAATGTGGCCTTCGGGTTGAAGATGAAGGGCGTCGATCCTGCCACCCGCCGTGCGCGTGCGGGCAGGATGCTGGAAATGGTGCATCTGTCGCAGTTCGCCGACCGCATGCCAGCCCAGCTTTCCGGCGGCCAGCAGCAACGCGTTGCCTTGGCCCGGGCGCTGGCGCCGCAACCCAGGGTGCTGCTTCTTGACGAGCCGCTTTCGGCACTGGATCTGAAGCTGCGCCAGGCGATGCGGGTCGAACTGAAGCAGCTTCAGGAAGAAACCGGAATCACCTTCATCTTCGTGACCCACGATCAGGAAGAAGCGCTGACCATGTCAGACCGGATCGCCGTGATGAGCGCNGCTGACCATGTCAGACCGGATCGCCGTGATGAGCGCGGGCCGCGTCCAGCAGATCGGCACCGCGCGCGAGATCTATGAGGCGCCCGTCAACCGCTTTGTTGCGGATTTCATTGGTGAAACCAATCTGTTGCAGGTCACGGTTGAAGAAGTTTCGGAAGATCGGGCCACAGTCGTCCTGCCGGGCGGGCACCGGATCACCTGCCCCTCGGCCAGCAGCTCGACCGGCCTTCACCATCTGTCGATCCGCCCCGAGCGCCTGATGATTTCAGACGATGCCGACCTGACGGCGACCGTTGAAAGGGTCGTCTATCTTGGCACCGACCTTCAGGTGATCGCCCATCTCGACGGCGGCCAGCCCATCACGTTGCGGCTTCAGAACGCAGCCCGCGTCGCCCTGCCCGAACCCGGCCAGAGGATCGGCCTGCACCTGGAGGAAGGCGGCGCCCGCCTTCTGGCCGACTGATGGCCGGCCCCGGACCCGACCGGCCACCGGGCGACGCGACCTACCGGGATCTCGTGCGCCCGTTGCTGCTGCCAAGCTGGCTGGTGATCGGCATCCTGATGGTTCTGCCTGTCGCCCTGATGGCGGTCTATTCCTTCCTGACCAAGGAATTTCGCGGTGGCGTGATCTGGGATTTCACCCTTGCCGCCTATGACCAGTTCTTCCTTGACCGTGGCCTTTTCGGTGACGACCCGCCCCGGATTGAATGGACCTACATCTCGATCTTCTGGCGCTCGATCTGGCAAGCGGGGCTGGCAACCCTTCTGTGCCTGCTGATCGGCTTTCCCACTGCTTGGTTCATTGCGACGCGACCCGCCCGGACGCGCGGTCTCTGGCTGTTCCTGATCACGATCCCCTACTGGGTGAACCTGCTGATCCGCACCGTGTCGCTGCGTTTCCTTCTGCGCGATCAGGGGCCGTTGAACGGGGCGCTGCAATGGCTTGGGCTTCTGGATAGCCCGCTTTCCATCATCAACACCAATCTGGCGGTACAGATCGGGCTGTTCTACAGTTACCTGCCCTTCATGGTCCTTCCGATCTATGCCGCAGTCGAGCGATACAACTTCGCCCTGTCCGAGGCCGCCGCCGACCTTTATGCCAACCGATGGGCAACCCTGCGCGAGGTGGTTCTGCCGGTCGTCAAACCGGGCATCGTCGCGGGCTGTATCCTGGTCTTCATCCCATCGCTTGGCGCCTTTCTGGCGCCCGACCTTCTTGGCGGGGCCAAGACCTTCATGATCGGCAGCCTGATCGACGAACAGTTCCGCGGCAGCCAGGGGAACTGGCCCTTCGGAGCCGCCGCCGCGATGATCCTGATGAGCCTTGTCCTGATCGTGCTGCTGATCTACGCCCGCTCGCAAGGAAGGGCGCCGCGATGAACGATGCGATGACCCAGCCCCACGTCCCCCACCCCCACTTTCGCATGGGGCCAGTCAGGGGCTGCAATCGCCGGGGGGCCAATCCATGAAGGGCGTGCGGCACTATCCGGGCTTCCTGCCGTTGACCATCGTCTGCCTGGTGGTCCTGTACACGCCGCTCATCGTCGTCGCGGTATACAGCTTCAATGCCTCGACCTCGATCACTAGCTGGGGCGGCTTCTCGCTTCGCTGGTATGGCGAAGTCTTCACCGGCCGCGAGGCCACGCGCTTCGGTCAGGCCGCCTGGAATTCGATCACCATCGCGCTGATGGCCGCGACCACCGCCACAGTGATTGCCACCGCCGCGGCCCTTGCTATGGTAAGGGGCGGGCCATTCAGGGGGCGTCAGGCCAGCTTTGCCCTGATCAACCTGCCGCTGATGGTACCCGAGATCGTGATTGCGGTCGCCACACTTATCTTCTTCAGCACCATCGGCCTGAAAACCGGTTATCTGACCATCCTGCTGGCTCACATCACCTTCTGCATCCCCTTCGCTTACCTGCCCATCGCCGCCCGGCTTGAGGGGATCGAGGGCACATACGAACAGGCCGCCCGCGATCTTTACGCGACCCGCGCCCAAGCCTTTCGTCTGATCCTGCTGCCGCTGATGGTGCCGGGAATCGTCTCGGGCTGGCTTCTGGCCTTCATCATCAGCCTCGACGACTTCATCATCACCAACTTCGTCAAGGGTGCCGGCATGGAAACGCTGCCCACCGCGATCTTCGGCAGCGTGAAACAGGGCATCAAGCCGAACATCATGGCCATTTCCACGCTGATGCTGCTGGTCAGCGTGCTGTTCGTGACCGCCGCCTATCTGATCAACCGCAAGGGACGCCAGACGCCCTGAGACCCACAGGAGAGATCCATGAAACGCCTTCTAGCCTTGACCACGCTGCTTGCCACACCCGCCTTCGCCGAAGGCGAGCTGAAGGTATATCACTGGTTCGAATACATCCCCGACGACCTTGTGCAGAAGTTCGAGGCCGAAACCGGGATCAAGGTCACCATCGACACCTATGACAGCAACGAGGCGATGCTGGCCTCTCTGAAGGCAGGCAAGCTTGGCCAGTATGACGTGGCGGTGCCGGCTGACTTCATGGTGGGCATCATGGCCGCCGACGGGATGCTTGACAGCTTCACACCCGAGGAAATGCCGAACCTCGGCAATATCGAACCGAAATGGATGGATGTGCCGTTCGACCCCGGACGCAAGCATTCCATCCCCTACCAGTGGGGCTCGACCTCGTTCAGCGTGAACCGCGACGTGTATCAGGGCGACATCTCGTCCCTTGCCACCATCTTCGACCCGCCGCCGGAGCTTTCGGGCAAGATCAACGTGCTGGACAGCCAGAACGAGGTGCTGATCCTGGGCAGCCTCTACCTCGGCATTCCGCAATGCACGCAGGACCGCGAGCAGCTGAAAGCGCTGAATGACATGCTGCTGAATGCGAAGAAGCACTGGGCCAGCTTCGGTTCGGACATCGCCAAGGATGTGCTGGTTTCGGGCGATGCCGCCGCGGGCATGATCTACAACGGTTTTTCTGCCAAGGCCCGGGCCGAAGGGGCGAATGTCGAATATGTCTATCCGAAGGAAGGCCATGTGGTCTGGATGGACAACGTGGTGCTGCTGAAGGATGCGCCGAACCGCGAAAATGCCCTGAAATTCATGAACTTCCTTCTGGAGCCGGAAAATGCGGCAGCCGTAACCAACTATGCCGCCTATACCTCGGGCGTGATGGGGGTAGAGCCGTTCCTGGATGATGCGATCAAGAACAGCCCGGAAAACAACCCACCGCCGGGCATCACCCCCGGTGTCTTCGCCCAGGCCTGCGATCAGGAGACACAGAAGCTCTACGACGCGATCTGGACCAACCTGAAGAAGTGACACCCCGCTGCTCATCGGCCCTGCCGGACCTCTTCGCCAACACCAGCGAAAAGCGTCCGGCAGGTAAACGATGAGCGGCTAGCCGGGATCCGACCATGCGCCTCGCCCTTCTGCAAACCCCTTCGCCCATGGGCGACCTCGACGCTGCCTGCACGCAGGCCGAGGCGGCACTTGCCGCAGCCGCAGCCATGGGTGCGGCAGCCCTCGTCCTGCCCGAAGTCTTCCTGCCCGGCTACAACCAGCCGGACATTGCGGCCCGGGCCTTGGCTCTGGACAGCGCTCCGATGCAAAGGCTTGCAGCAGCCGCAAGGGCACATGGAACGGCGCTGGTGGTCGGCTATGCCGAACGCGAAGGCGAACGCGTGTTCAACTCTGCCGCCTGCTTCGGCCCGGATGGCACCTTGCTTGCCAACTACCGCAAGATCCAGCTCTACGGCCCCCGGGAACGGGCCCTCTATCAGCCGGGCGAGGCCTATTCGCTCTTCGCCCTTGGCGACGAAATTGCAGCAATCCTTATATGTTACGACATAGAGTTTGCGCCCCATGTGAAGGCGCTTGCCGATCGCGGGGTGACCGTGATCCTCGCACCAACCGCCAACATGCTGCCCTTCACCCACGTCGTGCGCTACACAGTCCCAGCCATGGCGGCGAACCATGGGGCCACCATCGTCTATGCCAACTTTTGCGGGCAAGAGGGCGACCTGACCTATGTCGGCGGTAGCCTGATTGCCGGCCCGCACGGGGAAATCCTTGCTCAGGCGGGCGAAGGCCCGGCCCTGCTGGTCGCAGATCTGCCCGTGCGTGACCCCGCCCGGCTGTCCACCCAGTCGGCGGATCTGAGGCCCGTCGGATGACCCGCCTGCCTGCCCACGACATCCTTTTCACGCCGATGCAGATCGGGCCCAAGACGGCGAAGAACCGCTTCTACCAGGTGCCGCACTGCAACGGTGGCGGCTACCGCGACCCCTCGGCTGTGGCAGAAATGCGCCGCACCAAGGCCGAGGGTGGCTGGGGTGTGATCTTCACCGAACAGACGGAAATCCACCCCAGCAGCGAAATCACGCCATTTATCGAACAACACCTTTGGGATGACCGAGACATCCCTGCGCTCGCCCGCATGGCCGAGGCGATGAAGTCGCACGGCGCGCTGGCCGGCATCCAGCTGGCCTATTCCGGCATCAACGGCCCGAACCTCTATTCGCGCGAGGTGCCGCTGGCCGTGACCGGCGGCCCGATCCTGACCTTCACCGCCGATCCCGTCCAGGCCCGCACCATGGACCGCGAGGACATCCGCAACCTTCGCCGCTGGTTCCGCAATGCCTTCCGACGCAGCCAGCAGGCGGGTTTCGACCTGATCTGCCTTTATGGCGCACACGGCTTCGGCATCCTGCAGCATTTCCTGTCCCGCGCGACCAACCAGCGCAGCGACGAATACGGCGGCAGCCTGACAAACAGGTCAAGGTTCCTGCGCGAAGTCATTGAAGACATGCGTGATACCACGAAAGGGGAACTGGCCGTAACCCTGCGCATGTCGCTGCACGAGGCGGGCGCCTACGGCTTTTCCAACGCCGAACTGCGCGACTTCATCGAGATGCACGGCAACCTGCCCGACCTGTGGGATCTTGCCCACGGCACCTGGGAAAGCTGTTCCGGTACCAGCCGCTTCACGCCCGAAGGCGCGCAGGAGGATCTGGTCAAGGGCATCAAGGCCCTAACGCCTAAGCCCGTGGTCGGCGTCGGCCGCTTCACCAGCCCGGATGCCATGGCCCGGCAGATCAGGGCCGGCATCCTTGATTTCATCGGTGCCGCCAGGCCTTCGATCGCCGACCCCTTCCTGCCGAAGAAGGTTGAGGAAGGCCGCTACGAGGACATCCGCGAATGCATCGGCTGCAATATCTGCGTCTCGGGCGACATGACCCAGGGCATCAGCCGCTGCACCCAGAACACCGCCTTCATGGAAGAATGGCGCAAGGGCTGGCACCCCGAACGCGCGCGTCCCAGGGGCGCCTCTGAAAGCGTCCTGATCGTCGGTGCCGGCCCGACCGGACTGGAGGCCGCCCTTCAGGCTGCGCGGCGCGGCTACAGGGTCGCCCTTGCAGAAGCCGGCACAACCCTGGGCGGCCGTGTGGCGCGGGAACGCAACCTTCCCGGCCTTTCCGCCTGGGGCCGGGTGGCCGACTACCGGATAGGGCAACTCGCCCGCATGGCGAATGTTGAAATCTACCGCAACAGCCCCCTCACACCCGGTGACATCCTTGCCACTGGGGCGGATCATGTCGCCGTTGCCACCGGGGCCATCTGGCGGCGCGATGCCGTCGCGCGGCTGCATCTGCACCCGATACCCACCGATCCGGCAATGCCGCTTTTCACCCCCGACGACCTGATGGACGGCAAGGCCCCCGAGGGGCTTACAGTCGCCATTTACGATGATGATCATTTCTACATGGGCTCCGTCCTTGCCGAACTTCTTGTGGCCAAGGGCAACCGGGTCCACTTCATCACTCCCGCCGCGAAAGCCGCCGAATGGACCGAAAACACGCTGGAACAGCGAACGATCATGCGCCGCCTGCTGGAAAGCGGTGTCGATGTCCATCTGAACAAGTCCCCGGAAACCATCGGCCGAGATGAACTGACTCTCGCCTGCACCTGGACCGGACGCCTGACCGCCCTGCCGGCAGAGGCCGTCGTGCTGGTCACGTCCCGCACGCCGGACGACCAGCTTTACCACGCGACCAGGGCGCTGGACTGGCAAGGCGCGGGCATCCGGTCGCTGAAGCTGATCGGCGACGCCGCCGCCCCCGGACCCATCGCCTGGGCCACCTATGCAGGGCGCAACTGGGCCGAGGGCCTGGACCAGCCCGACCCCGGCGACGCCCTGACCTTCCGCCGCGAGATCGCCGCGCTCGACAGCGGGCCAGGCCTCCTGCCATGACACCCCGCTGCCCCTTCTCCTGTTCGCAAATATCCCCGCCAAAGGCTGCCGAGGCCCTGGGTGTCCTTCACGCGCGGGGCCGAGACAAGGGCCGCTCGCCCGCAAGGACGCTCCGCTCCGCAACCACCATCATCTCCCGGACCCGACCATGACCCATTTCCGCCATCGCAAGTTCAACACCCGCGACACCTACCCGGAACAGAAGCTTGACAACGACCTGGCCCAAGCTGTCGTGGCCAGGGGCCGTATCGTCTTTCTGCGTGGCCAGTGCCCGCAGGACCTGGACACCGCGCAGGACATCGGCAGCCACGACCCGGTCGAACAGACCCACAAGGTCATGCAGAACATCCGCCAGCTGCTGGAAGAAGTCGGCGGCAGGATGGAACATCTGTGCAAGATCGTCGTCTATCTGACCGACGTGCGCCACCGCGAGGCCGTCTATCGGACCATGGGCGAATACATCAAGGGCGTACATCCGGTCTCGACCGGCGTGGTCGTGACCGCGCTTGCCCGACCTTCGTGGCTGGTGGAAATCGACGGGACCGCCGTCATCCCGGACGACGAGGCATGACGTTCTCGCTTGTTGCCCGCTGCGCACGGACCGGCCAGTTCGGCATGGCGATCTCTTCCTCGTCACCCGCCGTTGCTGCGCGCTGCGCCCATGTCCGGGCCGGGGTCGGCGCGGTGGCCAGCCAGAATGTGACCGATCCGGCACTGGGCCCGCTGATCCTCGACCGGCTGGAAGCCGGACTTGCAGCCCCCGACGCCCTGCGCGCTGTGACCGAGGGCCGCCCGCACATCGCCTTCCGACAGCTTCTGGTGGTGGACAGTGCCGGACGGACAGCGATCCATTCCGGGGCAGAGGTGCTTGGCCTCTGGGGCCAGGCTACGGGGTCCGACTGCGCCGCGGCAGGCAATCTGCTGGCCGATCCCGGCATCCCAGCCGTCATGGTTGCAGCCTTCGAAACGGCAACCGGCCCTCTGGCTGAACGGCTGATGCGGGCACTCGAGGCAGGGCTTGCGGCAGGTGGCGAGGCCGGGCCCGTCCATTCCGCCGGGCTGAAGGTGGCTGACCGGCTGTCCTGGCCAATGGTCGATCTGCGCATCGACTGGGCTGACGATCCGGTGGGAATGCTGCGCGCCGCCTGGGATATCTATGCGCCGCAGGCTGCGGCCTATGTCCAGCGCGCCGAAGATCCGACAGGGGCGCCATCCTACGGGGTGCCCGGCGATGAATAGCGAGGCCCTGATGGAAAGCACGGATACCCTTGTCATCGGCGGCGGTCAGGCAGGCATCGCCACCTCGGCGCATCTGCAAGGGCACGGTGTGCCGCATCTGGTGCTTGAACGCGCACGCATCGCCGAACGCTGGCGCAGCGAGCGATGGGACAGCCTGGTTGCGAATGGCCCGGCTTGGCACGACCGCTTCCCTGCGGCGGAGTTCGAGGGGATCGACCCAGATGCCTTTCCCCCGAAAGAGGCTGTGGCCGATTATTTCGAGCGCTTCGCCCGCGACCGGGCCCTGCCGATCCGCACCGGGGTAGAGGTCACGAAACTGGAACGCAGCAGCGAGGGGTTCTATGCAACCACCGCCGCGGGCGTGATCGCGGCGCGCAATGTCGTTGTCGCCACGGGCCCGTTCCAGAAACCGATAATTCCAACCGTGGTGAACGATCCCGCGATCGCCCAACTGCATTCCAGCGCCTACCGGAACCCCGCTGCCTTGCCCGATGGCGCAGTTCTCGTGGTCGGCGCAGGGTCTTCCGGCGCGCAGATCGCCGAGGAACTGGCCAGGGCCGGGCGCCGCGTGTTCCTGTCGATCGGCCCGCATGATCGCCCACCGCGCCGCTATCGCGGCAAGGATTTCGTCTGGTGGCTGGGCAAACTTGGCAAATGGGACATGAAGGCCCCAACCCCTGGAACCGAACATGTCACCATCGCCGTCTCGGGTGCCTACGGCGGCCACACGATGGATTTCCGCCGCCTTGCCACACTGGGGATCACACTGCTGGGCCGGGCCGGCGCATGGCGCAACGGGGCCCTGCACTTCGCCGACGACCTGGCCCGGAACATCGCCGAAGGCGACCGCAACTATCTTTCGGTGCTTGACGAAGCCGACGCCTACGCCGCGGCGCATGGCCTTGACCTGCCAGAGGAACCGCAGGCGCGCGAATTCTTGCCCATGCCGCCGGAAGTGGCAGACCCGATTTTGCACCTGGACCTGTCGGTAGCGGGAATCGGCACGATAGTCTGGGCCACCGGCTTCCGCCCGGATTTCGGCTGGATCGATCTGGACATCTTCCAGCCCGACGGGCGGCCGCGGCATCGGGAGGGTGTGACCGAGGTGCCGGGCCTCTATTTCGTCGGCCTGCCCTGGCTGTCATGCCGGGGCTCGGCCTTCATCTGGGGCGCATGGCGCGACGCGGAACGGCTGGCGGGGCTGATCGCCGCGCGGGCCTGAGGCAAAGGACGCCCTCCACCCTCTCCCTCTCCCACGAAGGAGGAGGAAAGCGCGAGAGGATGCGGCGGTCGCCTGGCTTCGGCAACCGGCGGCACGGAGAAGCGTATGGGGAGGAGCGCCTCCCCTCCCCCTCCGCGGGGATGGGGTGCGGGGCCACCGGGCAGTGTGCCGGTGTCAGGCGACCTGATGCAGCCAGTCGCGGAAAGCCTCGACCACGGCCGCGTCGCAATCCACCAGGTGTTGCGGCGCGGGATAGTCGCCGTCGTGAACGTCCCGGGCAAATCGCCCCAGAGCCTCGACACGCATGCGTTGCAGCCGGTCGTACTCACCTTTGAAATCGGCATATACCTTGGCGTGCCGCGGGATATGTCCCCGGTTCTGCCCCAGCACGTCTTCGGCGAACAGGTATTGCGCGTGGCCCGCCTTCCCTGCCCCCATCGAGATCAGGAACAGGGCCGTGCGCTCGGCGATCAGACGGGTAATCGAATGCGGCACGATCTCGATCTCCACCGCAAAGGCACCGGCCGCTTCCAGCGCCTTGCACTGGTTCCAGACGAGTTGCGCCGTCTCCAGCGTTTTGCCTACCGCCTTGAAACCGCCCGTCCAGGTGCGCTTCGACGGGATCAGCCCGACATGGCCGCAGACCGGCAACCCGTGGTCCGCCATGGCACGGACAGTGGCAAGGCTCCCCGAGCAGTAGAAGGCATCCGCCCCGTGCTTGTACAGCGGGAAGGCCCAGCGCAGGAAAGCCTCTGTCCCGCCGATCTCGTAGAAGTTCTCGCCCGGAAAGGCGAAACAGTCGGGCGCCACCTCACGGAAGCGGCCATCGAAGATCATCGACGGCGGCACCGACAGAAGCTCTACCCCCGCCCTGGCCGCGGCCTCGGCCTCCTCGATGGTCTCGACCCGCAACATGGCAAACTGATGGTTTCCACGCGCATCCAGCAGGTCGCGAACGGTGGGCGGCGCCATCACGCCACCTCGATGAAGACGCGGCCGCCCTCGACCTTCACCGGAAAGGTCTTCAGGTTGACGCAGACCGGCGGTCGCATCGCCTCGCCCGTGCGATAGTCGAACTGGCCGTTGTGTTTGGGACATTCGACAAGGTGGCCCATGACGAGGCCATCGCAAAGATGCACGTTCTCGTGCGTGCACAGGCCCTCGGTCGCGTAGAACTCACCTTCCGGCGAGTGGTAGACGGCAAAGGTCTGGCTACCATGGTCGAAGCGGATCAGGTCCTCCTCTTCGATGTCGTCCGTGGCGCAGGCGTCAATCCAGGGCATGGGTCATCCTCATTCGGCAGCGGCGGGGCGCGTCATGCCCGGCACATACTGGTGGAAATCCTCGCGGTAGGGCTTGGCTGTGGGTGGCAGGTCGCGCTTCAGGAAATAGTCCTCGTTCAGAACCTGCCGCTTGATCGCGGGCCACATCTCGGCAAACGCCTCGGCGATAGAGCGGTTCGGAGGCGGGAGATCGTTCTTGATCACCTCATGCAGGCGCGGCAGGGCGTGGTAAGGCACCATCGGGAACATGTGGTGTTCGACGTGGTAGTTCATGTTCCAGTAGATGAAGCGGCTGATCGGGTTCATGTAGACGGTGCGGCTGTTCAGCCGGTGGTCGACCACGTTGTCGGCCAGCCCGCCATGCTGCAGAAGCCCGGTCATCACATGGTGCCAGGCGCCATACATGCGGGGCAGGCCAACGACCATCAGCGGCAGGATCGAACCCTGCCATAGCGCAAGTCCGATGGTCGCCACGTAGATCGACAGGTGGACGATGGCCACCCTTTGCACTTTGCCCCATTCGCTTTGCGGCACGAAGGTGCGCTCTTCCGCCGTGGGGCCCCCGATCGCATTGCGGATCAGGGTCGGAAAGAAACGGATCACATCGATGATCCCGAAGAAGTTCAGGATCAGCTTGGCCAGTTCCGGCGGGCGCATTACGGCGATCTCGGGGTCGCGACCGACGAAATAGGTCTCTGAATGATGCCGCGCATGGCTCCATCGCCAGGTGGCCGAGTTGCGCATGATCATGAAACTGGCGATCTCGTAGACCAGATTGTTCATCCATGGCGTGCGAAAGGCGGTGCCGTGCCCGCATTCGTGCCAGCGCGAGTCAGAGGCCGAGCCGTAAAGCACCCCATAGGCCAGCCAGAATGGCGCCGACCACCGGGACGGCCAAAGCGCGATGCCGATTCCGGCAAGCAGGATCATGCCGCCGTAAAGGATGATCGTATCGCGGATCGCAGGCTGGTCGGACCGCTGCATCAGTTCCTTCATCACCTTGCGCGGCACTTCGGTATGATACCACTCTGCCGCCGTCAGACCGCTTTCGACTGCGCGCTGCGCGTCAGGTCCGAAGGGGCTGTAATCCCGTCTGGCCATCTTGCCCTCCAGATTGCCCGGGCCTTTCGCCCGGTGTTTCCTGCATAGGTCGGTCTGGGCCCTTTCACCAAGACCGGACCTTGCGGATTTCGTCACAAGCCATCATGCTCTTCGGCAGTCCTGATGTTTTTTCGTCATAATCCGATGGCCCGTCGTCCCACCATCCATGATGTCGCCCGCGAGGCAGGCGTTTCCACCGCTACCGTCGACCGCGTCCTGAACGGGCGCGAGAAGGTGCGCGAGGAAACAGCCCGCAAGGTCTATGACGCGGCGCGACTGATCGGCTACCACGCTGCCCCGCTGATCGGGCAAAGGATGCAGCCAGACCTGCCCCGCCTTCGCCTGGGGCTGGTACTGCACAAGGAACGCCAGTCCTTCTACCAGGCCTTCAAGGCCGAGGCCGAGCGTGCAGTCGCCCAGGCAACGGGGGTGCGCGCCTCGCTTCAGGTGGCCTTCGCCGCGTCCCAGTCGCCGCGGGATTTCACCGAACTTATGGAAGGCATGGCAAGCCGGGTCGATGCCATCGCAGCAACTGCCGTGACCCACCCCGATGTTACCGAGGCCGTGGTCCGCCTGAACGCCAAGGGCATACCCTGCTTCGCTCTGCTGAACGACTTTGCCCAAGGCGTGCGGCAGAACTATCTTGGCCTGAACAATCTGAAAGTCGGCAGGATCGCCGCGCACATGATCGCCACGGCGGCACATCATCCGGGCAAGGTTGCGGTCTTCGTCGGCGGCTACCGCTGGCACGGGCACGAACTGCGCGAAACCGGCGTTCGCAGCTATTTCCGCGAACATGCGCCGCAGTTCCAGGTGCTGGACACGCTGATCAACCTGGAAACCCGGCAGCTGACCTACGAGGCGACGCTGGATCTTCTGGGGCGCCATCCCGACCTGCGGGGCATCTACTGCGCGGGCGGCGGCATGGAAGGAGCCATAGCCGCCCTGCGCGAGGCCCGCCAGCCCGGCGAGGTCGCGCTCGTGGTAAACGAACTGACCCCGGAAAGCCGCAGTGCGCTGATCGAAAGGCATGTGACCATGGTCATCGCCACGCCCCTGCAAAGGCTGTGCGCCGATCTGCTGACCCTTGCCGCCAAGGCGCTGGCCGGGGGAATTGCCGGCGTGCAGGGGCAGCATTTCCTGCAACCCGATCTCTACCTGCCCGAGTCGGTCTGATTGCATTTCGTCAGTACATGACGCAGTATTTCGTCAGCTTTGATGTGAACTTTCCCTGTCGGATTGACGATGCGCGCGGCTTGGGGCGATCCCTGTTCCACCCGGAAGCATCGCGGTGGGAGGCCGTGCATGACCCAGTTTGCCCTGAACCACATGACCGTGGCCCGGCTGTCGTTCCGCGATCTGGTCGCCCTTGCCGCGCGCCTTGGCTGCGTGGGGATCGAAGTGCGAAACGATCTGCCGCAGCCGCTGTTCGACGGGATGGACCCTGCCGAGGCCGGCGCGCTGGTCCGGGCGGCGGGTCTGCGGCTTCTGGCACTGGCCGAGGTCAAGAGGTTCAACGACTGGTCTGACGAAAAGGCCAATGAGGCTCTGGCCCTCATGCGGATCGCCCGCGCCGCCGGGGCCGAGGCCGTCAGCCTGATCCCGCGCAATGACAACAGGGGCATAGGCAACGGCGAAAGGCAGGCCGCGCTGCGCGTGGCGCTGAAGGCGCTGAAGCCGATGCTGGAAGACCATGGCCTTGTGGGCATGGTAGAGCCCCTGGGGTTCGAGATCTGCGCACTGCGCTACAAGGCCGAAGCCGTCGAGGCGGTCGAGGCGATCGGCGGCACTGGCCGGTTCAAGCTGGTGCATGATACCTTCCACCACACGCTCGCCCATGGCGGCCCGATCTTTCCCGAACATACCGGGATCGTGCATGTCTCTGGCGTGGTGGACCAGGAGGTAGCCCTGTCCGACATGCGCGATCCGCATCGCGTGCTGGTCACACCAGCCGATCGGCTGGGTAACATCGCCCAGATCGAAGCACTTCGCGCCGCCGGATGGGACGGGCCGGTGTCTTACGAGGCTTTTTCACCCCTCGTCCACGAACTGGCCGATCCCGAAGCCGCACTTCGGGCCAGCATGGATCACATCTCGCGGGTGCCCGCATGACGACGCCCCGTCTCGGCCGCAGGACGCGCCAACAAAAGGCCGCGTGCATGGCATCGCAAATGGATTGCAACCGGTTGCAAAAATCTGTTGACCGGCTGTCCGCAACTCCTCAGTCTGGAACCCCGGGCTGATCGAGTCGCCCCGGACCGCGCCGGGAGGGCGCGGCCGGACGTTGAAGAAACCGGACCTGCCGTAGCGGACGGCAGGCCGACACAGGGAGGAACCACCATGAAGAAGACCCTTATCGCTGCGGGCCTCGCCTCGCTGATGACCACGACCGCGATGGCCGAAGGCATCGGTGTGTCGATGGCGCTGTTCGACGACAACTTTCTGACCGTGCTGCGCAACGGCATCCAGGCCAAGGCCGATGCCGACGGACTTTCGGTACAGATCCAGGATGCCCAGAACGACGTGGCCAAGCAGCTGGACCAGATCAACAATTTCATCGCACAAGGGGTGGATGCGATCATCGTGAACCCGGTGGACACCAGCGCCACCCAGGCGATGACCGATGCCGCCGCCGCCGCTGGCGTGCCGCTGGTCTATGTGAACCGCCAGCCGATCAATGTGGACAGCCTGCCCGACAACCAGGCCTTCGTCGCCTCCAATGAAAGCGAATCCTCGCGCCAGGGCTTCATCGAGCAGTGCCGGCTGTGGAAGGAACAAGGCAAGGAGGAAGTCAGTGTCTACGTCCTTCAGGGCGAACTGTCGAACCAGGCCGCAGTGCAGCGCACCCAGAACTACTATGACGTGATGAACGAAGGGCTATGCCCGGTGAAGGTCAACATCATCGATCAGCAAACCGCGAACTGGAGCCGCGACCAGGCACAGAACCTCATGACCAACTGGCTTTCGACGGGCACGCCGTTCGACGGCGTCCTGGCCAACAACGATGAAATGGCGCTTGGGGCGATTCAGGCGATGAAGGCTGCAGGCATCTCGATGGACGATGTCATCGTCTCGGGCGTGGACGCGACCCAGGATGCGCTGGCCTCGATGCAGGCGGGCGAGCTGGACATCACGGTGTTCCAGAATGCGGCTGCGCAGGGTGGCGGCGCGCTGGATGCGGCGGTCAAGCTGGCGAAAGGGGAAACGGTGGAACAGAAGGTCTACATTCCCTTCGAACTGGTCACGCCCGCAAACATGGCCGAATACATGGCCAAGAACTGACCCCCATGCAGGGGCCTGACGGGGCGGCGGCAACCGCCCCGTTTGCCCGGACCGTGACCAATGGGCAGGTCCGGGCTCTATCCGTGATCGGCAGAGGTTGGGGAGGAACTGGCCGTGGCTGAAGCGACGCATGGTGTCGGGGGGCTCAGGTATGACCCTGCAAAGCGAACGCGGGCGCCGGAATGGAATGTTCTTGGGGCGTTGATCCTGATCGTTCTGGTGTTCGAGATCCTGAACCGGATGCAGGGCGGCTCGTTCCTGTTCAACATGCGGGACAACGTGGACGCGATCTTCAACAAGCAGCGGCTGGACATCATGATCCTGCAGGTTGCGATCGTGGGGATCATCGCGCTGGGCGTGACTCAGGTCATCATCATCGGGGGCATCGACCTGTCGTCGGGCAGCGTCGTGGGTGCGACGGCGATGATCGTGATGAGTTTTGCCCAGACCGCAGTGGTGAACGGCAACCCCAACCCCAAGGCCATTTTCGGCGACTGGGCCATGGACCTGCCGGTGATCGTGCCCATAGCCGTAGGGCTGGCCTGCGGCCTGCTGGCGGGGCTGATCAACGGGCTTCTGGTGGCCTATACGAAGATCCCGCCCTTCATCGCCACGCTTGGCATGATGGTTTCGGCGCGCGGCGTGGCGCGCTGGTGGTCGAACGGCCAGCCGGTCAGCTTTCCGACCGAAAGCTACGGGTCGCTGGCCAATGGCGACCTGCTGGGCGGCATGACCTTCGGCATCCTGTCGTGGCCTGGGCAGAACCCGGCCGTGGTCTTCGTGCTGCTGGCAATCCTGTTCCACATCGTGATGGCCTACACGCTTTATGGCAAGCGCAGCTATGCCATCGGCTCGAACGAGGCTGCGGCGCGGATGTCCGGCATCAACGTCGATCGTCACAAGGTTCTGGTCTATGCCATCGCCGGCCTGATGGCGGCAGTGGCGGCGATCCTTCTGACCTCGAAGAACCTGACGGCCCAGGCCGGAATGGGGGTGATGTATGAACTCGACGCCATCGCAATGGCAGTGATCGGCGGCGTCAGTCTTGCAGGCGGACGCGGCTCGATCATCGGCACGGTGCTGGGCGCTGCGATCTTTTCCGTCATCATCTCGGGTTTTACCTCGATCCGGCTGGACGCCTACTATCAGGAGATGGTGAAGGGCGCGATCATCGTCGGCGCGGTGGTGCTGGACCAGTGGCGGCAGCGCAAGCGGGCAAGGGGGTAGGCCGATGTCGAAGATCATCCTGGAAACGCGCGGACTGACCAAGCACTACGGCGGGGTGCATGCGCTGGAGGACGCGAATTTCATCCTGCACGAGGGTGAACACGTTGCCGTCGTCGGTGACAACGGCGCTGGCAAATCGACCTTCGTTCGGCAGGTCACCGCCGTCGAACAGCGCACCAGCGGCGAGATCCTGTTCGACGGGCAGCCTGTGAATTTCTCCGGTCCGCTCGAGGCCCGCGAGGCCGGCATCGAGACGGTGTTCCAGACGCTGGCACTGGCAGACGATCTGGACGTGCCGTCCAATCTGTTTCTGGGAAGGGAACTGTTCCGTTTCCGCCTTGGCCCGTTCAGCTGGCTTGACCGGAAGGGGATGCGCGACCGCACGCTAGAGGCGCTGAAGACCACTGCAGTCAAGATCCCCAACGTGGACAATCCGATCCGCAACATGTCGGGCGGACAGCGCCAATGCGTTGCCATCGCGCGGACAGCCGCCTTTGCCTCGAAGCTTGTCATCATGGACGAACCCACCGCCGCCCTGGGTGTGCAGGAGACGGCTCAGGTCGAAAACATCATTCGGGGCCTCAAGGACCGGGGTATCCCGATGATCCTGATCAGCCACAACCTGCGGCAGGTCTTTGATCTGGTGGACCGGATCGTCGTCTTCCGCAGGGGCCGGATCGTCGCTTCGCTGCGCAAGGATGAAACCGACGGCAATGACATCGTCAGCTATATCACCGGCGTCAAGGGCGGGCAGGATCCCGTCGCGGCCTGACCGACCCCGGACAATCGTGGCCGACATGATCTCAGCGACCGCAGACCGCGGTCGCTGAGATACGTTTCATGCCATCTGCCAACAGGTGGGGGCCGTCCGCGTCCCCGCATGGATTTCAGGGTGTGAACGTCCTTTCAGCCGCGACAGCTGATCCGGCAGCACCGGAACCAGTGGGGAAACGGACGTATCGGGGACCCTGGTCTCGACCCTGGCAGGCCGAACGACAGGGCCGTGCAGCAGCCGGGCATCGCACTGATCGGCAGCATCGGTGGGACGCTGCCGTTGCGCACCGATTGAAAGCACTCCAGCGGCACGCCTATTGCCGGCGGATCCGCTCAAGAAAGGCCGACATTGCCGCCCCGGCAAAGTCCAGTACCGCCTGATCGGCAAAGACACCGTCCTTCACCTTCTTCACCGCCTCGGGCACGACGATCTCCTGCCAGGGGAAGGGTTCGGCCAGCATGGCCGACAGGATCTGCTTCAGGTGACCTTGCGCCCTCACCCCGCCCAAGGCCCCAGCCGATGTGGTGACAACAAGGCAGGGCTTTCCCTTGAAGACCGAGTTGTAGCCGGGTCGCGAAGCCCAATCGATCGCGTTCTTGAGCACTCCGGGTACAGAGTAGTTGTATTCTGGCGTGACGAACACCACCCCGTCCGCTGCCTTGACCTGCGCCAGCAGTGCCGCCACAGGCGCGCCGCCGTCATAGTCGGCGTTGTAGAAGGGCAGCGCGGCAATGTCGGCGGTTTGCGAGGTCACGTCTTCCGGCAGGCGGGCGGCCAGCGCCTTGAGAAGCGCGGTCGAAGATGCCTGTGCGCGCAGCGATCCGGGGAAGAAAAGCAGTCGGGTCATGGAACGTCCTTCAAAGTCGGGCAAGCCAGGTGGCGATGCCGGGGAACAGGGTCAGGATGAACAGCGCCGCCACCATTGCCAGCACGAAGGGCATGGTGCCGCGGAAGATGGTGCCCACAGGCAGCGCCGGGTCGTTCATCGCGGATTTGATGGTAAAGACCGACAGGCCGAATGGTGGGGTCAGCAGGCCGATCTCGACAGCAACGACGGTCATCACGCCGAACCAGATCATGTCGAACCCCGCCGCCTGCGCCACCGGCAGGGCGATGGGCAAAAGGATCAGCATGATCGAAATGCTGTCGATGATGCAGCCTAGCAGGATCACCACCAGCAGATAGATCACCAGAAAGCCCCAGGGTCCGACCGGGCCGGAAAGCAGGGTTTCCCCCAGCGCGGCCGGCAGGCCCGACATGGCCAGCATCCGGGAAAAGAAGCTTGCCGCCATGACCAGGAAAAGGACCGAAACGGTGATCTGCCCGGTTTCAACCAAAAGGCGCCAGAACCGCCCCTCGCCCAGAGACCGGCGCAGGACCGCAATCACCAGCGCACCAAGGGCACCAGCCGCGCCGGCCTCGGTCGGGTTCAGCAAACCGCCGTAAAGTCCACCAAGCACCAGTCCCATCAATGACAGTATCGGCAGCGCCTTGCGCAGGGTCTGGGAAAGCGTGAGTTCGGGGCCAACGTGGTCTTCGTTCCGATCGAACACTGCGGCAGGGCGCAACCGCGCCATCAGCAGGATCGTCAAGGTGAACATGACCGACAACAGCAAGCCCGGCCCGATACCGGCCAGGAACATCCGCCCGACTGATTCTTCTGCCTGCACGGCATAGACGATCATCAGCAGGGATGGCGGGATCAGCATTCCCAGCACGGATGACCCCGCCACCACCCCGGTCGCAAAGCCCCTGGCATAGCCATGCCGCACCATCTCGGGCACGGCGACGCGGGAAAAGACGCTGGCCGAAGCGATGGAGATGCCGGTAATCGAGGCAAAGACGGCATTGGCAAAGACCGTCGCAACCCCCAGCCCCGCCCTGACCTTGCGCAGCGCCGACTGGAACACGTCGAACGTGTCCTTTCCGACACCCGAAACGGTGACCAGCAGCCCCATCAGCACGAAAAGGGGCACCACGGCGAACAGATATTCCTGCAAGCTGTCCCGGGCGACCGACCCGGCCATTCGGAAGGCCACGTTCTCGTTACGGATGAGGGACACGCCGCCGAAGGATACCGCCAGCATCGCAACCCCGATGGGCATTCCGATCAGGATCAGCAACAGCAGAAGCCCGACCGCAAGGATGCCTATTTCCACCCCGGTCATTCCAGCCCCCCGCCGGTTCGCGCGCTGCCGTCCGCGATGGCACGCCAGGCCTGATGCAGGAATTGCAGCACCGCGACGGCAAGACCCAGAACGAAAGCCAGACCAAAGGGCCAGACCGGAAAGGTCAGCACCCCCTGGATGCCGATGTACTTTCCGCCCTCGTAATCGCGGATCAGCGTCAGCACCCCGGCCCAGCAGACCAAGGCCAGCATCGCCGCGCCGACCAGATCGTAGAAGGCCGACAGCACCGCTGCGACCCGGGGCCGCGACTGTGCCAGCGCACCAAGCACCATGTCGGTCCGCGCCAGACGGTTTGCCCGGATCGTCGTTGCGAGGGCCAGATAGACAATGGCAACCAGAAGCGAGGCGCCCAGTTCCGAAACCAGCGGCAGCGAGGCACCCAGCAGGTTCCGCGCCAGCGCATCGGCACTGATGATCAGCATCAGCACCACGATCAGCAGGGTAGAGATGGCGGCAAGCCCCTCTCCCACCCAGGTCAGCAGGCGGCCGACCGGCCCCATCGCACGGGCCGTCACGACGGGGCCGCTCACCTTATTCCGCCTTCCAGTCGCGGACCGGGGTTTCGCCCCGCGCCTTCAGCCCCGCCATGTAGGCATTCATCACCGTTGTGCCTGGAAGACCCTTTGCATCCAGATCGCGGGCCCAGTTGCCAGCAAGATCGGGCAGCGCGTTCACCCACGCCTCGCGCTGATCCTGCGGCAGTTCTGCCAGGGTGACGGGCGGGTTCTGGGTGGCGCCGGCCTCGATGATCTTCTGGGTCACGGCAACCGGACGTTCGAGCAGATCCTTGCCGTGGGCCTCGGTGTAATAGGCGCCGGCCTTCCTCATGGCGTCCTGCACTTCCTCGGGCAGGGCATCCCAACTGTCCTTGTTGATCGCAATCGCACCGGAAAAGGCGGTGCCCATCTGCACCTTGGTGATATAGGGCGCGACTTCGTAGATCTTGGCCGGGAAGACACCCAGCGCCAGCGACAGGACGCCGTCCGAAACGCCGGTCTGGATGTCGGTGTAGAAGGTGGTCAGCGCGCCATCGACCGGGTTTGCGCCCGTGCCGGAAAGCCAGGTGCCCAGCACGCCGGGGGCGGAAATCTTCATGCCGTTCAGATCGGCCAGGCTGCTGATCGGCTTCTTGGCATAAAGATCGTAGCTGTCGGTGCCTGTCAGACCCAGCACCACCAGGTTGTGGCTTTCCCATTCGGCCTTCAGCTCGGGGATCGTGTCGATCAGTTCCTGCATCACGGCCAGTTGCACGGGCGGGTTGTTGGTCGCGAAAGGCGCATAGCTGGAAACCTGGCTCAGCGGCAGTTCCGCGCCTTCCAGCAGCGAAAAGACCCAGCCCACATCCGTCACGCCCTGTTCCACCGAGGACAGCGTGGCATTGGCCTTGTATAGCGTGCCGCCGAATGCCTCGTTCCAGGTGATCTTGTAGTTGCCCGTTTCGGCCAGCAGACGGTCGGTCTCGGCCATGAAGTGGGTCTGCATCATGCCAACCCACGGAATAGCCGTGGGGTGGCTCGAGGCGATGGTCAGGTCGATGTTTTCCTGCGCCCAGGCAGCGCCGGGAATGACCATGGCCGAGGCCATGAGGATGGCTTTGATTTGCACGTCTTTCTCCTCCCAGATCAAGATTTTCGCGGGTGTCAGCCCGCCTTTCTTCCTTGCAGTTCCGCACGGATTTCCGCCCCGTGTTCATCCAGCACCGGGGGTGGCAGAACCTGGCGGTTGGCCTCGCCGTCAAAGTTGTAGGGCGCACGCACGGTGGTGAAGCGACCCATCAGGGCGTGATCGGCAGACACCTTGATACCCAGATGGACGGCCTGCGGATCCTCCAGCGCCTCGTCGCTGTCATAGGCCGGGGAATAGGGCACCTCGGCCGCCTCGAGCGCCGCGCACCAGTGGTCACGGGGCTTTGCCTTGAAGATCGGGGTCATGATCTCGATCAGGTCGTCCTGATGCCTGATCCTCTCCATCCGTTCGGCAAAGCGGGGGTCGGCAGCAAGGTGTTGCTGCCCTGTCGCCTCAAGGAAACCCTCCCAGAACTTCGGGGGGCTCGACATGTGGATCGCCACCCATTTCCCATCGGAGCATTCGAAGGTGTAGGACTGGCTGACCACCGGACGGGACAACGGCCCCATCACCTCGCCCGCGCTGAAGTAGTGGGTGAAGCTGTCCAGGTTGAAGTGGCACATCGCCTCGAGCATCGAGATGTCCAGCCGCCGCCCTTGCCCCGTAACCCCGCGCTCGACAAGCGCCGCGAGGATTCCGGTTGCCGCGTAATGGCCGGTTACCGCATCGGCAATGGCGGGGCCGATGACGCGGGGCTTCACCGGGGGCGTCATCAGCCGCAGGAAACCCGAGGCCGCCTGCGCAACCGTGTCATAGGTTGGCCGGTCACGCGCGGGTCCGGATGTGCCAAAGCCCGAAATGGCGCAGTAGATGATGTTCGGATTGATGCGGCGCAGATCCTCCTCACCCGCGCCCAGCTTTTCGGCTACGCCGGGGCGGAAGTTCTGGATGAAAACGTCCGCGCCTTCGATCAGCGCGTGGAACACGGCCAGATCCTCGGCCTTCCTGGTGTCCAGCGCAATCGACCGCTTGTTGCGGTTGTAGGTCTGGAAATGCGGGGAGTATAGCCCGCCCTTGAAGGCGCGGAACGGGTCGCCCTCGCCGGGGCGTTCGACCTTGATCACGTCGGCGCCAAGGTCGGCCAGCTGCATCGCTGCGGCGGGGCCGGTGATGTAGGTTCCCATCTCGACCACGCGGATATTGCGCAAGGGCATCATTTCGCGCGCTCCCCGTCATAGGCGATGGCAAGGTCGGCGTTGTGCGACAGGATGAACCCGATGGGGCGGCGCGATTCCTCGTAAAGGTGTGCGGCAAGTCCTCCGGCGCGGGCCAGCAGAGGCACAGCCTTCAAGGCTTCAAGCGGCCAGCCGGCATCCAGGATCACTGCCGGGATCGCGCCGCTGACATTGATCGGCAACGGGCGGCTCATGATGGCGGGCGCATGCTTGCCCACATGGCGCAGCGCCGCGACATGGGGGCCGGAGACACCCAGCTTGTCGGCAATCTCCAACAGCTTGTCGGCGCGCGGATCACCCGAGGAATGCTGCGGATGCCCCAGACCCGGCACCTTTTTCCGCGCCGCCTTCACCCCCTCCAGCGCCCTGACAGCCGCGGCCTCATCGCCGCCCGCCGCCACGACCTCGGCCAGGAAACGCCCGGCGATCTCGGACGACCCCGCGACGACAGTGCCCATGCCCAGTAGCCCCGCCGCCATGGCGCCCTGCCATGCCTCGGGTGCCGCCGCCAGCGTCATCCGCGCGGCCTGCACACTTGGGACCAGCCCGTGTTCGGCGATGGCCACCAGACAGGCGTTCATCATCGTCTTCTGCGCATCCGTGGGCCGGTGGCCGCAGACCAGCAACCAGAAATATTCGGTGAAGTCGATCTGCCCGATCAAATCGCCCACCAGGTCATGGCCCCGGACCGTGATCGAATGTTCGTCCGATGTGGCAATCGCCGTGAAGGCGTTGTCCTGCTTGCCGATCCTCATGGCGCACCTTTTTTCGTATAGCGAAATTATTTTCTCTTGCCGGAGAATATGCACTGCACTAGCTTGCCGTCAACCGGGTAAATTCAGGGAAGGTCAGCGATGCGTGACATCAACCAATTCACGATCACCGAGGCGGTGAAGAAATCCTTCAGGACAGAAGAGGGCAGCCGCTTCAAGTTCCTGCTGGAGACGTTCATCCAGCATCTGCACGACTACACCCGGGAAGTGAACATGACGCACGAGGAATGGATCGGCGTCCTGAACTTCCTGTATGACTGCGGGCAGATCTCCACGCCGGAACGGCACGAATTCATACTTCTGTCCGACGTTCTGGGTTTTTCGGCGCTGGTGGACATGATCAACACCAGGGGCGGCGCGACCGAGGGCTCAAACCTCGGGCCGTTCTATCTTGACGACGCTCCGCGCTTTGCGCTTGGAGGCGATCTGGGCAAGGGCCGCGACGGTGCGGTTCTGCTGGTCCAGGGGCAGGTGCGCGATTCGCTGGGCAACCCGATCCCCGGCGCCATCATCGACACCTGGCAGGCCGACAGCGCCGGGACCTATCCGATCCAGGAACAGGCAAGCGGGCAGGACAAGTACGACCTGCGCGGCATCTTCACCGCCGACGAGAATGGCAATTACTGGTACACCACCGTGCTGCCCAAGCCCTATACCGTGCCCTACGATGGCCCGGTCGGGCGCCTGCTGCGCGCGGGCAACCGCCACGCCTGGCGCGCCTCGCACCTGCACTACATCATCCGCGCCGAGGGCTACCGCCCGATCACGACCGAGATGTTCTTCGAAAACACCGATTATCTCGACAACGATGCGGTCTTCGGCGTGCGCAAGTCGCTGATCACCAAACTCGAGCCGGTGAAGGCCGGAGATGTGCTGCCCGCGACCGAAAAGAAGCCCGACGCGAAGTGCCACTTCGACTTCGTGCTTGCCCCGGCAGGCTGACGATGTCGGGCGGGGGACAGCCCATGGAAGGCGATCGGCCGCCTGAATTCGTCGAGGCACTGGCCAAGGGCCTGGCGGTGCTGGAAAGCTTCGACGCCGCGCATCCGGACATGACCCTGTCGGAAATCGCGCGTCGGGTTGGGTTATCCCCGGCTGCAGCCCGGCGCAGTCTGATCACGCTGATGGCGCTGGGCTATGTCGGGCAGAACGGCAAGCGTTTTCACCTGCGGCCCAAGGTGATGTCGCTTGGTTCGGGCTTCTACTTCGCCGCACGGATCGACGAGTTCCTTCTGCCCGAACTACGCCAGATCGTCGAAACCCATGGCGACGCTTCGTCGGTCGCGACGCTGGAAGGGACAGAGGTCGTCTATATCGCCCATCATTCCACCCAGCGCGCGCGCCGTGCCAGCGCCGTGGTGGGCGCGCGCTATCCGGCCCATGCCACCAGCCTCGGCCGCGTCCTGATGGCGGGCCTGCCGGATCATGAACTCGATGCGCGCCTTGCCCGGATGGAACCGGTGGCCCTGACCTCGCGCACCGTGACCGACAAGGCCGAGATACGCCGCCTGATCCTGAAGGCGCGGGAGGACGGCTACGCGACGACCGTCGATCAGCTTGACTACGGCATCACCGCGCTTGCCGTGCCGATCCGCGCCGCCGACGGGCGGGTGGTCGCGGCGCTGAACTCGTCCGGCTACACCGGCATGGTCACGCCCGAGGATCTGGTCGCCACCCGCCTGCCCGATCTGCGCGCCGCAGCCGCGCGGCTGGGCGCTGCTACTGCCCGCATCCCTGCACTTTCCGCCGTGCTCGACAGCCGCTGATCCGTGCTGCCCCGTCGGCCAAGACATCCATTCTGGGAGGAGAAACCATGTGCAAGCTCTGTGACGCCACCCGTCCAACCCTGGCCCGCGCGCCCGCCGACACCAGCGGCGCCGCGGCCCACCCTGCCCCTGCCCCCCTGCCCGCCGGCATCGGCCAGCCGGGCCGCAGGACGCTGATCCGGGGCGGCCACATCCTGTCCATGGATGTCAACGTCGGCAATTTCGCCAGCGGAGACGTGCTGATCGAGGGTGCGAAGATCCTCGCCGTCGGCGCCAACCTCGACGCTGGCGATGCCGCCGTGATCGACGCCTCGGGCCATGTCGTCATGCCGGGCTTCATCGACACCCACCACCACCAGTTCGAAACCGCGCTGCGCTCGATCCTGGCCGATGCGATTCTGGTCAACGACGGGCGGCCGGAAAGCGCCGCCAACTACTATGAATGGATGCTGCAGAAGTTCAGCGTCCTCTACCGGCCCGAAGACGTGTATATCTCGGAGCTTTTCGGCTCGATCAGCCAGATCGACGCGGGCGTGACCACGGTGATGGATGTCAGCCAGATCCATCACAGCCCTGAACATTCCGACGCCGCGATCAGCGCCCTGCGCGCTGCCGGCCGCCGCGCGGTCTTCGGCTATTTCGAGGGCTGGGGCGAGAAAGCCCAGTATCCGGCCGACGCCCGCCGGATCAAGGCGCAGCATTTCGCCAGCGACGACCAGCTTCTGACCATGGTGATGGGCGCGGAAATCTACCTGCCCGGCTACGAGGCTGCCTGGGCCACCGGCCGCGAGCTGAACATTCCCCTCGCCATGCACATCGTCGGCACCTTCGGCATGGCCCCCACCTTCGACTCCCTGGCCGAGGCCGGCCAGTTCGGGCCTGACTGCATCTTCATCCACATGACCGGGATGAGCGACATGGCCTGGCAGAAGGCTGCGGATGCTGGCGCCCACGTTTCGCTGTCCGTCCCGATCGAGATGCAGATGCGCCACGGCGTGCCGCCGATCCAGAAATGCCTGAACCTGGGGATGCTGCCGTCGCTGTCTTCGGATGTGGAATGCACGATGACGGCGGACCCCTTCACCCAGATGCGCTCTACCATCACCCTGCAACGGATGTTCGCCAACGAACTGGCGCTGAACGGTCAGGACTACCCCAAGCTGCTGTCGGCGCTTGAGGTGATCGAGATGGCAACGATGGGCGGGGCAAAGGGCCTGAAGCTCGACCACAAGACCGGCAGTCTGACACCGGGGAAAGAGGCCGACATCGTGCTGCTGGACGCCAGCGCCCTGAACGTCGCACCCCTGAACCATGTCCCCGGCGCGGTGGTGACGCTGATGGAGCGGTCCAACGTCTCGACCGTGATCTGCGCGGGCCAGGTGCGCAAGTGGCGGGGCAAGACTCTCGGCCATGACATCGCGAAGTTGCGGGCAGAGCTTGAGGCCAGCCGTGACTATCTGCTGGAAAAGGCCGGGGTGGAAAAGGATCTGTTCCGGGTGTGAAGGGCCGCCTCGTGCCGGCTGCGCTAGCCGCCGGCACGAGGCATCGCAGACTTCCCGTGCAACCTGGCCAGCGCAAGGATCCCCGGACAGCCGAACCGCAAGAGCCCTGGCAACGCCGATCAGGTTTTCATGAAATACTCCTGCCCCTCTTTTTTTTCCGACAGCCGGAACGGTGATTTCGCCCCAGCCCTCGCTTCACCAAGGATCATGCCTTCGGCCACATGCCAGAACGCAAGGGAATGCTGTCAAGGCTGCCGACGATCTTCACGGCAACGGGCCCGGCCGGCGCTCTTCCGTCAGCAGCACGTTCGCTTCCACATTGCCGACCCCCGGCAAGGTCATGATGCGGCGGCGCAGCACGCGCTCGAAATCGGCGATGTCACGCGCAACGACCCGCAGGCGATAGTCGAACAGGCCCAGCACATGCTGCACCACCTGCACCTCGGGGATGGCCTGCACGGCGCGCTCGAAATCCTCAAGGCTCACCCGCCCCTTCGTTGCAAGCTTGACGCCCAGGAACACCGTGACCCCGAAGCCTAGCGCCTCGCGGTCCACCTCGACCGCCAGGCCCTTCAACACCCCCGCCTCCTCCAGCCGTCGCACGCGCCGCCATGCGGAGGGCTGCGACAGGCCCAGCCGGCGCCCCAGTTCCCCGGCCGAAAGCGTGCCGTCCGCCGCCAGCGCCCGCAGGATCGCCCGGTCGGTGTCGTCAAGGTCGATCACAGCGGAAGCCCCCCCGTCTCCTTGATCGTCGCAACCAGCATCAGCGCCTCGACCTCGGCGATGTGCGGCAGGGTCAGGATCCGGTCGCGGTAGATGCCGGTCCAGTGCCCCATGTCGCGGGCGATCACGTTCAGCCGCACATCCACCCGGCCGAGGAAGGTCTCGATTGCGATGACCTCGGGCACCTCGCGCGCCGCCGCGATGAATTCGTCGAAGGCACGCGGGTTGGTCTTGTCCAGCGTGAAGCGCAGCGAGACCTCGACCGCATAGCCAAGCGCCCGCCAGTCGATCCGCGCGCCCTCAGACCGTATCACCCCGCCCGCCCGCAGCCGGTCGAGCCTGCGCCACAGCGTCGCCGGCGTGACGCCCGCGCGCTCGGCCAGCACCGCGCGCTCCAGCCCCGGCTCGGCAAGCCAATGGCGCAGGATGCGGCGGTCGGTGTCGTCGATCAGCATGAAATTTCCGTCGAATGGCGCTTTCAGGAATGATCTTTTGCATATCCGCCGCCAGTCGTCAAAGATTGCACGGGTCGCGCGGCAGAAATCCCTATTGTCGCGCCATCGACACCAAGGAGGACGCCCGATGCGCGTTTACTACGACCGCGACTGCGATGTGAACCTGATCAAGGACAAGAAGGTCGCCATTCTTGGCTATGGCTCCCAGGGCCATGCCCATGCGCTGAACCTGCGCGACAGCGGCGCGAAGAACGTCGTCGTCGCGCTGCGCGAAGGCTCGCCCAGCGCCAGGAAGGCCGAGGCCGAGGGCCTGAAGGTCATGGGCATCGCCGAGGCCGCCAAGTGGTGCGACCTCATCATGTTCACCATGCCCGACGAGCTTCAGGCCGCGACTTACAAGCACTATGTGCACGACAACCTGCGCGAGGGCGCGGCCATCGCCTTCGCCCACGGCCTGAACGTGCACTTCGGCCTGATCGAGCCGAAGAAGGGCGTCGATGTCATCATGATGGCGCCGAAGGGCCCCGGCCACACGGTGCGCGGCGAATACGTCAAGGGCGGCGGCGTGCCCTGCCTCGTGGCCGTCCACCAGGACGCGACCGGCAAGGCGATGGAACTGGCGCTCTCCTACTGCTCGGCCATCGGCGGCGGGCGGTCCGGCATCATCGAGACCAACTTCCGCCAGGAATGCGAAACCGACCTCTTCGGCGAGCAGGCGGTCCTCTGCGGCGGCCTTGTTGAGCTGATCCGCATGGGCTTCGAAACCCTGGTCGAGGCCGGCTACGAGCCGGAAATGGCCTATTTCGAATGCCTGCACGAGGTGAAGCTGATCGTGGACCTGATCTACGAGGGCGGTATCGCCAACATGAACTACTCGATCTCGAACACGGCCGAGTATGGCGAATATGTCTCGGGCCCCCGCATCCTGCCGCGCGAGGAAACCAAGCGGCGGATGAAGGAAGTCCTGCACGACATCCAGACCGGCAAGTTCGTCCGCGACTTCATGCAGGAAAACGCCGTGGGCCAGCCCTTCTTCAAGGCCACCCGCCGGCTGAACGACGAACACCAGATCGAGAAGGTCGGCGAGAAGCTGCGCGCCATGATGCCCTGGATCGGCAAGGGCAAGCTGGTGGACAAGGCGCGGAACTAGGCCCGGACAGGTGCGCTGAAGCGCACCCTGCGCAGGGGCGCGCAACCGGCGCCCCTGTCCCTGGCGAAGCCGCAAGATGCGCAGACGGCTTCGCCTCTTCCCTTTGTGCCTTGCGATCCTGCGGTTTGTCCTGAACGCTGTCGTGGTGTCGCTTGGCGACCTTTCGACCTGCCTGATCATCGCCTTGACAAGGGGCCTTCCCCCCGCGAACCCTGCGTCATCCCCGGACGAGCGCCCGCAGCATGACCACCCTGATGATCCTGATGCCCACCGGCGGCCAGATCGACACGCCGGCCGTCCACAGCCTGCTGGGCCTCACCCAGGCGCTGCAACGTAAAGGCATCGCCTTTGCGCTGAAGACCTACGAATGGTCCGATCTGGTGATTTCGCGCAATTACCTGATGTCGGTGTTCTTGGCGAACCGCAATTTCAGCCACGCGCTGCTGCTGGACAGCGATATGAGCTATCAGCCGCAGCTATTCTTCGAGCTGCTTGATTTCGATGCCGATTTCACCTGCGCGGCCTATCCGCAGCGACGGATGCCATGGGCCGCCTTTCGTGCCGCCATAGAGCGCGAAGTCATGAAGCCCGCGGCCGAGCGCGCCTCGACCGCCGATCTTCTGGCCGAGGCCCTGCGCTACAACGTGGCCGAAGTCTATGACCGCGGCCAGCCCTGGCCGCTGGAGCGGCGCGGCAAGTTCCGCAAGGTGCCGGGGGCAGGTACCGGCTTCATGCTGATCCGTCGCGCCGTCCCGGAACGCATGGTGGAAATGGGTGCGGCAAGGCCCGTTCCGGGCTTCAATGGCCCTGGCTACCCCGGCGCCGATTTCCACGACTTCTTCAGCCACCTGCGCGGCCGCGGCGGCGAGATCATGCATGGCGAGGACACCTCCTTCTGCCGCCGCTGGATCGAGGGTTGCGGGGGCGAAATCTGGTGCCATGAGGCCGCGCAGATCACCCACCATGGCACGCTGGCCTATCCCGGAAACTATGCGCTTGCCCCGAAACCCTGACGTCTGGCACGCGCCCGCCGCCAGAGGGCTGCATAGCGGGCGGGTGGGCCCCGCCTGAAGGGGGCGGTCTGTCCGCGCCCGGTCGGGCGACAGGCGTCGCGATCACCACCGCCTTCGTCACATCCAGAACCGAAAGCCTGAACCTGGCCGCGCAGGGCCGTCAGACGGCCGCCTGCATTGCGCCCACGATCTCGTCCACCACGGCGTCCAGCAGGCTTTCGTCCTCGCATTCCGCCATCACGCGGATCAAGGGCTCGGTGCCCGACTTGCGGATCAGGATGCGTCCCAGGCCGGCAAGCCGGGCCTCGCTTTCGGCGATGACCCGGCGCACCTCTTCGGCATCCAGCGGTCGCGCGCCTTCAGCGAAGCGGACATTTCTCAGCTTCTGCGGCACGGTTTCGAAATTGCGGGTCAGGCTACTGGCTGGCTGGCCGGTTCGGACCATTTCCGCAAGGAACTGCAAGCCCGCGATCAGCCCGTCGCCCGTGGTGGCATAGTCGGTCATCACGATATGGCCCGACTGTTCGCCGCCCAGATTGAAGCCACCCTCGCGCATGCGTTCCACCACATAGCGGTCGCCGACGGCCGTACGTTCCAGCCGCAGGCCGCGCCCTTCCAGGAATCGCTCCAGCCCTAGGTTCGACATCACCGTGGCCACCAGCGCGCCGCCGCGCAGGCGCCCCTCCTCGGCCCAGCGCGCCGCCAGAAGCGCCATGATCTGGTCGCCGTCCGCCACCTGGCCAGTCTCGTCAAGGATCATCACCCGGTCGGCATCGCCATCCAGGCTGATCCCCACATGCGCCCCATGCGCGACCACCGCCTCTGCCGCAGTGTCGGTATGGGTGCTGCCGCAGTTTTCGTTGATGTTGGTACCATTCGGATGCACCCCGACCGGGATCACCTCGGCCCCCAGTTCCCACAGCACTTCGGGCGCTGCCTTGTAGGCCGCCCCGTTGGCGCAATCGATCACCACCTTCAACCCGTCCAGCCGAAGGCCGGCCGGAAAGCTGGTCTTGACGAATTCCTGGTATCGCCCGCGCCCGTCTTCGATCCGCCTTGCGCGGCCGATGTTCCCCGGCTTTGCCGGTGGGATCTCCCCTTCGAGCAAGGCCTCGATCTCGGCCTCTGCCGCATCCGACAGCTTGAAACCGTCCGGCCCGAAGAACTTGATGCCGTTGTCCTCATGCGGGTTATGGCTGGCCGAGATCATCACCCCGACATCCGCCCTTAGCGAGCGCGTCAGGTACCCGACGGCCGGTGTCGGCACCGGCCCCAGCAGCATGACGTTCATGCCTGTCGAGGTCAGGCCCGCCGTAAGCGCGTTTTCCAGCATGTAACCCGACAGGCGCGTGTCCTTGCCGATCACCACCCGGTGCCCGGCGCTTCCATCACGCCTGAAATACCGCCCTGCGGCCGCGCCCAGCTTCAGCGCCAGTTCCGCCGTCATAGGCCAGCTGTTGGCCCGCCCCCGCACGCCATCGGTTCCGAACAGCCGCCGCGTCATGCCATCTCCTCAAGTGGTTCGGTGTGCATCGCCTGCCACAGCCGCAGCGCCTGCCGCGTCTCGGCCACATCATGCACCCTGGTGATCTGCACGCCTTGTGCAAAACCCGTCAGCGCCACCGCCAGCGATCCCGGCATCCGCGCATCCGGGGCCTCGGCCCGACCGATCGAACCAATGAACCGCTTGCGCGAGGCACCAAGCAGGATCGGGCAGCCCAGCCCATGCAGAAGCGACAGCCCACGCAGCAAAGCCAGGTTGTGCACCGCAGTCTTGCCGAAACCGATGCCGGGATCGACGGCGATGTTCCGGCGGTCGATTCCCATCGCCTCGGCCCGGGCCAGCCGCCGGGCCAGCTCGTCATAGACATCCAGCAGCACATTGCCGTAGCGCGGGTCGTCCTGCATGGTCTCGGGCAGGCCCTGGGAATGCATCAGCACCAGGGGCACGCCTTCACGGGCGATCAGCGGGCCCAGTGCCGGGTCGAAGGACAGGCCCGAAACATCGTTGACCAACGTTGCACCACCCCGGATCGCCGCCGCCGCCACCGACGCCTTGCGGGTGTCGATCGAGATCGGGGCACGCATGCCACCCGCCCGCAGGGCCTCGATCACCGGAACGGTGCGGGAGATTTCCTCGGCGATCGGCACTTCCCTTGCGCCTGGCCGTGTGCTTTCGCCGCCAATGTCCACGATCTCGGCATCGTCCGCGATCTGCTGCCCCTGGCGGACGGCAACTTCGGCCGAGCAAAAGCGCCCGCCGTCGGAAAAGCTGTCGGGTGTCACGTTCAATATGCCCATGAGGCGCGGGCGATCCATCGACAGGCTCGCGAACGCGGCGCGCGGTGCGGTCAGGCGGTGCAACACGGGCTCGGGCACCTCGCCCGCCGGGATGACCCAGGGCGCAGCACTGCGCGACAGAACCTCGACCCGGTCGAACCAGCACCAGCCACCCGCCAGCGGCAAGGCACCTGCCGCACGGGCCGGGTCGATCATGGGGATGGGGCGATAATAGTATTCCATGGCGTCGGGAGTGGCCGAAGCCCGACCGCTTGGCAAGGGGGAAGCGTCACACCCGTTTCACCGGCACGCGGCTTCCTGCCGGCACTGCAACCTGGCCGTGAACAACCAATGCCGTTGCGGCCATCGTTTCGGCAAGCCAAAGGGCCAGCGTCACCGGTTCGGTCCCCTTCGGCCCGTCCACAGCGTCCAGCACCAGCTTCGATGGGGCCCAGACTACCGTCTGGCCGCGCTTCATCGCCCAGTCGATTTCGGTGCGCGTCGCCACCACGACGCAGCGCGGATCGCGGGCGGCCAGGGCCCAGGCGTTCTGTTCGATGGCCAGCAGGTCGATCCGGCGCTGCGTCGGCTTGTGGCCGGTCACGGGCCGCGGCAGATCCGGCAGGCCGACAGTCAGGATGAGCGGCAGCCCCTCGGCCTGAAGCGCGTCCAGCCGTGCCGGCAGCGCGGGGTCGGCGATCGCCGCGTTGTCGAAATGAACCACCAGCGGATGCACCGTCGCTTCGCTGTCATCCGTCCGGCGCAGGGGCACCTCGGCGCGCGAACGCACGATTTCCACCCCAAGGGCATAGGGACCGATGTCCAGCTTCTCGATCCGGATGAAGGCGCGCATGGCGGCGGGTTCGGCCAGGATGCGCTCCGCCACCCGTTCAGCCAGCGTCTCCAGCAGGTTCAGCCGCTCTGCCGCCAGTTCGGCCGCGATGGCCTCGGTGATCCGGTCGTAGCTGAGGATACGGTCCACATCATCGTCCAGCGGCCCGGTCACCGGGCGCACCTCGACCACCACATTGAAGCGCAGCCGCTGCTTGTGGCCGCGTTCCTGCTGGAAGGCGCCGATCTCGGCCTCGACGACATGATCGCGAAGGCTGATCCGGTCGCGCGGGTCGGCGCTGGCAGAGGCCTCGGCCCTGTCCTCCGGATGCGCGAAGGCAAGCTCGATATCGGACATGGTCATGGGCGCCTCCGCGGGATTGCGCTTCTCATACCACGCGGGGCGGGCGGGCCAAGCGGGAAGCCGCCCGATTGCGCGCAGAAGACGACATCTCAGCCGGGATGGCGGTAGAACGTATGGGCCCCTATGGTCGCGGTGCGCGCAAAGCGTTTCGACCAGTTCGGACGCACGGCGCGGGCGTGGAAGTGCGTCGCGCCATCGGTCAGCAGCCGCGGCGCCCCGTCCAGCATGGCCCGGGCGATCCGGCCCGCAAGATCGGCCGCGCCTTTTTCCCGCATCCGGACCTTGCCGTTGCAGGCGTATGAGAACTGGCAGCCCCCGCCACCGCGCTGCTTGACCACACCGCAGACCGTTCGGGGGTAAAGCGGACTGTCCACGCGGTTCAGGATGACCTCGGCCACCGCAATCTGGCCTTCAAGGCTTTCGCCGCGTGCCTCGAAATAGATGGCCTCGGTCAGACACTGCCACTCGGCATCGCCCTCGGGCGCAGGCTGCGCCATGAGCCAGGCCTCGGTCAGGCCGTCGGTCTGGGCGGCGGCCGGCAGCATTCCTGACATGTCGGGGTCGGGCAACCGGGTGATCACGGGGATGCGCACATCAGGCATGCGCATATCGTAAGCGGAGGAGGAGTGGACATCGCCCATGGCAGGGGCGGCCGCCATGGCCGCCACGAGAAGGGGCGCCACCCTGCGCCCCACATCAGACAGTTTCATTCTGCTCTTCCGTCATTGTTTTCGAACGCGGCGGAAGCAGTCCCCGCCTTTGCAAGCGGTCGGGGGCTTAGGCGAGGAACCAGGGGGCGGTCTACCGCTGTTGCCAAAAAGCAACGCTTTTGGCCGATCTTTCGGCGGAATCTCGCCGAAAAATGCGACCCAAACCTCAAGTCCTTCCGGCAATCAGCTGTTTTTGAATGATGATTTTCGATCTTTCAAGGCAAGGTGCGCCGCAGCCAGCCGCGCCATTGGCACACGGTAGGGCGAGCAGGAGACATAATCGAACCCGGCCCTGCGGCAGAAGGCGATCGATTCCGGGTTGCCGCCGTGTTCACCACAGATGGACAATGTCAGGTCTTTCCGCGTTCTGCGGCCACGTTCCGCACCAATCAGCAGCAACTCTCCAACCCCGTCTACATCAAGGATGTGGAAGGGGTCTTCGGGAAAGACCCCTTGGCGGACATAGGTGTTCATGAACCGCCCTGCGTCGTCGCGGCTGAGGCCATAGGTCATCTGCGTCAGGTCGTTGGTGCCGAAGGACAGGAAGGCCGCGTGCTGGGCGATGTCACCCGCCCGAAGCGCCGCGCGCGGGGTTTCGACCATGACACCCAGCTTGTAGTCGAAACCGGCCCCCGCCCTGGTGCGCACCATGGCGGCGACGGCGTCGATCCGGGTCTTGATCAGCTCCACCTCGCGGCGCGCGCTGACCAGCGGGATCATGATCTCGGGCACGACCGGCGCGCCGCGGCGGGCCGATTCCAGCGTCGCCTCGAAGATCGCCTGGACCTGCATGTCGTAGATCTCCGGCAGCACCACCCCCAGCCGCACCCCGCGCATACCGAGCATCGGATTGACCTCGGTCAGCGCCTCGGCCCGGCGGGTGACTTCGGACAGGGGGCGATCCAGAGCCTCGGCCAGCTCGCGCAGGCCCTCGCGCGTCTGGGGCAGGAATTCGTGCAGCGGCGGGTCGAACAGGCGGATGCAGACCGGCAGGCCCTGCATGATTTCAAAGAGTTGCACGAAATCCGCCCGCTGCATCGGCAGAAGCCGCGCGAGCGCCGCGGCACGGTCGCCAGGCGCGTCGGCAAAGATCATCTCGCGCATCACGACCAGGCGGTCCTCGTCGAAGAACATGTGTTCGGTGCGGCACAGGCCGATGCCTTCCGCCTCGAACTTGCGCGCGGTCTCGGCGTCAGCGGGGGTGTCGGCATTGGCGCGGATTCCGATGTCGCGCACCTCGTCGGCCCAGGCAAGCAGCCGGCGGAAGCTGTCATCCAGCGCCGGGGGCAGCATGATGGCCGCGCCTGCCAGCGCTTCGCCCTTCGACCCGTCCAGCGTCACCACGTCGCCCTCGCGGAACACCCGGCCATCGGCCGTGGTCAGCTTGCGGTCGCGCGCATCCAGCCGCATGTCGCTGGCCCCCACCACGCAGGGCAACCCCAGCCCGCGCGCGATCACCGCAGCATGGCTGGTCATGCCGCCGCGTTCGGTCAGCACAGCCGCCGCCGAATGCATCCCGCGGATATCCTCGGGCGAGGTTTCGCGGCGCACCAGGATGCAGGGTTCACCCCGCGCCGCTGCCGCCTGCGCGGCGGATGAGGAGAACACCAGAACCCCGGTGGCCGCCCCCGGCGAGGCGGCGATCCCGCGCGCGATCACGTCGCGATTCCCGCGCGGATCGACCTGATGGTGCAGCAATTCGGAAAGCGCCTGCGGCTCGACCCGCAGGACTGCCTCGTTACGTTCGATCACCCCATCCTCGGCCAGCGCCACCGCGATGCGCAGCCCCGCCCGCGCCGACCGCGGCACCTTTACTGCATCCAGCACCGCCAGACGGCCGTCCTCGACGGTGAATTCGATCTGCATCTCCTCGCGCAGCCGGGCCCGGCAGATGGCGCCGTATGCGACCAGCTTTTCAAAGATCTCGGGGGCCACGTCCTCCAGCGAGGGGCCGCGCGGATCGCGGGTCAGATACAGCGCCTCTGTCGTCTTCAGCGCGTCCCGGCCCTGGCTCTGGCCCAGATAGCGCCCGGTAATCTGCGGCTGGCCGGTAACCGGATCGACGAACTGGATCACGCCACTGCCGCTGATCCCCTGCCCGATGCCCTGGGCCATCTCCTGCACCACAAGGCCCAGCGCCGCCTCTTCCGGGGCGCCCTTGGCCTGACGCAGCAGCCGGGCAGAGGTGCCTTCCCATGCCCGTGCCATGCTGCGCAACACCTCCGACAACTGCCGCGCAGGATCCTGGGGGAAGGGTTCGTCAGTCTCGACCTCGTATTCGCGCAAGGCATCGCGCAGGGCGCCGGGGCCTGGCTTGAGGCCGTCGAAGACCTCCGGGTCAAGCCGGGCCACATGAATCGCATAGGCCTGCACGAAGCGCAGATACAGCGCATCCGCTGCCTGTTCGCCATGGGTTTCGGCCAGACGGGCATGGCGCTTGGCGTTCAGCCCGATGTTCAGGATCGTCGCGGGCCCGCCCCAGTCTGGGTTTGCCGGCGAGGGGCGCACGGAAATCAGCGGCCCGTCACCGAAATGGTTCAGGATACCTGCCGCATCCACCCCGTGCCCCGCCGCGATCGCGCGAACGGTCGAGGCGGGCAGCGCGACCGACTTCGGCACCGGCAGATCCAGCCGGACCAGCCGCTGCAGGCATTTCGCCCGCCAGCCATGCGTGGCCGTCGCGATCTGCGCGCCTGGCGTGATCTGGGCGAATTCGGCGATGGGATCGTGTTTCTGCACCGCAGCACCCCTGTATTCAGGCGCAGCATACGCCGATTGCCCTGTCACGCAAGCGTGACATGGCAGGACGACGATGAATCCTTGGGCAGTCCACGAACCGCCAGTCGCGGGTGCCTCCCCCCCTCCGTGGGAAGGGGATGAGGGTGGGGGGCGATCAGCCCTCGATACGGCTCAGATCGGCAACGCCGGAACAGACCGCGCGGATGCGGTTGAGCAGGTTCAGCCGGTTGCGCCGCACCACCGGGTTCTCGCTGTTCACCTGCACGGCGGTGAAGAAGGCGTCGATGGGCGCGCGCAGGCCGGCCATGGCGGCCATGGCCCCGGCGAAATCCTCGGCCGCCATCGCCGGCCCGATCCGCGCCTCGGCCGCGTCGAGAGCGGCAAACAGCGCGCGTTCCTCCGCCGTTTCCGCGAATTTCGCTTCCGCGCCGAAGGAATACTCGACCCCATCCTTCGCCTCGGCCTGGGCCAGGATGTTGTTCGCCCGTTTGAACCCCTGCAGCAGGTTCGCCCCGTCCTCGGTCTTGAGCGTTTCGGACAGCGCCGTTGCCCGCTTCACCAGCAGCGTCAGGTCGTCGCTGCCGGGCATGGCAAGGCAGGCGTCGATGACATCGTGCCGGATGCCCTGGTCCTTGAGATGGACCTTGAGACGGTCGTGGAAGAAGGAGAGAAGGTCGAGCGCGGCCGACATTCCATGCGGACCTGCGGCGGGATGCCGGGCGATGCCCCCGGCCACGATCTCGGCCAGCGAGGCCCGCACCCCATTCCCCAGCACCAGCCGGATCACCCCCAGCGCCGCGCGGCGCAGGGCGAACGGGTCCTTCGACCCCGTCGGCTTCTCGTCGATGGCCCAGAACCCGGTCAGCGTGTCGATCCTGTCGGCCAGAGCCACGGCGACCGACACCGGCTCCACCGGCACCGCGTCGCCCTCGCCCTTCGGCCGCCAGTGGTCCCGCGCGGCATCGGCGACCGCAGGCTTCTCCCCGGCCTCCAGCGCGTAATAGCGGCCCATCACGCCCTGCAACTCGGGAAACTCGCCCACCATCGCCGAGCGCAGGTCCAACTTCGCCAGGCGCGCCGCGCGCTCGGCGTCAGCAGGATCCGCACCCACCAGCGGCGCGATCTCGCGCGCCAGCGCCGCAATCCGCTCGATCCGCTCGGCCTGAGACCCCAGCTTGTTGTGGAAGGTCACGGCCTTCAGCCCCTCGACCCACTCGACCATCCCGGCCTTCGCCACGCGCAGGTCGTTCTCCCAGAAGAACTTCGCGTCCGACAGCCGCGCAGCCAGCACCTTCTGGTTCCCCTTCAGGATCACCTCGCCGCCGTCCGCGGCCTCGATGTTGGCGACCGTCACGAAGCCCTCGATCCGGCCCGTCCTGGGGTTCCGCACCGAGAAGAACTTCTGATGCTCCTTCATCGAGGTCTGCAGGACCTCGGGCGGCAAGGACAGGAAGTCGTCCGCAATCCGCCCCATCAGCGGCACCGGCCATTCCACCAACCCCGCGATCTCGGTCAGCAGGCCGGGGTCGGGCACGACCTCCATCCCGGCGGCAAAGGCCAGGTTCTGCGCGCCCTGCCAGATCGCCGCCTCGCGTTCGGCGCTGTCCAGCACCACCTTCGCGCGCTTGAGCTTCACCAGGTAATCGTCGAACCCCGTGACCGTGAACCGGCCCATCCCCATGAAGCGGTGGCCCTCGGTCGTGTTCCCCGCAACGATGCCGTCCACCTCCAGCGGCACGACATGCGCCCCGCCCTCGTCCGACAGGATGCACAGGATCGACTGCAAGGGCCGTACCCAGCGCAAGGAGCCCGACCCCCAGCGCATCGACTTCGGCCAGGGGAAATTGCGGATCGTTGTTTCCAGCACCTCGGCCACGATCTCGGGCGCCTTGCGGCCGGGCCTCTCGATCACGGCATAGAAGGTCTCGCCTTTCTTGTCGGCGCGGCGTTCCAGCTGGTCGAGGGTCAGGCCGGTGGACCGCAGGAAGCCCTCGATCGCCTGCTGCGGCGCCGTGGTGGCCGGCCCTTTCCGTTCCTCGCGCACCGGGCGGCTTTCGGCCGTCAGCCCCTCGACCGACAGGACCAGCCGGCGCGGGGTGGAGAAGACCCCGGCCGAGGCATAGGTGAGCCCGGCCTCGACCAGCCCGTCGGTGACCAGCTTCCGCAAATCCTCGCGCGCGCGGGCTTGCATCCGGGCCGGGATTTCCTCGGAGAAGAGTTCGATCAGAAGGTCGGGCATCAGTATTGGGTCCATTCAGCTGGCAGGCTTTTGTTCAGTCCACAGGCGGTCTGGCCACGGCAAGGCACAGTTTACGAAATCCTCGTCAAGACAAAAGTCGAGCGCGCCTCTCTGGGGATCGGTGCTTGGCAGACATCGCGGCGGCATACTTCCGTGCCCCGTCCGCAGCGATGACACCGCGGTCCATCAGCACTTCGACGGATTTCAGCGCCAGCGATCTGCTTGCGAAGATGAAATCCGCCAGGATCGCCAGATGCTTGAGCGCTTCTGTCGGCTGGGACTCGAAGTCAAACAGCTTACGCACAAAAATCGCGCCGCCGTCCGAGAGCTGGTCCGCACGCGCACGCCGGGGTACGCCAGACGTCAGTTTTCCCCGGAAAGGTACGGACCGAAAGAAGCTGAACTTGTGCAACTGAAAGCCCAGCCGGTTCAAACAGACCATCTGATCGCCCAGGAGCGGCTGGTTTTCGTAAATCGGCAGGGCAGAGGTCTCGGTGATTACGGCTATTGCGCCGGCAAGCTTGGTCGTTGCGTTGAGAAACACATCGATCTCGCCGCCCGAGACATCGATCTTCAAGAGGTCGATCTGCGGCAGGCCGGCCACATCATCAAGGCGGACTGTCGGCACGTCGATCACCGACTGGACGATCATGTCCTTCTTCCGGCGCTGCAGCGCCCGCGACACCCTTTGGTTCGGCACTAGCGTCGAGCTGAACCCTGGGTGACTGGTCAGATGCAGCCGTTTGACCGTACCATCTCCGACGGCCGAGGGCAGATAATGTTCGTTCGGCCCAGCCGCGGCAACCAGCTTGGCATATTCCTCGGGCTGCGGCTCAAACCCCCAGACCTGGCATGCGCCCTGTTTCAGCAAGAAGGCATAGGGCGGCTCTTTGCTCCCGCTGGCCCCGACATCGGCAATTACTGTCTTTCGCTCAGGGGCGAGCAGGTCCAGAAGGAGGCGCAAGCGGTCGGCTTCGGCAGGCGGCTGGGCAGTCTTTGCCCTGCTGCCCCTGTCAATACGCTCTTGGACAGCTCCCTGATCGGCGGCGGGGGCGGCTATAAGGGGGGCGTACCGTTTAGGCAGGCGGACGCAGAGCGATTTCTTCCGCACCGTGCCATCGGGGGCAGTCACCTGTGTGAAGCGGGGCGTGTGGGCAGCAGCCCCTACGTCGTCAAAGCACAGTCGCTGCCGGATAAGTCCATCGATAGCATCAAGATCGAAGGCCGTGTCTTTCCCTACAGTCTCGAACTGCCGAAAGCGCGACTTCGCATGACTGGAGTATGACGCCTTCGCAAAATCCCCGCGGTCTTCAAGGCGCTTCTGCAGCAACTCCTGATCCATCGAGGCGAGGTGGATAAGCTTCAGGCTCTTGCTCAGAACGACCGGCTCGCCGTGAACCGTATGGCAGGCCGAAGTCCAGACGACCGCTCGGGCAATTGCGCAGGGCTTGCAATAGTCGCCCCGGAAATAGGCATAACTGCGCTGTTCCAGGATCGGAACGTCGAGCCGAAGCGGGCCTTCCATCTTGCGGTTCTGCACCACGTCCAGGCCGATGGCGTATAGATAGCCGTTGTCCTGCGCTTCCTTGACGACCTCGGTCCAGCTGCCCTGGGCTGGATCCACGACCAGGAATTCGTCCACGTCGACCCGCAGCACGATGTCGTATCGGGTCAAGAGCCGCGCACTTTCTGCAGACAGGAACTCTGCGAAATAGGCGTCGCACTCGGTCCGGCTGGACGGAAAGGTCACCGGGATCACCGTGCCGAACGTCGCGTCCGCGGGAAGCTCCCAATCTTCCCCGTCCTTGTAGAGAAACAGGTTCTCGGTCCCGAAAAGCGCACCGTAGTGCCGGCTGAAGAGCGCGCAGAAGAACGGCTCCTTCCGCGCGTGCGTCATGACCGCTACCCGGACTCCGCTTGGCACGAACGCCGGGTGGTTGGTCATTGCGACTCCGCCCCCTCTGCCCCGCCAAGCTGATGCCAGGCATAGGCGCGGCCGTCGGCAAAGACGGCCACCACACGGTCAACGCCTGGGCGGATGTCGGGTTCCGACAGGAACGCCAGCGCCTCACCCGTCTCCAGCGCGCGGCCGATGGCCTCGGCGTCGAAACAGGGAAAGTTGGAGGGCGCGACCAGGGGCACAGCGCCCTCATAGGGGCGGTAGGTCTCGGTCAGCATGGCCAGCGTGAGGGGCGTGGTGAAGCAGGCGCGGAACTTTATCGGGGACGAGGGTGCGTCGATCCCCTGGATGTCATTGGCGACGATGGCCTCCGGCTGGTCGCCGTTCAGCGGCACCAGCCGGATTTCCTGCCCCTGCGTGAAGGCCACCGGCTCGTAAAAGGCCCGCTCGGCGGTGTACCAGAGGGCCGCACCCCCGATGACGGCGGTCAGAAGGATCACGGCCACGGCGATCTTGCCCACATTCACAGGTCCGCCCCCGCCTCGGTCTGCCGGAAGGCATCGGCGCATTTCTTCGCCAAGGCCCGAACCCGGCCGATATAGGCCTGCCGTTCGGTGACCGAAATCACGCCCCGCGCGTCCAGAAGGTTGAACAGGTGGCTTGCCTTGATCGTCTGGTCATAGGCCGGGTGCGCCATGACGATGCGCTTGCCCGATTTCGGGTCGTCCGGCGCGAAGGCCAGCAGACGCTCGCATTCGGCCTCGGCATCCTCGAAATGCCGGAACAGCATCTCGGTCGTGGCGCCATCGAAGTTGTGGCGGCTGTATTCCTCTTCCGTCTGGCGGAAGACATCGCCATAGGTCAGAGGAATTGGCGCATCCGGGTCGTTGAACGGCATCTCCATCACATGGTCGATGCCCATCACATACATCGCCAGCCGTTCCAGGCCATAGGTCAACTCGCCCGACACCGGCTTGCAGTCGTGCCCGCCGACCTGCTGGAAATAGGTGAACTGCGAAACCTCCATGCCGTCGCACCAGACCTCCCAGCCCAGGCCCCAGGCGCCAAGCGTCGGGCTTTCCCAGTCGTCCTCGACAAAGCGGATGTCGTGCAGGTCAAGGTCGATGCCGATGGCGCGCAGGCTTCCCAGATAAAGGTCCTGCAGATCGGGCGGGCTGGGTTTGATGATGACCTGATACTGGTAATAGTGCTGCAGGCGGTTCGGGTTCTCGCCATAGCGTCCGTCGGTCGGGCGGCGCGACGGCTGGACATAGGCCGCCGCCCAGGGCTTCGTGCCCAGCGACCGCAGCGTGGTCGCCGGGTGAAAGGTGCCCGCGCCTACCTCCATGTCATAGGGTTGCAGGACCGCGCAGCCCTTCGACGCCCAATAGGATTGCAGGCGCAGGATGATCTCCTGAAAGCTGCGGGGCGTGGTCGTCTCATGCGTCATGGCGCACCCTTGCGATTGGCCGGTAGGGAAGGTCGCGCCTTCCCTACCCACTGGCAGGATAAGGGTCAATTCCGGAATGATCCGTCGCAACCCCGCCCGATTGTGACCGGGCCGGGTCGGTTCCACCCTTGCCGCAGCGGCGCGGTTGTCTAATGTCGCGCGAAACACGCAGCCAAAGCGCAGGATCCGCCCAGTGACCTTTCGTGTGCCTCTTCATCCCCTTGCCGCCTGCCTTCTGCTTATGGTCCTCATGGCCTTGCGGCCCCATCCGGGGCAGGCGCAGGAAGGGCAGGTCTGGGTCCAGATCGAGGCACAGCCGACCCGCGCCGAGGCCGAGGCCCGCGCCCGCGTCTATGCCGAACGGTTCCCCGAAACCCAGGGCTACCTGCTGCGCTCGGGCTGGTATGGCATCATGATCGGTCCCTATCCCGCCGACGAAGGCAACCGGCGCCTGAATGATCTGAAACGGTCGCGTGCCATCCCGGCCGACAGTTTCATCGCCTTCTCCAGCAACTTCGGCGAACAATACTGGCCGCCCGCCGGGGCCGCGGCACCAGAGGCGGTCACACTTGCCCCCGAACCCGGAAACCCGGTGCCGGAAATTGCCGTCCCTGCCCCCGAACCTGCGGCAATCGCCGACGAAACCCGCACCGAAGCCCGCGACAGCGAGTCGCTTCTGACCGAGGAGCAGCGCAAGGAACTGCAGGTGGCGCTGCAATGGTTCGGCTTCTACCAGGGTGGCATCGATGGCGCCTTCGGACCGGGCACCCGCAATTCGATGTCCGCCTGGCAGCAGGCGCAGGGCATGCTGGAACCAACCGGCATCCTGACCAGCCGCCAGCGCGCGAAACTGCTGCAGGACTACCGCGACGAGACCGCCGCCTTCGGCTTTGCCCGGTTGGACGAGCCCGAAGCCGGAATCAGCATCACCCTGCCCCTTGGCCTGGTCGAGTTCGACCATTACGAACCGCCCTTCGTCCACTTCCGGCCCCGGCAGGACGCGGGGCCCCGGATCGTCCTGATCTCGCAGCCTGGCGACCAGGCAGCCCTTGCCGGGCTTTACGAGATGGTTCAGACGCTGGATGCCGTGCCGCTGACCGGCGAGCGGCAGCTTGGTGAACGCAGCTTCCGCATCCGCGGCACGTCGGACCGGGTGGATACCACGGTCTTTGCCGAACTTCGGGGCGGGCTGATCAAGGGCTGGATGCTCATCTCGGCGCCCGGAAACGGGGAACGTGATGCGCGCATCCTGCAGGCCATGGAACAGAGCTTCACCATGACCGGCACCCGTGCCCTTGACCCCGGAATGGTTCCTCTTGCTGCCGAGACAAAGGCGGGGCTTCTGTCGGGGCTCGACGTGCGCAAGCCGCGCTTCAGCCGTTCGGGCATTTTCGTTTCGGGCGAGGGGATGGTGCTGACCACGACCGAGGCCGTCACCGGATGCGGGCGCATCACGCTGGACCGGCAGACCGAAGGCCAGGTGGTGCTGACCGACGCTGCCGCCGGACTGGCTGTCGTGAGGCCGAAAACCCCACTGGCGCCGCGCAAGGTGGCCAGCTTGCAGACCGGGCCGGAAAGGCCTGGGACAGAGGTGATGGTCGCCGGCTATTCCTATGAGGACCGCCTTCCTGCCCCGGTAATGACCTTCGGCACCCTCGAGGAGCTGACCGGCCTGAATGGAGAAGCGGGCATCAAGCGGCTGTCCGTGCAGGCGATGCCCGGCGACACCGGCGGGCCGGTGCTGGATGCCACGGGTGCGGTGATCGGGGTTCTGCTGCCCGGCGGCGGACCCGAAGGCAAGGTTCTGCCGCCCGGCACCTTCTTCGCCGCCACGGGCGCCGAGGTCGCGCGGGTGCTGACCGCGGGGGGCATCGCCCCGACCGAAGCCCGTGCGCAGGGCGCCCTGCCGCCCTATGACCTCTCGGAACTTGGCGCCGGGATGACGGTCCTCGTCTCCTGCTGGGACTGATCGGCACCTGCGGCGCTTGCGCCCTGCCCCCTTGCGGCGTAAGGGGGCGGCGTCCCCGAAGTCCGCCGCGAAGGTGCCCGCATGATCCCGCGCTATTCCCGCCCCGAAATGGTGGCGATCTGGTCCCCTGAAACCCGCTTCCGCATCTGGTTCGAGATCGAGGCCCACGCTTGCGACGCCCAGGCCGCCCTTGGCGTGATCCCCAAGGAAAATGCCGAAGCCGTCTGGCGCGCAAAGGACGTGCCCTTCGACGTGGCCCGCATCGACGAGATCGAGGCGGTCACGAAGCACGATGTCATCGCCTTTCTCACCCATCTGGCCGAAATCATCGGCAATGAAGAGGCGCGCTTCGTCCATCAGGGGATGACCTCGTCGGACGTGCTGGACACGACCTTCAACATCCAGCTTGTCCGTGCCGCAGACCTGCTGCTCAACGGCCTCGACCGGGTGCTCGCCGCGCTGAAGGCGAGGGCCTACGAACACAAGGACACCATCCGCATCGGCCGCAGCCACGGCATTCATGCCGAGCCCACGACGATGGGCCTGACCTTCGCCCGCTTCTATGCCGAGATGAAGCGCAACCGGGAACGGCTTGAAAACGCGCGGAAGGAAGTCTCCACCGGGGCGATTTCCGGCGCGGTCGGCACCTTCGCCAACATCGACCCGCGGGTCGAGGAACATGTGTGCAAGATGTTGGGCCTGGTTCCCGAACCGATCAGCACCCAGGTGATCCCCCGCGACCGCCACGCCATGTTCTTCGCCACACTTGGCGTGATCGCCTCCAGCATCGAAAACGTGGCCATCGAGATCCGCCACATGCAGCGCACCGAGGTTCTGGAGGCCGAGGAGTATTTCTCGCCCGGCCAGAAGGGATCGAGCGCGATGCCGCACAAGCGCAACCCGGTGCTGACCGAAAACCTGACCGGCCTTGCGCGCCTTGTCCGGATGGCCGTGACCCCTGCGCTGGAGAATGTGGCGCTCTGGCACGAACGCGACATTTCGCATTCATCGGTCGAACGGATGATCGGCCCCGACACCACGATCACGCTGGATTTCGCCCTGCACCGGCTGGCCGGGGTGATCGAGAAGCTGGTGGTCTATCCCGAAAACATGTTGAAGAATCTCAACAAGTTCAAGGGACTGGTCATGTCCCAGCGCGTGCTTCTGGCCCTGACCCAAGCCGGCGTTTCGCGCGAGGATGCCTATCGCCTGGTGCAGCGCAACGCCATGAAGGTCTGGGAAAAGGGTGCCGACTTCAAGGCCGAGTTGCTTGCCGACCCCGAGGTAACGGCCGTGCTTTCCCCGGCCGAGATCGAGGAGAAGTTCGACCTCGGCTACCATACCAAACACGTCGATACGATCTTCGCCCGGGTCTTCGGCAGCTGACGGAAGCGTGATCCGGCCTGCGGCGCGGGGTCGCGGTTTTCGCTGCTTGATTGCGATCGGTCCGTGCTACCTTTCAGGAACGTGCCGACGCCAATCGCATCGGATCCGTCTGAACCCCGAACCGACAGGAGGACGACCATGAAGATCGCACTGACCCTCTCCGCGCTTGCCCTCTCGCTGACGCCGGCGCTGGCCTATTCGGGCTGTCCGGGCAAGGAAAGGCAGGAAACCGCGGCATCCTGCATGCCGGGCTATACCTGGGATGCCGAAAAGGGCTCCTGCATCGCCACACCTTCCAGCTGAACTCCAGCACCGCTAAGCCTGCATTAACCTGCGGCAGCGAAGCTTTGGGCATCTGAATCGCCAGGGGTGCCCATGCCGCAGGATCTTGTCCCCCTCTCTCGCACAGCGCCTGACCGAAGTGTGGCGTCTTCCTCGTGCCGCGTTCTGACGGCGCGACAGAAGGCGGCAGTCATCGTCCGCTACCTGCTGACACAGGGCACGACCCTGCCGCTGGCCTCGCTTCCCGAACACATGCAGGCCGCGCTGGCCGAACAGATGGGTAAGATGCGCCTGATCGACCGCGCCACCCTTGATGAGGTTGTGGCAGAATTCCTCGCCGAACTCGATTCAGTCGGCCTTGCCTTTCCCGGCGGGATAGAGGGGGCACTGTCGATGATGGACGGCCACATCTCGCAGTCGGCCGCCTCGCGCCTGCGCCGCATGGCCTCTGCCTCATCCAGGATCGACCCCTGGGAACGTATCACAGCGCTGCCGTCAGACCGCCTGCTGCCGATCCTGATCGACGAGGCGGTAGAGATCGGGGCCGTCATGCTGTCGAAGCTTCCGGTCCCCAGGGCGGCGGAACTTCTGGGAAAACTGCCCGGCGAGCGCGCGCGGAGGGTTGCCCATGCGGTATCAATGACCGGCAACGTCGATCCCGAAACCGTACGCCGGATTGGCGTGGCGCTGCTCAGCGAGCTCGACAATCAGCCGCCCCGCGCCTTCGACCGGGGGCCGGTCGAACGGGTCGGGGCCATCCTGAATGTCGCGGCCTCGGCCACGCGCGACGGCGTGCTGAAGGGTCTGGATGCCGAGGACGCCGATTTCGCCGCCGAGGTACGCAAGGCGATCTTCACCTTCGCGCATATCCCCGCCCGCCTGCACCCGCGCGACGCGCCAAAGGTTACCCGAATGGTGGAACAGTCGCAGCTCGTCACCGCACTTGCCGCCGCCCAGGGCAGGCCCGAACTGGAAGAGGCCGCAGAATTCCTTCTGGCCAACATCTCGCAGCGCCTGGCCCAGGGTCTGCGCGAGGAAATCGCAACCCGCGGAAAGGTCAAGGAAAAGGACGGCGAAGCCGCCATGACCGCGATCGTCGCCGCGATTCGCGCGCTTGAGACAGCGGGCGACATCACCCTGATCCGCGAGGAGGAAGACTGATGCGACCGGGGGCCGCTGCCGCCCCCGGCCTGGTGCCGGAATCGTCTAGAACCGGTAGTCCAGTCGCAGGGCAAACTCGCGGTTGTCGATGTCGATTGCGCTTCCGTCGAAGTCGTCCTTCTTCTCTACAAGGTATTCGACGCCAGCGACCAACCGCCCCTGCGCCCCGAAGGCAAAGCGGGCGCCAATGCCGTAGGCCGTGGCGGTATCGGACGCTGTGTCGCCACCTTCGTCGAGCTTCATGTCGGACACGCCGATGAATGCATAGGGCAGGACGCGTCCTGCATCGAAACCACCGATCAGCTTCAGCCGCGTCGAACTGACCGAAGCGTCCGTGATATCCTCCAGATCGGAGGTCGAATAGGAAAGCTCTCCGCCCACCACGAAGCGACCCAGGTCATGCAGATAGCCGGCCTGAACGCCAAACCCCTGCGTGTCGTAACTTATGGTCCCGTCATCGATGCTGCCCATCGTAAGGGCCAGACCGGCATAGAACCCCGTCCAGTCATAGCTGGGTGCAGCCGGCGCAACCGGAGCCGCGACCACCGGCTCGCTTGCGACCACCACCGGCCCACCCGCACTGGCCGGTCCGGCCGCAAGGACGAGGCAGGCAATTGCAAGACTTCTGGTATTCATCATGACGCCCTCCGAAATTCGCTTCTCAATATGATGAAGAGTACATGAATCGGTACATGACGCAAAGTCAGTCATTCCCTGCAACCGACTGTCTTGCCCAGGGCCTCTTGCCCGGATCGCTTGCGGTCCTGTCGCCATGTCTCTAGCGTCTCGGCCGATGCGACAGCCCTCTTCCCTTTCTCATGTGACGCGCGGCGTCGCCCTGATGATCCTGGCGATCTTCCTCTTTACCGCGATGGATGCGACCGCCAAGGGCCTGATCGAGCGTTACCCCGCGCCGCAAGTGATCTGGGTGCGCTTCATCGGCCAGCTTCTGCTGGTGATCGTGATCCTGCGGCAGCATCTAGGCCCGATGCTGCGCACGCGGTTTCCCGTGCTGCATTTCTGGCGCTCGGCCTCGCAGTTCGGCGCAACCACTTTCTTCTTCCTGTCGCTGCCCCACATCGGGCTGGCCGAGGCCACCGCGATCGCCGACATCAACCCGGTGCTCATCACACTGGGGGCGGCGCTGTTCCTGGGGGAAAGGCTTGGGCCGCGGCGGGTCGCCGGGGTTGTCGCCGCGCTGATCGGCGCCCTGATCGTGATCAGGCCTGGGGCGGGCGTCTTCACCTGGTGGGCGCTGCTGCCCCTGTGCTGTGCGCTGTCCTATGCGGCCTCGGCCTTGCTGACCCGCAAGATCGGGGCGCAGGAAAGCGTCTGGGCCTCGATGGTCTATGCCGCGCTATTCGGCAGCATCGTCGCCGGCGCCGCCCTGCCCTTCGTCTGGCAACCGATTTTGACCGCGGACCTCTGGCGCTTCGGGCTGATCGCCTGCCTGGGAACCGGGGCCCAGCTGTGCATCATCCGCAGCTTTTCGATCACCGAGGCCTCGATTGTCGCCCCCTTCGCCTATCTGGGAATAGTCTTCGCCACCTTTTGGGGCATCGCCCTGTACGACCAGTGGCCCGACCGCTGGACGGTGATCGGTGCGCTTGTGATCGTGGGGGCGGGGCTCTATGTCTGGCAGCGCGAAACAAGGGCTGCCCGCTCCGCCTGACCATGGCCGAACCGACCTTCTCCTTGCGCCACTGGACGCAGGACCGCGCGTTGCGCGGCCTGATCTGGCTGCTTCTGCGCCTGCCCTACCGCTGGCGGGTGCCACTGTGCGGCTGGGTTCTGTCGCGGATCATCGCGCCCGTCGCGGGCTATCGCCGGCGCATCCGCGACAATCTTGCCCTGGTGCTGCCCGACCTGCCCAAGGCCGAGGTCGAACGCATTGTCCTTGCGGTGCCCGACAATGTCGGCCGCACGGTGATCGAAATCTACTCGGGCTCCGAATTCATCGCCCATGCCGTCAGCCACCCCCTGACGGGCGGTGGCGTCGCCGCACTGGAAGAAGCGCATCGCCAGGGGCGCCCGGTGATCCTGGTGACCGGCCACTTCGGCAACTACGACGCCAGCCGCGCAGCCCTGATCGCGCGCGGCTATCGGGTGGGTGCGCTCTACATGCCGATGGCCAACCGCTACTTCAACGAACATTACGTCAAGGCGATCTCGGGGATCGGCACACCCCTGTTTCCCCGCGGCCGGGCAGGCCTGGCCGACATGGTGCGGCACCTGCGGTCGGGCGGCATGCTGGGGATGCTGGTCGATCAGCACATGCATCACGGCGAGGAACTCAGCTTCTTTGGCCGTCCTGCGCTGACCGCGCTTTCGGCGGCGGAGCTGGCGCTGAAGTATGACGCCCTGCTGGTGCCGACCTATGCGGTGCGGTTGCCGGACGGGCTTTCGTTCGAGATCATCGTGGAACCACCCATCCCGCGCGGCACGCCCGAGGCGATGACCCAGGCGCTGAACGACAGCCTCGAGGCGCTGGTGCGTCAGCACATCGACCAGTGGTTCTGGATCCACCGCCGCTGGAAGGGGGCTGGCAAGGCACGACAGCGCATCAACATGAAGCCCCGGCCATAAAGGCGGGCACCGCGCCAGAAGGGTTTCAGTCCACCCGCGCCGCGGCAAGAATCGCCGCCGGACCCGCCGTCTGCAAGATCACGGCCCCCGGCTCGTCGCCGCCGTAGGGCGCCACCAGCTCCAGCGGCTCCTGACCGGCCCAGTCGGCTACAGCTTCCCATGAGGTCACGATATTGTGGTAGGTCATCGTCCGTCCCGCATTCTCGCCGCGTTCGATGGTCACGGTTTCCTGCGGCTTGTAGCGCACGAGCTGCACCCGCACCGGCTCTTTCAATGGTGGGTCTGCCTCGGCCCGGATCACGATGCGCTCGCCTTCGCGCGTCACGCTCAGCCGCACCGGCGTCGTGGCCTTGAGGTGGGCGCGCAGCCGCTCGGCCGTCTTGTCGGGCGCGAAGCCCTCGATCCGGTCCTGCCCGCCGATGATCAGCTGCGGCGTGTAGATCGTGCGTGAGCCCACCGCCTTGGCATAGGCGCGCTGGCGGTCGGTGAATTTCGGATGCGCGAACTTGTCGGCCCAGCCGATATAGTCCCAGTAATCGACATGCAGCGCCAGCGGCAGGATTCGCGGGTCGGAGGCCAGCATCGCGACGAATTCGTCGGCCGGCGGGCAGGAGGAACAGCCTTGCGAGGTGTAAAGTTCCACCACCACCACCTGTTCTGCCGCAACCGGGGCTGCCGCCGCCAGACACAAGCCGAAGGCGGCGCTGACGAAATGTCGCATGTCGCGTATCCTGATCCCTTTATCCCCTCGCGTGTTATAGGGAAGCCACCATGCCCCTGCCAATCAAGGTTTTGCGAGAGATCCGACACATGCCCCGCGAGATCCCGCATTCAGGGACTGGATAATCGGCATACAATTGCATACAATGACACCAGAAGCCGCCTTTCCCGAAGGAGCCACCCGATGACCGTCACAGTTGGACACGACCTGTCGAAGACCCGCAAGACCCTGACCGCGGGCGGACAGACCGTCAGCTACTATTCGATCCCCGCCGCCGAGGCCGCAGGCCTGGGCGAGTTCGCCAGGCTTCCCGCCAGCCTCAAGGTGGTGCTGGAAAACATGCTGCGGTTCGAAGATGGAAAGACCGTGACCGTCGATGACATCAAGGCCTTTTCCGACTGGGGCAGGAACGGCGGCCAGAACCCGCGCGAAATCGCCTATCGCCCGGCGCGCGTGCTGATGCAGGACTTCACCGGCGTTCCGGCGGTGGTGGACCTTGCGGCCATGCGTGACGGCATCAAGGGCCTGGGCGGCGACGCGCAGAAGATCAACCCGCTGGCGCCGGTCGATCTGGTCATCGACCACTCGGTGATGATCGACGAATTCGGCCACCCCCGCGCCTTCCAGCTGAACGTGGACCGCGAGTATGAGCGGAACATGGAACGCTACGTCTTCCTGAAATGGGGGCAGAAGGCATTCAACAACTTCCGCGTCGTGCCGCCCGGCACGGGCATCTGCCACCAGGTGAACCTGGAATACCTGGCGCAGACCGTCTGGACTGACACCGACCAGAACGGCGAGATGGTCGCCTACCCCGACACGCTGGTCGGCACCGACAGCCACACCACCATGGTCAACGGCCTGGCCGTCCTTGGCTGGGGCGTGGGCGGGATCGAGGCCGAGGCCGCGATGCTGGGCCAGCCGGTTTCCATGCTGATCCCCGAGGTCGTGGGCTTCAAGCTGACTGGCGAGATGCGCGAGGGCACCACGGCGACTGACCTGGTGCTGAAGGTCGTGCAGATGCTGCGCAAGCACGGCGTGGTGAACAAGTTCGTCGAATTCTACGGACCCGGCCTTGATCACCTGCCGCTCGCCGACCGCGCTACCATCGCCAACATGGCCCCCGAATACGGCGCGACCTGCGGCTTCTTCCCGATCGACGGCGAAACCCTGCGCTATCTGCGCCAGACCGGCCGTGACGAGGGCCGCATCGCCCTGGTCGAGGCCTATGCCAAGGCGAACGGCATGTGGCGGGACGAGAATTACGATCCCATCTACACCTCGACCCTGCATCTGGACATGGGCGAGATCGTGCCTGCAGTCTCGGGTCCAAAACGCCCGCAGGACTACACGCCGCTGAATCTGGCCGCACGCTCGTTCGGCAAGGTCGTGGCGGAATACCGCGGGATCGACATTTCGGCCGATGCCAAGGACATGGCTGACGAGGGCCCCGTCGCCACGAAGCCGGTCGAGATTGCCAAGACCGCAGCGGTGGAAGGCGAAGGCTACAAGCTGCGCGACGGCTCGATCGTGATCGCCTCGATCACATCCTGCACGAATACCTCAAACCCCTATGTGATGATCGGCGCGGGGCTGGTGGCGCGCAAGGCGCGCGCTCTTGGCCTGACGCGCAAGCCCTGGGTCAAGACCTCGCTCGCGCCGGGGTCGCAGGTGGTGTCCGAATACCTGAACGCAGCGGGCCTGCAAGAGGATCTGGATGCCATCGGCTTCAATCTGGTCGGCTACGGCTGCACCACCTGCATCGGCAACTCGGGCCCCCTGCAGCCCGAGATCTCCAAGGCGATCAACGACAACGATCTGGTGGCTGCGGCGGTCCTGTCCGGCAACCGCAACTTCGAGGGCCGTATCTCCCCGGATGTTCGCGCGAACTACCTCGCTTCGCCGCCGCTCGTTGTCGCCTATGCGCTGGCGGGCGACATGAACATCGACCTGACCACCGAACCGCTTGGCACCGGGAAGGACGGCAAGCCTGTCTATCTGCGCGACATCTGGCCCACGAACAAGGAAATCGCCGATCTGGTCCACGCGACCGTGACGCGCGAGGCCTTCCAGAAGAAATACGCCGATGTGTTCAAGGGCGATGCGAAATGGCAGGCGGTCGAGGTGACGGACAGCGAAACCTATGACTGGCCGCCGACCTCGACCTACATCCAGAATCCGCCCTATTTCCGGGGCATGTCGAAGACCAAGGGGGCCATCCGCAATGTGACCGGCGCGCGCATCCTGGCGCTTCTGGGCGACATGATCACGACCGACCACATCAGCCCGGCCGGCAGCTTCAAGCCGAACACCCCTGCCGGCAAGTATCTGATCGAACGCGGCGTGCCGGTCAGCGAGTTCAACAGCTACGGCGCCCGGCGCGGCAACCACGAGGTGATGATGCGCGGCACATTCGCCAACATCCGCATCAGGAACGAGATGCTGGATGGTGTCGAGGGCGGCTATACCATCGGCCCAGATGGCAAGCAGACTTCGATCTTCGAGGCCTCGATGGCATATCAGGCGCAGGGCACGCCGCTGGTCGTGATTGGCGGCATCGAATACGGGGCGGGCTCCAGCCGTGACTGGGCGGCCAAGGGCACAGCACTTCTGGGTGTGAAAGCCGTCATCGCCGAAAGCTTCGAGCGCATCCACCGCTCGAATCTCGTCGGTATGGGCGTGATCCCGTTCGAATTCACCCCTGGCGAAAACCGCAAGACGCTGGGCCTGAAGGGCGACGAGGTGATCAGCATCGAGGGGCTGGAAGGCGATCTGAAGCCGCTCAGCCTGGTTCCCTGCCACATCACCTATGCCGATGGCACCAAGAAGACCATCCAGATCAAGTGCCGCATCGATACCGCCATCGAGATCGAATACGTCGAAAACGGCGGCGTCCTGCACTATGTCCTGCGGAACCTCGCCGCAGCCTGAATTGGCAAACGGAGGGTTTCCATGACAAAGGCCCGGGGCGACCCGGGCCTTAATCTTTCCTTCGGGCATCCGGAGGTGTCTGCGCGCCACCGCTTACGCAAGAAAGGTCCGCGCATGCGCTTTCCCACCCCGCGCCTTGTCGGTCGCACTGCGCCGTCGCCATGCCCCACGGCGTAGCAGCCTGCCGGCGGCAGAGCTATACGTGAGCACAGCCATCGCCGCCCCTGTCATCGCCGCCCTTGTCGGCGTTCCACGGGGCGGGCAGGCCACCGGGTGGGCAGGCCGTCCGGATGCTCCGGCCCCCTCAATCCCCGCCCGCGAGCGCCTTTTCCAGCGCCGGCACGAAGCGCGTCTCGTAGTCGGTGCCGACCAGCGGCCCGACGAAGCGGAACAGGACCGTCCCGTCGCCACCGATGATGAAGGTCTCGGGCGGGGCAGTCACGCCCCACTCCACACGGTTGCGTCCGTTCGGGTCGGTCGCCACGGCGATGAAGGGGTTGCCCTCTTCTGCCAAATAGGCCCGCGCCTTGGCATCGTCGTCCATCATGTTCACGCCCGCAACGCGCACGCCGTCAGCCGCCATCTTCAACAGCACCGGATGTTCCGCCCGGCAAGGCGGACACCATGTGGCCCAGAAATTGACCACCGTCACCTCGCCCGTGCGCAAGTCGGCATCGGTCAGCTGCGGCACACCTGAAAGGCCCGTCGCAGGCAGCACCGGCGCCGGCCGTCCGACAAAAACCGAAGGCAATTCGCCCGGGTTTTCACGCTGCATGCCAAAATAGAACATCCCCGCCAGCCCCGCGAACAGGACCGGCGGCAGCACCATAAGCCACCTAGCCATCCGTCTTCCCCTGCCGCGCCTCGACCTCGTCCAGTGCGCGCTTGGTCCGCGCGCTCTGCCACAGCGACAGCGCCACCAGCCCCGCGATCAGCAACGCCGTTGCCGCATAGGACGCCAGCACCGCAAAGGCATACTTCCCCAGATCCGGCATCACGCCACCCTCTCCTGCGCCAGAAGCGCCTTCAGCCGCCGCGCGCGGATTTCCGTTCGCGTCCGCATCAGGACGAGGGTGACGAACAACAGGACAAAGCCCGCGATGCACACGAGGAGCGGCACCCAGAACACGTTCGAAACATTTTCTTCCTTGTCCAGACTCAGCGAGGCACCCTGATGCAACCCCTGGTTCCAGAAATTCACCGCATAGCGCGACAAAAGCGCAAAGACCGATCCCACAAGGCACAGGATCGAGGTCAGGTCTGCCGCCGTATCGGGGTTCTCAATCGCTTCCCACAGCGCGATGTAGCCCAGATAAAACAGGCACAGGATCAGGAACGAGGTCAGCCGCGGATCCCAGGCCCACCAGGTGCCCCACATCGGCTGACCCCAGAGTGCGCCGGTGACCAGCGCGACAAGGGTGAAGGTCAACCCGATGGGCGCTGCGGCCTTGGCTGCCAGCGCACTGACATGGTGCCGCCGCACGATCCAGATGAGCGAGGCCACCAGCATCATGACCCAGGCATTGATCGCCATCATCGCCGACGGAACATGCAGGTAGATGATCTTGACGGTGGACCCCTGCTTGTAATCGTCCGGCGTGAAGAAGAAGCCCCAGACCAGCCCCACGACCAGACAGGCCACGGTCAGCCCGACCGCCCAGGGCAGAACCCAGGCCGAGGTCTGCATGAACTTCTTCGGATTGGCATATTCCCAGATCGACATGGCCCCTCGCCTATCCCCTTCGCCTGCCCTGCTCAACTCACCTTCGCGCGAAACGTTAGCGCAAATTGACGCGGAGCGCCGCCGCTGCCGCGAATGGCAACAAGGCCAGCCCCCCCAGACTGATCGCCGCCAGCAGCGCCAGTGGGGTGCCCAGGGCCATGCCCTCGGCCCCGCGCCGCACCACCTCGGCCCCGAAAATCAAGGTCGGGACATACAGCGGCAGGACCAGCAGGCTAAGCAAAAGGCCGCCGCGCTTCAGCCCGACGGTAAGGGCCGCGCCAAAGGCGCCGACGATCGACAGGGTCGGCGTGCCCAGCAGAAGGCTCAGCACCAGCCAGCCGTAGGCCGCCGGCGCCAGGTTCAAAAGGACCCCCAGCCCCGGCGCCATCAGGGTCAGCGGCAGCCCCGTCACCAGCCAGTGCGCCGTGGCCTTGACCGCGACCACCGCCTCAAGCGGGATTGGCGAGGTCGCCAGCAGATCCAGCGAACCGTCCTCGTGATCCAACGCGAAGATCCGGTCCAGCGACAGAAGGCAAGCCAGAAGCGCCCCCACCCACAGGATCCCGGGCGCGATCCGGCCCAGCGTGCCGCCCTCGGCGCCGACGCCCAGCGGAACAAGCACCGCGAGGATCAGGAAAAAGGCCAGCCCCAGGCCGAAGCCGCCCCCGGTCCGCATCGCCAGCCGCACATCACGCAGCAGAAGCGCCCTCATGCGAAAGCCTCGTCGAACCCGTCACGGACCATGATGCGCACCCGGTGCGGGTCGAGGTCCAGCACCCGCGCCTCGGGCAACCCCAGATCGACATGCGTCGCGATGATTGCCGCCCCACCCCCGGCCAGATGCCCGCGCACCGCGCCTGCGAACAGTGCAACCGAGGCGACGTCCAGGCTGACGGTCGGCTCGTCCAGAAGCCAAAGGGGGCGCCCGGTGACCAACAAGCGCGCCAGGCCCAGCCGCCGCTTCTGCCCGGCCGACAACTCTCCTGCCCGGCGGCGGACCAGGGCGGCAAGGTCCATCGCCTGAACCGCAGGGCCGATGTCCGGCCCGCCGTAGATCGCAGCCCAGAACGCAAGGTTCTCTGCCACGGTCAGTGTCGATTTCAATCCGTCGGCATGGGCGGCATAGGCGATGGTCTCGGGCGCAAGGTCGATCTCGCCCGCAGTTGGCGGCTGCAAACCGGCCAGCGTGCGCAAGAGCGTGGTCTTGCCCGACCCGTTCGGCCCGCGCAGGATCAGCGCCTCGCCCGGTGCCACGGCAAAGCCCAGCCCCTGCAGGACAGTCACCCCACCCCGTGCCACCGCCAGATTGCGCACCCCGATCACCATGGAACGCAGGCCTAACCCAAGGCGGCCCCGCCGAAAAGGGGCATGGTCATCCGCCGCGCGCGACCCTATGTCTTGCGCGCAAGCAAGGAGACAACGATGCAGAGCATTCCCTTCGGCCGTACAGGCCGCATGACCACCCGGATCGGCTTCGGCGCGTGGGCCATTGGCGGCACCTGGGGCGAGGTCAGTGTCGAGGACGCGAAGGCCACGCTGCACGCCGCGCTCGACGAAGGCATGACCTTCATCGACACCGCCGATGTCTATGGTGACGGGCGGTCGGAACGCATCATCCGCGAGGTTCTGGCCGAACGGCCGGGCGAGCGGCCCTTCGTCGCCACCAAGGCCGGGCGCCGGCTTTCGCCGCATGTCGCCGAAGGCTACACCGCCGCCAACCTAGAATCCTTCATCGATCGATCGCTGCTGAACCTGGGGGTAGAGCGGCTTGACCTTGTGCAACTGCACTGCCCGCCGACCCCGGTCTATTCCGACACAGAGGTCTTTGCCGCCCTTGACGCGATCAAGGCCAAGGGCAAGATCGCCGACTACGGCGTATCGGTCGAGACGGTCGAGGAAGCCCGCACAGCGATCCGCCAGCCCGGCGTGGTGTCGGTGCAGATCATCTACAACCTGTTCCGCATGAAGCCTGCCGAGCTTTTCTTCCCGGAAGCCAAGGCAAAGAACGTGGCAATCATCGCCCGGGTTCCGCTGGCTTCGGGCCTTCTGACCGGGAAGATGACGAAGGACAGCCAGTTTGCCCCTGACGACCACCGCAGTTTCAACCGCAACGGCGAGGCGTTCGACAAGGGCGAAACCTTCTCTGGCGTTCCCTTCGAGGTGGCACTCGAGGCAGTGGAAGAACTGCGCCCGCTGGTGCCGGCAGGTGCCACGATGGCGGCCTTCGCCTTGCGCTGGATCCTGATGGAGGATGCGGTGACGGTGGTCATTCCCGGCGCGAAGTCGCCGGCACAGGCCCGGGCCAATGCCGCGGCGGCTGCGATGCCTCCCCTGTCGCCGGCGGTGATGGAGAAGGCCCGCGAGATCTACACCCGCCTTATCGCCCCCCATGTCGCACACCTGTGGTGACCGGGGCAGAGTTCCATCAGGTCAAGCTGCAAGGGTTCTTGAATACTCTTGCAGCCCTTACACCGGCAGCAAGGCCACGGCGACCCGCCGTCCCTCGCCCAGAAGCACGTTATAGGTGCGGGCGGCAGCGGGCGAGGCCATTATCTCGACCCCGATCCCCTGCCCTTCCAGCGCCTCGCGGAAGGCCTGGGGCACATGCTGGATCGTTGCGCCGGTACCGACGAACAGGACGTCGATCCTGCCTTCCAGCGACAGCGGCGCAGCGATGTCATCATAGCCGCCCCAGGGTCCGGCATCCCACGGCGTGATCAGACAGGCCCCGCGCAGCACATGGCCCGCAACGCGGAAAAAGCCCGGGCCATAGCCCTCGACTGCCCGGGCCGAACCGTAGGTGACCTCGGTCAGGCGCATCAGGCTTCGACTTCGGCGAATTCGTTGCCGGCCTTCGGTTTCTTTGGCTTGTCGCCGCGGTCAAGCCCGATGAACAGCACCAGGTTCTTGGCCACGAAGACCGAGGAATAGGTACCAAGCACCACGCCGATGAATATTGCCAAGGTAAAGCCGCGGATCACGTCGCCGCCAAAGATCAGCATCGCGCCCAGCGCCATCAGCGTCGTGCCCGAGGTCATGATCGTGCGGCTAAGGGTTTCGTTCACCGACAGGTTCATCACGTCCTTCAGTGGCATAGTCTTGTATTTCAACAGGTTTTCCCGCAACCGGTCGAAGACGACCACCGTGTCGTTGATCGAATAGCCCAGAATCGTCAGCAGGGCGGCAATGATTGTCAGGTCGAACTTGATCTGGAAGACCGCGAAGATGCCGATGACGATGAAGATGTCATGCAACAGCGCCACCACGCTGCCCACGGCGAACTGCCATTCGAAGCGCAGCCAGATATAGACCATGATGCAGGCCGAGGCCGCGACCATCGCGGTGATCGCCTTCCAGATCAGCTCTCCGGAAACCTTGGGCCCGACCGATTCCACCGAAGGAAAGGTGATCGTCGGGTCCACCCGCTGCAAGGCCGCCTCGACCTGGGCAATGGTTTCGGGTGTCACCGCCTCCTGCCCCTCCAGTGGCGAAATACGCACCTGTGCCACATGCTGGTTTTCGGCAAAGGTGGGGTCGAAGACCTGGGTGATCGCCACATCGCCAAGGTCAAGCCCCGCCAGCGCCTGACGATAGGCCGCCACATCGATCGGCTGCGTCGCCTCGGTGCGGATCGTGGTGCCGCCGCGGAAGTCGATGCCGAAGTTCAGCCCCATCACCGCCCAGGCGATGATGGCGACAACGGTCAGCAACATCGACCCGCCGAAGGTCAGCCACTGCGCACGGAAGAAGTCGATGTTGGTCTTTTCGGGGACGACACGAAGACGGAAGGCCATGGTTCTGATCCCTTACACGACGACAGTCGCGGGCCGGCGCGCGCGATACCAGAATTCAACGAACAGCCGGGTCACGAACAGGGCCGTGAAGACCGAGGTGATGATCCCGATGCCCAGCGTTACGGCAAAGCCGCGCACCGGGCCGGCGCCAACCGCAAACAGCACGACAGCCGTGATGAAGGTCGTGATGTTGGCGTCAACAATCGCGCTTTTCGCGCGTTCGTAGCCCAGTTCGATCGCGCGACCGGCGTTCCTGTTCTGCCGCAATTCCTCGCGGATGCGCTCGAAGACCAGCACGTTGGCATCAACCGCCATGCCGATCGTCAGCACGATCCCGGCGATCCCCGGCAGGGTCAGCGTGCCGCCGACAGCCGACAATGCGGCAAAGATCAGCGCCATGTTGATCACCAGCGCGACGTTGGCGAACAGCCCGAACAGGCCGTAGCTCGCCAGCATGTAAAGCACGACCGCAGCACCCGCGACCAGGGCGGCAACCTTGCCGGCATCGATCGAATCCTGGCCCAGTTCGGGGCCGATGGTGCGTTCCTCAAGGAAGTTCATTTCGGCCGGCAGGGCGCCCGCGCGCAGTAACACGGCAAGCCGGGTCGATTCCTCGACCGTGAAGTTCCCGGTGATGATGCCAGAGCCACCCGGAATGTGGCTCTGGATCACCGGGGCCGAGATCACCTCGTTGTCCAGCACGATGGCGAAGGGCGCACCGATATTTGCGGCCGTATAGTCGCCGAACTTGCGCGCGCCCGAACTGTCGAAACGGAAGCTTACCGCCGGCCGGTTGTTCTGGTCGAACGAGGGCTGGGCATCAACCAGCTGCTCGCCCGACACAACCGGTGTTTCCTCGACAATGTAATAGACCCCCGGTTCGTCCATCGACGGCAAGAGAAGGTTGCGCGGCCCGGGGTTCGCGCCGGCATCGGTCGTGCGACTGACCACCGCGTTGAAGGTCAGCTTTGCCGTGGTGCCGATCAGTGCCTTCAGCTCTGCCGCCGAGCCGATGCCCGGCACCTGGATCAGCACCCGGTCCTCGCCCTGGCGCATGATCGTCGGTTCGCGGGTGCCGGCCTGGTCAACCCGGCGGCGGATGATTTCCAGCGACTGTTGCAGGGTGCGGTTGTCCGTGGCCTGCTTTTCCGCCTCGGAGAGCTGGATCACGATGTCGTTGCCCTCGGCGGTCACGTCGATCGTGCTTTGCCCGACACCGGTCAGACTCATCACGCCGGTGCCAAGGCCGCGCACCGCCTCCAGTGCGGCGGCCATGCCCTCGGGCCTTTCGATCGTCACCCGCAGGATCCCGTCGGGCGAAGGTGCGCGCCGCACGGCACCCACCTGGTCGCGCAGCGGCCGCAGCGCATCGCGCACATCGGGCCACATCGCATCCATCCGCGACTTGTAGACATCCTCGACCTTGACTTCGGCCAGAAGATGCGCGCCACCGCGAAGATCAAGACCCAGGTTCACCAGCGCCGAGGGCAGGAAATCGGGCCATTCGGCGCGGGCGGCCAACTGTTCTGGCGTTGCAGTTCCTCCCGCGGCCTCGATCGCGGCAACCGCGTCATTGTGGCGCTCCACCCGTGCGTAGAACAGGTTCGGGATCGCCCCCACGATCCCCCAGGCACAGACCAGCAGGATCAGGATACGCTTCCACAGCGCCATGGGTTCCATGGGTCAGAGCCTCAGCTTGCCGCAGGTTCGGTCTTGTTCAGCAGGCTGGTGATCGTGTGCTTCACCACCTTGACCTTGATTCCATCGGCAATCTCGACCTCGATCATGCCGTCCTCCTGCACCTTCGAGACCTTTCCCACGATGCCGCCCGCGGTCACCACCTGGTCGCCACGGCGCAGACCGTCGACCATGGCACGGTGTTCCTTCATCCGCTTCTGCTGCGGCCGGATCAGCAGGAAGTAGAAGATCACGAAGATCAGGATGATCGGCAGGAACTGCGCGACGGCGGCCCCGGCTCCGGGAGCTCCGGCGGCCTGGGCGAAGGCGGGAGAGACGAACATGGGCATCCTTTCCTGCGGGCCGGGGCACGCCCGGCAAGGTGTTCGGCCGGGTCCAGCCCGGCAATCGTCGGCTCATGTAAGCCCTTTCGCGCCGCTTTGCCAGAGGGTGCGGGCGCCATTGCCCGCCCCTGACTGCCCCTGCATGCGCGCGCGATTCGGGCCACATGCTCGACCGCTGTCGCACCAGGCGCGGGCGGGGACGGAAGCAACACGCAAGAAAGCGCGGCGCAAAAGCAGTGGTGCCCCGCCGTTTCCGGCACCTTGGCGTCATTCGCCGGCCTCGTCATCGCGCCGCGCTTCCCTTCCGCATCATGTTGCCCCAAAACACAGTCCACCCATCCGAAGCCCTGCACCCGACACCTTCCCCCTTGCCCGGCAATCGGGCATAGAGCGTCAGACGAACCGAAGGGGGCCACGCCATGCACGACATCCGCTTCATCCGCGAAAACCCCGCCGCATTCGACGCGGCGCTTGCCCGTCGCGGGCTGTCGCCGATGGCGGCCGAGCTTCTGGCGATCGATGAGGCGCGGCGGTCGAAGATCCTGGCGGCGGAAACTGCGGCGGCGGCGCAGAATGCCGCCTCGAAGGAGGTGGGCGCCGCAAAGGCGCGCGGGGATGAGGCCGAGTTTCAGCGGCTTCGTGCCTTGGTGGCCGAGAAGAAGGCCGAGGGCGCCCGGTTGACTGCCGAAGCCGATGCCGAGGATGCGCGCCTGAAGGATGCCCTTGCCCGCATCCCCAACATGCCGCTGGACGACGTGCCCGACGGCCCTGACGAAACGGCGAACGTCGAGATCAGACGCTGGGGCACACCCCGTGTGATGGACTTCAAGCCACTGGAACATTTCGACATTCCGGCAGCCAGGGGCGGCCTGGATTTCCCGACCGCAGCGAAACTTTCGGGCAGCCGCTTTGTGGTGATGCGCGGCGCGGTGGCGCGAGTCCATCGGGCGCTTGCGCAATTCATGTTGGACCTGCACACCCAGGAACACGGGCTGGCCGAAACCTGGACGCCGGTCCTCGTCAAGGAAGAGGCCATGTTCGGCACCAACCAGCTGCCGAAATTCGCCGAGGACAGCTATCAGACCACCAACGGCTGGTGGCTGATCCCGACCTCGGAGGTCACGCTTACCAATTCGGTCGCGGGCGAGATCCTGGACGAGGCGGCCCTGCCCATCCGCCTGACCGCCCACACCAGCTGCTTCCGGTCCGAGGCGGGCAGCGCGGGCAAGGACACCACCGGCATGCTGCGCCAGCACCAGTTCGAGAAGGTCGAGATGGTGACGATCTGCACGCCGGAAACCGCCCTTGCCGAACACGAACGCATGACGAAATGTGCCGAGGCTGTGCTGGAACGACTGGAACTGCCCTACCGGACCATCGTGCTTTGCACTGGCGACATGGGCTTCGGCGCGCAGAAGACGCATGACCTGGAGGTCTGGCTGCCCGGCCAGAACACCTATCGCGAGATTTCCAGCGTCTCGACCTGCGGGCAGTTCCAGGCCCGGCGGATGAACGCGCGCTACCGCCCTGCAGGCGGCGGCAAGCCGGAATTCGTGGCAACTCTGAACGGCTCGGGCCTCGCCGTCGGACGTTGCCTGATCGCGGTCTTGGAAAACGGGCAGCAGACGGACGGCTCGGTCACGCTTCCGCAGGCCCTTGTCCCCTATCTTGGCGGAAAGACGCGGATCACGGCCGATGGTGTGCTGGTCTGACGGATCCGAAACCAGCCGGTGCGCGTAATATCACCATGACACGCGCACCCGCCCTGATCCTGCTTGCCGCGACACTGGCCTTCGGGCTGGCGCCATTCGTCACACCGCCCTTCACCGGCTACGACCCGGCGTTGTTTCCGGTGCAGATCGGTCGGCCCTTCATCCAGCCCGCAGGTTATGCCTTTGCGATCTGGTCGCTGATCTATGCCTGGTTGATCCTGCACGCCGTTTTCGGCCTCTTGCAACGTGCCGACCACCCTGCATGGGCGCCCACGCGCCTGCCGCTGACGCTGGCGGTTCTGGTTGGCTCTGGCTGGCTGTGGATTGCCGGAACTTCGGCAACCTGGGGCACGGTGACGATCTGGATCATGGCCTTCGCCGCGCTGACTGCCTTTCTCCGTTCCCCGACCGAGCCCGACCGCTGGCTTCTCAGCGCGCCCACGGCAATCTTCGCGGGCTGGCTGACGGCAGCTGCGGCCGTGTCCACCGGCGTTCTGATTGCCGGCTACGGCATCCTGTCCAATACCGGGTCTGCCCTGGGAATGCTTGCCTTGGTGCTGCTGCTGGCCATTGCGGTGCAGTCCCGCAAGCCCGGGATGCCGATTTACGGGCTGACCGTGATCTGGGCCCTGGGCGGCGTCGTTGCAGCGAACTGGGGCACGCAGATGGCCGTGGCATGGGCCGCCGCAGGTGGCGCGTTGATCATGCTGGTGCGCCTTGCCCTTGATCTGCGCCGCACCTGAACCTGCGGCACGGCCCCTGCCCGCCCCCGTCAGTCCCGCTTCTTGTCGATATGCTTGCGAAGGCGCGACGGCGTATGGAACTTGCGGTCCTTGAACGGGTTCTGGTCGCCCTGCGACCGCAGGAACAGCCGGATCGGCGTTCCCGGCATGTCGAAATGGTCGCGCAGCCCGTTGATCAGATACCGCTTGTAGCTTTCCGGCAGCTCGTCGGGGCGCGAACACTTGATGACGAAGCCAGGTGGCCTGGTCTTGGCCTGGGTCATGTAACGCAGCTTGATCCGGTGCCCGCCGGGCGCCGGCGGCGGATGCGCCTCGGTCATCGCGCCAAGCCATGAGTTCAGCTTCGCCGTGGGAATGCGACGGTTCCAGACGTCATGCGCCTTCAGGATCGCATCGTGCAGCCGGTCGAGCCCCCGGCCCGTCTTGGCTGACACCGTCACCAGCGGCGCGCCACGCAACTGGGGCAAGAGGCGATCGAACATCTCTTTCAGTTCGGCCAGCTTTTCCTGCTTGCCTTCTTCCAGATCCCACTTGTTCACCGCCACGACGACCGCGCGACCCTCGGTCTCGGCGAAATCGGCGATGCGCAGATCCTGGGTCTCGAAGGGGATTTCCACGTCGAGCAGAACCACCACCACCTCGGCAAAGCGCACCGCACGCAAGCCATCTGCGACCGACAGCTTTTCCAGCTTCTCGACCACCTTCGCCTTCTTGCGCATCCCCGCCGTATCCCAGATGCGAACCGGCGTGCCCAGCCATTCGGTGCGCACGGAAATCGCGTCGCGGGTGATGCCGGCCTCGGGTCCGGTCAACATCCGGTCTTCGCCAAGGATCCTGTTGATCAGCGTGGATTTTCCTGCATTCGGGCGACCGATCACGGCAATCTGGAGCGGCTTCTGCCGGGTCGGGCGATGGGCGGTCTCGTCCGCCTCAAGCGCAGCCTCCTCTTCTGAAATCTCGGTATCGGTTTCCGGCAGGATTTCGGCCTCGCGGGCGGCGAATTCCGCCTCGAAGGGCTTCAGCGCGCGGTAAAGGTCATCCAGCCCCTCGCCATGTTCGGCAGACAGACGGATAGGCTCGCCCAAGCCCAGGCTGTAGGCTTCCAGCGCGCCGGCATCCCCCGCCTTTCCTTCGGCCTTGTTGACACCAAGCAGGACGCGGGCGGCCTTCTTGCGCAGGATGTCGGCGAAAACCTCATCCGACGGGGTCACACCCACCCGGCCGTCGATCAGGAACAGGCAGACATCGGCCATGTCCACCGCGCGTTCGGTCAGGCGTCGCATCCGCCCCTGCAGGCTGTCGTCGGTGACATCCTCCAGTCCCGCCGTGTCGATCACGGTGAAACGCAGGTCAAAGAGCTTTGCGTCACCTTCCCGCAGGTCGCGCGTCACGCCCGGCTGATCATCGACCAGCGCGAGCTTCCGCCCGACCAGCCGGTTGAACAGCGTCGATTTGCCCACGTTGGGCCGGCCCACGATGGCAAGCGTGAAGGTCATGTCTCAGGTCCGTTTCCTGCGAAGCGCCCCCGATACACGGGTTCGCCCCTAACGGAAAGCGTGAAGTTGCCCGTTGCCGCTGACAACGTAGAGCACCCCCCCCGCCACCGCCGGCTGTGCCGCTGCACCCCCCGGAATTTCGGTGCTGTAGGTCAGGCTGCCATCCTCGGGGTTGAAGGCACGCAACAGGCCATCGGACGACACGACCATCACACGACCGCCCGCCAGGACCGGGCCGTAATGCGCGTAAATCCCCTTGCGGCGCTTGATCTTGTCGTTGGTGAAATAGGGCATCGGCACGGCCCAGATCACCTCGCCCGTGGCCGCGTCCAGCCGCACCAGCTCGGCCTCGTCATTCACCAGGAAGACCGACCCGCCGCCGACCGCGACCGGGCCCAGCGCACCTTCGTCCGCCGACCAGATCCGCTCGCCCGAAGAGGCCGAGATCGCCACTGTGCGTCCAGCGGCCGTGCCGGCGTACATCACCTTGCCGTCGATCACCGCGTCGCCGGTGACATCGGCGCTGTAGGCATAGGCGCGGCCCAGCCGCTTGCCGGCCAGAGACACCTGCCAGATCTTCGTGCCGCCACCAATCTTCAGCACGGCCATCAGGTCGCCGGCGTTGGTCGGAAAGATCACCGCCCGGTCACCAACCGTAGGGGCCGCCGTGCCCAGATATCCCGCCGTGCCCGGCGTACCGACCACCTGCCACAGCACCTTGCCATCCGCGGCATCCATCGCCCAGGCGCCGCCGTCGCGGGCGCTGACATAGACAGCCGCACCATCCGTCGCCGGCGCACCCATCACCGGCGCATCCACGCGCTGCCGCCACAGCACTTCTCCGGTCCCTGCGTTCAGCGCCACGACCTCGCCGAAGCCCGTGGTCACGAACAACCGTTCGCCCGATACGGCCAGACCGCCCCCCGGAAGGCCGCCGCCCCGGTCGAACCCGGCCGAGACATCCGTCCTCCATAGAACTGCCCCGCCGGTCGAGGTTGCCTGCACCGCAGACCCCGAGTCGATGGTGAACACCCTTCCGCCCGAGACGACGGGCGCGGCAGAGACGCGGTGCTTGCGGTTCGAACCTGACCCTACATTCGCCGTCCAGACCCGCTGCGGGGTGGCGGATAGGGCGGCATGCGGCATCAGGTGCCGCGCGTTGCCAGCGCGATGCGTCCATTCGTCCAAGGCGACCTGCGGCGGCAAGCTGATCGGCTGGCTTGCATTCTCGCGTTCGGCCGGGGCTGTCGGTGCGGGCTGCCCCTCGACCGGCACGCTGGCGGCAAGATCGGCGCGCACCGGAAAGCGTTCGCCTTGCAGGATCACTTCCTTCTGGCCGCAGGCGGCCAGAAGGGCAATCAGCCCCGCACCTGTCATAAGCCTGATCGTCATGCCTGCCATCTGACAAGATCCCATCGCTCAGCCCGCCGATGCTTCGGGCAATGTGCCACCAAGCGCCGTGACCATCTGGCCGAGCCGCGCACGCAGTGCGCCCGAGGCTTCCTGGTCCTGCATCAGGGTGGTCATCGCGGTTACCGCTTCGTCCGTCCGGCCTTCCTCGATCAGAAGATAGGCCAGAAGTTCGGCCGCCAGAGGCCGATAGGGCCGGCCCGGCTGGGCGATCTCTTCCAGTGCGGCGCGACGGTCAGTCAGCGGCATGTCGGCCCCGGCAACCAGAACCCGACGCAACACTGCAAGATCGCGATAGGTCGGCGCCAGGGTTGCATCCGCAGCCACCCGATCCAGCGCGGCAAGTGTGGCGGTGCGGTCCTCGGCAGGGTCCGACGCAATGACCAGCTGCAGAAGCACAGTCTGCGCCCCATCGGTCGGGATCGCGGCCAGCGCCTCACGGCGTTCGTCGGGGGCCCCGAGGTCCAGCGCGTCGATCAGCGCATCGCCGAAGGCCTGCGCCCGCGCCTCCGCCCTTGATTTCGTCCACTCGGTCCAGATCGTTCCGCCGACCAGCGCAACCACCAGAAGAATGCCGATCCAGCCGTATTTGCGAAACAGCGAGAACAGCCGGTCGCGGCGCACCTCTTCGGTGACTTCTTCGATGAAACTGTCGGGATTGCTCACGCGCCTTGCCTCTGTCATCGCCTTGCCCCGTCTTACAGGCAAAGCCCGCGCGTTGCCAAGCCCTGCCCGGCCGCACCTTCAGGTCAGAATCTTGTCGGAAGCCCCAGGTTGCGGCGGAAACCCGCGATCCATTCCTCATAGCCGGCGGGAAGCGTTCCGTTGGCCTCCATCTCTTCCAGAATGGCCAGAGCCTCGCGGTTTTCGGGCGTCGGGTCGGCCAGAAGGATGGCGGTCCGGTCAAGCGCCTCGGCATTGCGACCAAGCTCCAGCAGCACCGAGGAAAGCTCGTTCTCGGTGTAGGAAAGATCACGCAGCAAGGCGATGTCATTCGGCTGCGCGCCTGCCAGCTCGGTTCGTAGTCGCAGCCCTTCGACAAGCAATGGTTCGGCCGCGCCGGGATTGCCGTCGCCGACATGAAGCACGGCAAGCTTCATCAGCGAAAAGGCCGTATCTCGCCTGTATTGCGACACCGTCGGATCCGCCGCCACCATCGACTGCGGCAGCAGCAGCGTCTCCTGATGCAGGAACATGGCCCCGGCGCGGTAGCCCATCGCCAGCTTGACATCACCGACCCGTTCCAGCGCCACGCCCAAGTCGTGCTGGCGCGGCAGATTGCCCGGATCAAGTGGCACGATTCCTTCCCGCAGCCGGCGTTAACTTTCCTGCGCCTCAAGCGCGGCCACCAGGTCGTTCTGGCTTAGGTAGACATCCCCCAGACGTTCGTGACTGACCGAAAGATCGCGCTGCCAAAGCATGTTGGTGGGGTCGAGAGCGGCCAGTTTCTCGCGGATGGCGACGGCTGCCTGATGGGCCAGCAACGCCGAATCGGCGTCGCCGCGCAGTTTGTTGATGTCACCGATGCGTTCGAAAGTCACCGACAGGTCGCGCAGACGCAGCTTGTTTTCCGGATCCATCGCGGCCAGATCCTCGCGGATCTCCAGGGCCTTGCCATAGCTTTCCAGCCCCCCGTCATAATCGCCATCGGCAACAAGAGTGTCGCCGATGCGTTCGAAGCTGACCGAAAGATCGCGCCGGATTTCCTGGTCTTCCGGGAATTCCTCGGCCAGTGCTGCCGTCACTTGCAGCGAGATGGTGAAGGCCGCCTTGCCCAGCCGCCGGATGGACTGGTAGTCATCCACCGCCTGGATCAGGGCCACGCACCTTTCTGCCAGCGCGGCCGTCACCAACCCAAGCCAGAGCAACAGTCCCGGTACGGCGCGTCGCAGCATCGCACACCCGGTTTGCGATAGCCGCAGAATGCGGGGGCCCTGGCGGATGGTCAAAGGAAAATGCCTGCCTTCCCCGGCTCTTCCGGGGAAGGGCAGTCACGCCGCCGCGATCACTCGGCAGCCTCGGCCGCTGCCTTGTCTTCCTCGGCCGACTGACGCTCCCACATCAGGGCATAGCGGCCACGCCGCGCCAGAAGCTCTTCATGCCGGCCCTGTTCGACGATGCGGCCATCCTCCATCACGATGATCTGGTCGGCATCGGCGATGGTCGACAATCGGTGCGCAATCATGATGACGCTGCGGCCCTGCCCCATTTCGCGCAGGCTTTCCTGGATGGAGCGTTCCGTCTGCGTGTCCAACGCCGAGGTCGCCTCGTCCAGCACAAGGATGGGCGGGTTCTTCAGCAGCGTCCGGGCGATCCCCACCCGCTGCTTTTCGCCACCCGAAAGCTTGAGCCCGCGTTCGCCAACCACCGTGTCATAGCCCTGCGGCAGGCGCATGATGAAGTCGTGGATCTTCGCAGCCTTCGCCGCGGCCTCGATCTCTTCACGGGTCGCATCGGCCCGGCCGTAGGCGATGTTGTATAGGATCGTGTCGTTGAACAGCACCGTATCCTGCGGCACCACGCCGATGGCCTGGTGCAGCGAACTCTGCGTGACCTGCCGGATGTCCTGCCCGTCGATGCGAATCGCACCGTCCTGGATGTCGTAGAAGCGGAACAGCAGCCGCCCGATCGTGGACTTGCCCGAACCCGAAGGACCGACCAGGGCCACCCGTTCGCCCGGGGCGACACGGAAGCTGATCCCTTTCAGGATCTCGCGTTCCGGCTCGTAATGGAAATGCACGTTGTCGAAGACGATCTCGCCGCCCCGCACCTCCAGCGGTCTTGCATCGGGCGCATCGGTCACTTCGGCCGGCTGGGCCAGCAGGCCGAACATCTCGCCCATGTCCACCAGCGCCTGCCGGATCTCGCGGTAGACGGTGCCAAGGAAGTTCAGCGGCATGGTGATCTGGATCATGTAGGCGTTGACCATGACGAAATCGCCCACGGTCAGCGTGCCCGCCCGCACGCCCAGCGCGCTCATCGCCATGACGATGACAAGGCCCGAGGTGATCAGGAAGGCCTGCCCGACGTTCAGAAAGGATAGCGACAGCCCGGTCTTGACCGCCGCCGCCTCATACCGGCGCATCGCACTGTCATAACGCTCTGCCTCGCGTTGTTCGGCGTTGAAATACTTCACCGTCTCGAAGTTCAGCAGGCTGTCGATGGCCTTCTGGTTGGCGTCGGTGTCCTGGTCGTTCATCTCGCGCCGCAGCTTCACGCGCCACTCGGTGACCTTGAAGGTGAAGGCGACATAAAGTGCGATGGTAACGACGACGACCGCGGCATACTGCCATCCGAAGACCCAGGCGAATATCGCCGCGACCATGGTCAGTTCCAGGATCAGCGGCCCGATGGACAGAAGCATGAAGCGCAGAAGGAAATCGACGCCCTTCACCCCACGTTCGATGATGCGGCTCAGGCCACCGGTCTTGCGGGTGATGTGATAGCGCAGCGAAAGGCGGTGGATATGGGTGAAGGTCTCGATCGCCAGCCGGCGGATCGCCCGCTGTCCGACGCGGACGAAGACCGCGTCGCGGAGTTCGCCGAACAGCACCGCGCCCAACCGCGCCATGCCGTAGGCAATGACCAGACCGACGGCACCAAAGCCCAGAAGCATTCCGGGGTCCGCTGCCGTCTGGCTGGCAAGGCTGTCCACCGCAAGCTTGTAGATATAGGGCGTCAGCACCGAAACCAGCTTCGCCAGCACCAGAAAACCCATGGCGGCCACGACGCGGCGCTTGACCCAGCCCTGCCCCGCTGGCCAGAGATAGGGCGCCACGCGGCGCATGGTCTGCCAGCCAGAAGCGGGCGCGCCCGCGGCATCGGCAGAAGTGGCATTGGCAGTCAGTCGGCGCATGGGTCTGTCCCGGTGATCCCCGGCCCTGCGGCATTGCGGGAGGGCGCGGGTTAGTCTATGGTCATTTCAACCGTTCTTGAATAGTTGAACGATGGAGCGAAGTAAAGTGGATCGCAGCACGGTCCTTGCGGCCCTGTCAGCCATGGCGCACGAGACGCGGCTTGACCTGATCCGCCTTCTGGTGCGGCGCGGCCCCGCAGGTATGGCGGCAGGGCAGATTGCGCAAGCCCTTGCGGTGCCTGCGCCGCGTCTTTCATTCCATCTGGCCGCGCTGGAGCAGGCCGGCCTCGTCCGGTCGCGTCGGGCGGCGCGGAACGTGATCTATGCGGCCGATACCGGCGCAATCGGCCGAACCATCGGCTATCTTCTGGCCGATTGCTGCTGCGACCATCCCGATGTCCGGGCGGCCTGCAGCCATGGGCAGAACGGCGTTCAGGGCAGCTCGGGCACAGTGAAGACCTGACCAGGATAGATCAGGTCAGGATCCCTGATCTTGTCGCGGTTCGCCTCGAACACCTGGACGTAAAGCATACCTTCGCCATAGCGTTGCTGCGCGATGCCCCAAAGCGTATAGCCCGGCTGCACCGTCACGGTCACGGGGCGCAGCGGTTCGGGGGCGGCCTCGGCAACCACCGATGCGGCCACTTCGGCGGCAGGGGCCGCTTCGATCGCTTCAGGTCCGGGCACGACTTCGGCCTGCGGCTGCGGCATGGCTTCAACGGGGGCTTCGGCCACGGCTACGGGCTCGGACGCGACTGTGGGTTCTTCGGCCGCCACATCCGGCTGCGGCACTGGTTCGGAGACCTGCGCGGGGGCCGCAGCGGACACCGGTTCTGTCACCGGCTCTGCGGTCGCGGCCACCTGGGCAGGGGGTGTTTCCGGCACGACGGGTTCAGCCATGGCGACCTCTGCCACCGGGGCTTCGGGAGCCACGGCATCTTCGGCCGGCGCCTCTGCAACGGGAATCTCAGCCACCGGGGGCTCTGCCACGGTCGCGCTATCGGGTTCGGACACCGGGGCTTCCGGCACTGCCGCAGGTCCGGCCGCAGCTGCCAGCGCCTCAAGCGTTTCGCGCTTGAACGGGGTTTCGAAGCGCGAGGTCACCTTGCCGTCGGGGCCCAGTTGATCGACCCGCAGCACATAGATCCCCGGTGCCGTATCGCCCAGCGTCACAAGCCACCGTCCATCGCCCGGAACGGCCAGTTCCGCAACCGGCGCATTGTCCAGGTAAAGCCGCAGCGGCGCCCCTGGCGCACCCCGTCCCCCGATCCGGACCGCGCCATCGGGCGCATAGGTGATCGTGTCGATCATTACCTGCGCCGGCGGCAGCGGTTCGGCTTCGGGTTGGTCCTGCAAAACCACTGCGCCCTCATCGGTGAGCAGAAGGGCCTGAGGGGCAGCAGGTTCCGCCACCGGCGCGGCTTCGGCACCCTCTGCCGCCGGTTCGGCAGCGGCCAGCTTCGGCCCTTCGATCGGCCCCAGCGCCACCATCTGGTCCGACGCCACCACTTCACCACCTTCCGCGGCCATGGTCAGCCACATCAGGCTGGGCTCGGGGTTGGGGGCCAGGGTGAACTGAACCACGAACTGGCCAGAGGCCAGCGCCCGCCCGGTCGCAACCGCCCGCCCGTCAACCAGAACCTCGATCGCCGCCTCGGGGGCGGCAAGCCCGGCGATCAGCGCGTCGCCATCAGGTGCCACGCGCCAGGTATCGATCCTGGGCAGGGCAGCCAAGGCCGGGCTTTGCGTTTCCGCTGCGGCCTCTGGCTCGGCGGCCGCTTCAGGGGCAGGCTCGGCGGCAGGCGCAGGCTCGGGTGCCGCTTCGGGTGCGGTTTCGGGTGCCGGTTCAGACACCAAAGCGGGCTCGACCGGCTGCAGTGCCCTCCAACCGACATACCCGACCGCGGCCACCGCGATACCGCCAAGCACAACGATCAGAGCCCGCGTTCCCGGGCCCATGGCACCCCATGCCGACATTCCCATCTCCCCGACCGCACGGTTTCTGCCGCGCCGCTTTTCTTGCACTCAGGAATCTTTATATCGCACGACAAAGCAACCGTTTTCGGGATCCCGGCATGTCAAGCCTCTCGATCTGCGTCTTCTGTGGCTCGCGCCCCGGTGCGCGACCCTCCTATGTCGAGGCTGCGCGCGCCACAGGGGCCGTCTTTGCCCGCAACGGCTGGCGACTGGTCTATGGTGCAGGCGATGTCGGGATCATGGGGGCAGTCGCGCATGCTGCCATCTCCGCCGGGGCGGCGACGCTGGGGGTGATCCCCACCCATCTTCTTGGGAAAGAACGCGAAACACGGGACCGCGCGAATCTTGTCATTACCGAAGACATGCACGAGCGGAAGAAGGTCATGTTCATGAACTCGGATGCCGTTGTGGTGCTGCCTGGGGGTGCCGGGTCGATGGACGAGTTCTTCGAGGTTCTGACCTGGGCGCAGATCGGGCTGCATGCCAAGCCGATCCTGCTGCTTGATGTCGAAGGCTACTGGCGCCCGCTGCTTGCCCTGATCGACCACGTCATCGCCGAAGGCTTCGCCGCCCCGTCGCTGAAGCGGCTGTTCACGGTCGTGCCGGATGTGCCATCGCTGGAGGCCACCCTGGTTGCCCTGCGCCCCCCAGCCATGCCAGCACATGATGCAGGCTGAAGGCAGCTGCACGATGGCCGCCAGTCCCGCCCGCATTGCCTTCGTCACAATGGTCCGTGACGACCATTTCTTTCTTCGCATCTGGGTGGACTACTATGCCCGGCACGTCCCGCGGCATCATCTGTTCATCCTGATGGACGGGTTCGATCAGACCCCGCCCGATTTCGCCGCCGGATGCCAGATCATCACCCTGCCCCGCAGCGAACCCGGCCCCGGCTGGGACATGAAGCGCTGGACCATGCTTGCGGATGTCAACGCCATGCTGCTGGGGCGGTTCGACGTGGTCGTGCTGAACGACGTGGACGAGATCATCGTGCCCGACCCTGCCTGCGGCATCCCGCTTCTGGATGCCGTGGCCCGCGCGCGCGAGGTGGGGGTGATCAGCCCCTTTGCGGTCGAGGTGGTGCACCGTTACGACCTCTGCCCCGACCGGATCGACCCAGACCGGCCGATCCTGCGCCAGCGACCGCATGTGCGGGTGAATTCTTCGTACGCAAAGCCCTGCATTTCCTCGGCAAGGCTGAAGTGGTCCTTGGGGGGGCACAGGTCCGACTTTCCGCAGCTTAACCTGGACAATTGCCTGTTCCTGTTCCACTTGCGCTATCTGGACCGCGACATGTTGCTCTCACGGCAGCAGACAAGACTGGCGATCGCGAATGCCAGAGATGCCGATGAAGCGGAAGTTGCCGGTATCGGCTGGACCAAATCGACGGAAGCCATCGAGCGCTTCCTGATCTCGCTGCAAGCTTCGCCGCCGCAGGAGAAGAACTTCCAGTTCGACTGGCAGCGCAGGCGCATGATGCGCGAGTGGCGTAAGGATTCGAAAGGTGATCTCTGGCGTCACGGAAAGGTCGTGACGTCGCAAACCTACATTATTCCAGAACGCTTCCTCGACGCGTTCTGACGACCCTGAATGGAAGCACAGCGACCCGGACCGCTTGTCGCGCCTGCGCCGCAATAAACAGGACCGCCGAAGGGAGGCTCCGGCGGTCACAGACCTTGCACAAGCCTCGCTTACAGACCAGCAGCGACGGCTTCCCAGTTCACCAGCTTGTCCAGGAAGTTGGTCAGATAGGCCGGGCGCTTGTTGCGGTAGTCGATGTAGTAGGAATGCTCCCACACATCGCAGCCCAGAAGCGCGGTCTGCCCGAAGCAGAGCGGGTTCACCCCGTTCTCGGTCTTGGTGACCTTGAGGCTGCCGTCCTTGTCCTTGACCAGCCAGCACCAGCCCGAGCCGAACTGGCCCACCCCGGCGGCGGCGAAATCCTCCTTGAACTTCTGCACCGAGCCGAAGGCCTCGGTCAGCGCCTTCTCCAGCTCGCCCGGCATCTTCTTGTTCTCGCCCGGGGCCATCCAGGTCCAGAACATGTTGTGGTTCCAGTGCTGCGAGGCGTTGTTGAAGATGCCGTTCTGCGCCACGGCGCCCGGCTGGTAGGTGCCGCGGATGATGTCTTCCAGCGACTTGTTCTCCCACTCGGTGCCGGCGATCAGCTTGTTGCCGTTGTCCACATAGGCCTTGTGGTGCAGGTCGTGGTGGTATTCCAGCGTTTCCTTCGACATGCCAAGGGAGGCCAGAGCGTCATGCGCGTAAGGAAGATCGGGAAGAGTGAAGGCCATCGGCTTGCTCCTGTTCGGGTGATGCTTGGCAGGAATAAGAGGGTTCGCGGCCGGAAGGTCAAGGGCAACCGGCCGGGATCGACGCGACCGGGCCGGGCCGGGTTCCACGCCGGGGTGACGGTCGGGGTGATTGCCCCGACCTCTGCAATGTCGGGCGGCTACAGCTCGCTGCCCGGTTGGGCAGAATGGGTCAGAAGGCCCATGACGTAACTTGCGACCGACCGGAAGCAGACCAGCGTAAAGCCCTGATCCTGCTGCCAGATCGCCGCCGCGACCTGGGCTGCGCGGCTGCGGCGCAATTCGCCCGGCTCCAGCCGGTCGAAATCCACCGGCATCAGCTTGCGCAGGACCTGATCGGCCTTGTCACCCTCGATGCGGAAGACCGCGCGGGCGTCCGAGACATCGACGGCAAGGTGATGTTCCCCCGCCAGCGCCTTCGCCAGCTTGCCCATCGCCTCGCCGACCTCGGCGTAAGGCAGGATCAGCAGGTATTCGTCCGGGCTCATCCAGCCGCAGGCATGGTCGCCCTTGATCTCGATCCGGCGCGGCGCGGGAACCCTAGTCCCCGTCACTGCCTTGATCGCCTTGTCCAGCGATTTCAGCCCCTTTGCGCGCAGGGTTATCATACCCAGCGGGCCGATTTCCCGGATGGTGGCAAAGCCTTGGAAGCTGGCGCCGTTCAGCGCGGAAACCGGGTCAGACATTCTGCTTCTCCCCATCCCTGTCGTAGAACACGGTGTCGCGCACCCGCGCCTTGACCGTGCCGCCGGCGACCGTGTTGAACTCCACCACTTCGCCCATCCGCTGCGGCCCGTGCTTCAACAGGCCCATGGCGATGCCGCGCTTGAGCGTCGGCGAATAGTAGGTGGAAGTCACCCTGCCCTGAGTGTTGCGCTGGCCGTTGGCGTTCACCCCGTCCGCGACGATGTAGGCCCCGTCCGGGATGACCGAGCCGTCCAGCGTCTCGAAGCCGACGAGCTTCCAGCGGTCGGGGCTGGCGAGGTAGGTCCGTTCCTGCCCGCGCTTGCCCAGATAGTCGGCCTTCTTCTTCGAGATCGCCCAGTCGAGCCCGAGGTCCTGCGGGATCACGGTGCCGTCGGTCTCGTCCCCGATCATGATGAAGCCCTTTTCGGCCCGCATGATGTGCAGCGCCTCGGTGCCGTAAGGCATGGCGCCCAGCGCCTTGCCAGCCTCCATGCAGGCCTCCCAGAAGGCCGCGCCGTGGCTGGCGGGGACGGCGATTTCATAGGAAAGCTCGCCCGAGAAGCTGATCCGGTAAACCCGCACCGGGAAGCCCGCAAGCGAGCCGTCCGCCCAGTGCATGAAGGGCAGCGCCTCCTTGGATACATCCATGCCGCCAAGGACTTGCAGAAGTTTCCTCGCGTTCGGGCCGACGACCGCGACCTGGGCATATTGCTCGGTGACATTGGCGGTATAGACCTGCCAGTCCCACCATTCGCATTGCAGCCAGTCCTCCATCCAGGCGTGGATGCGGTCGGCCCCGCCGGAAGTGGTGTGGCACAGCCAGGTGTCCTCGTCGATCCGGGCGACCACGCCGTCGTCGATCAGGAAGCCCTGTTCGTTGCACATCAGACCATAGCGGCACTTGCCTACGGGCAGCGTGGACATCACGCCGGTGTAGAGCATGTCGAGGAACTTCCCGGCATCCGGGCCCTTGACGATGATCTTGCCCAGGGTCGAGGCGTCCAGAAGGCCGAGGTTCTGCCGGGTGTTCAGCACCTCGCGGTGGACGGCCTGTTCATGGGTCTCGCCCGCGCGCGGGAAGCAGTAGGGGCGGCGCCAGAGGCCGACGGGCTCGAAATAGGCGCCGGCCTTCTCGTGGGCTTCGTGCATGGGCGTGCGGCGCAGCGGCTGGAAGATCTCGCCCCGCGCCTCGCCGGCCAGCGCGCCGATGGTGACGGGGGTGTAGGGCGGACGGAAGGTGGTGGTGCCGACCTGCGGAATCTCTTCACCCAGAGACTCAGCAAGCACGGCGAGTCCGTTGATGTTGCTGAGTTTTCCCTGATCCGTTGCCATGCCCAGGGTGGTATAGCGCTTGGTGTGTTCGACCGAGACATAGCCCTCGCGGCTGGCGAGCTGCACGTCCGAAACCTTCACGTCGTTCTGGTAGTCGAGCCACATCTTGTTGCGCAACTGGACCGGCGCACCCTGCGGCATGACCCAGACCGGCGGGATCGCCGCCGGCTTGCCCGACAGGTCGAGATCGCCCGCCGCCGCACCGACGCATTCGACCATCGCGGAACCGTCATGGTTCAGAGGCGGACGCTTCGGGTCGGGGACAAAGGCCGAAATCGTCTCGTCCCAGAGCAGCTTGCCGCCGCAGTGGCTCCACAGATGCACCACGGGCGACCAGCCGCCCGACATGGCGACGGCCTCGCAGGCGATCTCTTCCTGCACCGTGCCCTCGCCCGCCTGGGCGCAGACGGCGACGCCGGTGACGCGCTTCCCGCCCTTGACCTTGGCGATGGCCTTGCCGGTCAGCACGCGGATCCCTGCGGCGCGGGCGGCCTGCGGCAGGGCGCCGTCGGCGACCTCGCGTGCATCGAGGATGGCGGGCACGTCCAGCCCCGCGGCCTTCAGCGCCAGCGCGGTCTGGTAGGCGCTGTCGTTGTTGGTGACGATCACCGTCCGGTCGCCCGGAGACACCGCGTAGTTCACCACGTAGTCACGCACAGCCGAGGCGAGCATGACGCCCGGAATGTCGTTGCCGGCAAAGGAAAGCGGTCGTTCGATCGCCCCCGTGGCGCTTACGATCTTGCCCGCACGGATGCGCCACAGCCGATGCTTCGGCCGCCCGTCGCCGGGCGTATGGTCGGCCACGCGCTCGTCGGCCAGGACATAGCCGTGGTCATAGACCCCGAAGCCGCAGGTGCGGGTGCGCAGGGTCACGTTGTCGCGCGCCAGGAGGTCGGCCTCCATCGCCGACAGCCAGGCCTCGACGGGCTGGCCGTCCACCTCGGTCTGATCGACCGGGGCGCGGCCGCCGAGGACCGGGGCCTGTTCCAGAAGGATCACGCGCTGGCCCTTGTCGGCGGCAGCCTTCGCGACCTTCATGCCCGCGACGCCTGCCCCCACGACCAGCACGTCGCAGAAGGCATAGGCCTGTTCATAGCGGTCGGCGTCGGGTTGCGTCGGCGCCTTGCCGAGCCCGGCCGAGCGGCGGATGATCGGCTCGAAGACGTGTTTCCAGAACGGGCGCGGGTGGATGAAGGTCTTGTAGTAGAACCCCGCCGGCAGGAAGCGCGCGGCGTAGTTGTTTACCACGCCCACGTCGAATTCCAGGCTGGGCCAGTGGTTCTGCGAGGTGCATTCCAGCCCGTCGAAAAGCTCGGTCGTGGTGGTGCGCTGGTTCGGTTCCAGCCGGGCCCCGGTGCCGAGGTTCACCAGAGCGTTCGGCTCTTCCGGCCCCGAGGCGACGATGCCGCGGGGGCGGTGATACTTGAAGCTGCGGCCTACAAGCATCTGGTCGTTCGCCAGAAGGCCCGCAGCCAGCGTGTCGCCCCGGAAGCCCCTGAAACGCTTGCCGTTGAAGGTGAATTCGACGGGCGCGGTCCGGTCGATCAGCCGGCCGCCCCTGGCGAGGCGCGTGCTCATTTGTAGCCCTTCCAGTCAGGCCGACGGGCCTGGATCTTCGCGATGATGTCGGCAGGCGGTTCGGAGACCTGCGCGGGATAGGTGCCGAACACCTCGAGCGTGGCGGTGCAGCGCGCGGCCAGGAACCACTTGCCGCAGCCGTAGCTGTGGCGCCAGCGTTCGAAATGCACGCCCTTGGGGTTCTTGCGGGCGAACATGTAGGCCTCGAACTCCTCGGGGGTGGAGCCGGGGCCGAAGCGCTTCAGATGCGCCTCGTAGCCAGGGGAAAGCTCGGTCTCTTCGGCCTTCACGCCGCAGTAGGGACATTCGAGGATCAGCATGCTGCGTCTCCGTTGCGGGATGCTTTCGGGGTCGGGTGCAGGGCGGGCATCAGTGCGCCACCCCTGCCGCGACGGATTCGTCGATGAACTGGCCTTCCTTGAAGCGCCACATGTTGAACTCGGCGGCCAGTGGCCCCGGTTCTCCCTTGGCCATGAGTTCCGCCATCGCCCAGCCCGAGCCGGGGATCGCCTTGAAGCCGCCCGTACCCCAGCCGCAGTTGATGAAGCAGTTGCCAAGCGGAGTCTTCGAGATAATGGGCGAGCGGTCGCCGGTCATGTCCACGATGCCGCCCCACTGGCGCAGCATCTTGAGCCGGCTGATGATCGGGAAGGTTTCCACCAGGGCGCGCAGCGTCTCCTCGATGTGGTGGAACGACCCGCGCTGGGTGTAGTTGTTGAACCCGTCGGTGCCGCCGCCGATCACCATCTCGCCCTTGTCGGATTGCGACATGTAGCCGTGCACGGTGTTGGCCATGACCACCACATCCATGCAGGGCTTGATCGGCTCGGAGACCAGCGCCTGAAGCGCGACGGCCTCGATCGGCAGGCGGAAGCCCGCCATCTCGGCCAGCTGGCCGGAATGGCCGGCAACGACGATCCCAAGTTTCTTGCAGCCGATGAAACCCTTGGTGGTCTCGACCCCGGTCACCTGGCCGTTCTCGGACCGCACGCCCTTCACCTCGCAGTTCTGGATGATGTGCATGCCCATCCCCGAACAGGCCCGCGCATAGCCCCAGGCCACCGCATCGTGTCGGGCAGTGCCGCCACGGGCCTGATAGAGCGCACCAAGCACCGGATAGCGGGGCCCGTCGATGTTGATGATCGGCACCAGTTCCTTGACCCGCTGGGGCGAAATCCATTCGGTCTGCACCCCTTGCAGCGCGTTGGCATGCACGGTGCGCAGGTATCCCCGCACTTCGTGATGCGTCTGGGCAAGCATCAGCAGGCCGCGCGGACTGAACATGATGTTGTAGTTCAGCTCCTGGCTGAGGGTCTCATACAGCGCGCGGGCCTTTTCGTAGATCGCGGCAGAGGGATCCTGCAGGTAGTTCGAGCGGATGATCGTGGTGTTGCGCCCGGTGTTGCCGCCGCCAAGCCAGCCCTTCTCGATCACCGCGACATTCGTGATGCCGAAATTCTTGCCCAGATAATAGGCGGTGGCCAGGCCATGCCCCCCTGCCCCGACGATGATCGCGTCGTAGGAAGCCTTCGGCTCTGGCGAGGCCCAGGCTCTCTCCCAACCCAGGTGGTAGCGGACAGCCTCGCGGGCAATGGCAAAGACCGAATAACGCTTCATCGTGGCCTCATCTCGGACGGAGTGCACCGCAATCGACGGCACGGTTCTGATATGAACGCTTGCGGGATACAGCCCCACCCTGTAGCGGCACAATCGGGAAATTTCCGACATGATGCGCGGCAGCCCCGGGCGAAGCGTCGCAGGCCGCCGGCAGACCGTGTGTCGCAATGCCCCTTTCTAGCCTGGGGGGAAACCATTACATCCATCGCCGGACGGGCAAGCGGGGCGCGCGATGCAGGACTGGGGCTTCTGGATAATGGCGGTGGCGCTTGCGTCAGGCGTTGCGGGCGTTCTGGCCCTGGCCCTGCGCAGGATGCCCGGCCCAGTCACCGAAGCGGCCGAGGCCGATCTGGGCGTGTACAAGGACCAGCTGGCCGAGATCGACCGCGATCTGGCGCGCGGCACGATCGGCGCGGAAGAAGCCGGGCGGCTTCGCGCCGAGGTCGGCCGTCGGCTGCTGGAAGCAGACCGGACCCGCCGGAATGGTGGCACCCCGGCCGCTGCGGGCAGGGAGCTGCCTGCACTGGCCCTGGTCCTTGCGCTGGTCTTGCCGGGGGGCCTTGCGGCCTACTGGTGGCTGGGCGCGCCGGGCTATCCCGACCTGCCGCTTCGGGCACGTCTGGCCGATCTGGATGCCGCCATTGCCTCTCGTCCCGGCCAGGCAGAACAGCTGGAGCGGATGGGAAAGCGCATGGACGCGGCGGCCGAGGCAAAGCTGCGCGAGGAATTGGCAGCGATCTCCGACCCGGATCAACTGCGCGCGAAATTCCGTGATCACCTTTTGGCAGAGGAAACGGGCGCGGCGGTGCGAACACAGGAACGGCTGCTTGCGGTTCTGGGTGCGGCAGCCAGTGCGCAGGATCACGCCGACATGGCACTGGCGCTGGCGCTGGAAGCCGAAGGCTATGTCTCGCCCGAGGCCGAGGCCCAGCTGCGCGAGACGCTGAAACGCGACATGTCGAACGAACTTGCACGCTATCTGGTCGGCGAAATGTTCCTGCAGGGTGGCCGCTTCGATCAGGCCTTCCGCTTCTGGCGCCCGATTGCCGAGGACGGCAATCCCGATGCGCCTTGGGTTGCCTCGATCCGGGAACGCATCGCCATGGTGGCCGAACTGGCGGGCATCCGCTATTCCCTGCCCGCGGGTCGCGGACCCACGGCCGGGGACATGGCGGCTGCGGCCGGGATGGCCCCCGAGGACCGGCAGGCGATGATCGAAGGCATGGTGGCGCAGCTGTCCGACCGGCTGGCGACCGAGGGTGGATCGGTCGAGGAATGGAACCGCCTGATCCGTTCGCTTGTGGTGCTGGAGCGGCTGGACGAGGCGCAGACGATCTACGACGAGGCCAAGGCGAAGTTCGAGGGGAGGCCGGCGGAACTGTCTTTCCTGCGCCAGGCGGCGGTGGAAAGCGGGTTGACCCCGTGATCTGCGCCACCGTGGAGGAGTTTGCCGCCGCCCTGCCCCCCTTCGGCGCGATCGCGGGGCTGGATCTGGGCGAGCGGACGATCGGCGTGGCGCTGTCGGACCTGCGGCGGCAGGTTGCGACGCCGATCGAGGTGATCCGGCGCGAGAGGTTCACGCTGGACGCGAGCCGGCTGCTGGCGCTGCTGGCGGCGCGCGAGGCGGTGGGAATCGTGCTGGGACTGCCCCTGAACATGGACGGAAGCATGGGGCCGCGGGTGCAATCTACCCAGGCCTTCGCGCGGAATCTGGAGAAGCTGACGCCCCTGCCGATCTGCTTCTGGGACGAGCGTCTGTCCACGGTTGCAGCAGAAAGGGCACTGCTTGAGGCGGATACGTCGCGAAAGCGTCGGAAAGAGGTGATCGACCAAGTAGCCGCGGGCTATATCCTGCAAGGCGCTTTGGACCGCATGGCGCATATGGGACGGGGTGAGCAGTCTTGAAGGACGATGTCTGGAAGCGCGACGAGATCGCCAGCCCTTGCGTAAAGCTCTGCGTGGTGCATCCCGAGGAACGTATCTGCGTAGGCTGCTACCGCACCATCGACGAGATCAGCCAGTGGTCCAGGATGACGCACGAGGACCGTGCGGCAGTGATGGCCGAACTGCCGGGCCGGGCGCCCCGGTTGCAGAAGCGGCGCGGCGGGCGGATGGCCCGGATGGAGCGGTAACCGGGCGGAGCGCCTGGCGGCGCAAGTCCACAGGCTCGCCTGCGCGGTCTTGCGACCGCTTGTCTCTGGATGGGGGTTTCACCCCCAAATCCCCAGAGTATTTGGGAAAGGAGCAAGGTCAGGCTGTTTCCAGCCACTGGCGGACGCTGGCGAGTTGCGGGCGAAAGTAGGCGATCATCCGGCCTTCGGGCGGGGCGCTGTCCCCCGGCCGCCAAGGGGCGACGCCGTGCAGTGTCAACCGGTGCAGGAGGGTCGCCTCTCCGGGCCGGGCGGGCAGCTCGACCCGGCGGCAGCTGGCGAAGATCTGACGGCGGGCGGTCTGGTAGGGCCCTGTGATGTCGATCCGGTCCCAGACCTCGGGCGGGTGCGGGGAAAGCGCCTGAAGAAGTGCTGCGCGCAGGATCCCGGCGCTGCCTTCCCAGACGGTCAGGGGCGCGGCCGAGGTGTCGTTCAGCGGAAGCCCGAGGATCCAGGCGTGGGGCTCCTTCACCATGCGGCGGCGGTCGGGGCCGATGGGCAAAAGGCCGTCGAGATGTGCGGCGTCGCGGTCGCGGCGAAAGGCGAAGGCGGCGGGGCCTTCTTCCGCCGAGGGCTGGGGATAGCCGGGCCGGATCACCGAAAGCTGCCCGCGGTGCAGGGGTTCGGGGGCAAGCGGCAGGGCCTCCCAAGGGAAGGGCGTGCCGCCGATCGCGCCGTCGGGGCCGTTCGGCAGGGCATCGACGCCGACGAACCAGGTGCCGCCGCAGCGCCAGGGTTCGGCGGTCGCAGCCAGGATGTCGAGCGCGGCGGTGCGGGCGGCGGCGGCCCAGGCGGCGATGGCCGGGTGGGGGCCGAGGCGCAGCCATCCCCGATCTGTCGTTGCGCCTACCATCCCAGAACCTTGCGCAGCATGTTCAGCGCGACGAGCGTGAGGAATACCGCGAACGCGCGCTTCAGCGGTCTGGGGTTCATCGCATGGGCGAGTCGCACCCCAAGCGGCGTGGTCAGCAGTGTGGTGCCGATGACGACGAGGAAGGCGGGAAGGTTGACCGCTCCGACCGTCCAGGGCGGCGCCTCGGCCACGGGCAGCAGCAGGAAGCCCAGAACCGAGGGCACGGCGATCAGCACGCCGAAGCCCGAGGCGGTAGCGACCGCGCGGTGAATCGGCATGCCGTAAAGCGTCATCAGCGGCACGCCGAAGGTGCCGCCGCCGATCCCCATCATTGCCGAGAAGAAGCCGACCGATCCGGCCAGGGTGCTCCGCACCGGCTCGCCGGGCATGTGATCGCCAAGCCGCCAGTGCTCGCGCCCGAAGGCCATCCAGAGCCCGGCGAGGCCCGCCAGCGCCCCGAACACGGCTTGCAGCGTGGTCGAGGCGACCTTGCCCGCGACATAGGTGCCGATGGCGGCCGAGATCACCAGCGCCGGGCCCCAGGTCTTCAGCACCTGCCAATCCACCGCGCCCTTGCGGTTGTGCGAGGAGACCGAGCGCAGCGAGGTGACGACGATCGTCGCCATCGAGGTCGCGACACAGACCTGCATCAGCTGCCCCCCGCCATAGCCGAGATGGCCGAAAGCGTAGAAGAAGGCCGGCACCAGCACGATCCCGCCGCCGACGCCGAGAAGCCCGCCGATCACCCCGGCGAAGGCGCCGATCACGACCAAGGCGGCAAGCATGGGCAGAAGGGTGGCGAGGTCGGGCATGGGTCACTCGGTCAGGTGGCGGCGGGGCGACCCTAGCCTCCCCCGCAGGCACAGGCCAGAGCGGAAAATGCGCGGGTGGGGCTTTCCTTTGCCGACGAAGGGGCGTAGGTCACGCGCCCTTGTCGCAAGCATTTCCCGGAATCTGCATCATGACTCGCTCCGTTTCATTGACTTTCATGTCCGTCATCCTTGGCCTTGTGGCCGCCGTCGGCCCCTTTGCCATCGACATGTATTTGCCGGCCATGCCCGAGATCGGGCGTGACCTGGGCGTGGGCAGCCAGGCGGTGCAATGGACCATCGTCGGCTATTTCGTCACCTTCGGGCTGGCGCAGCTGGTCTATGGCCCCTGGGCCGATCAGGCCGGGCGCAAGCCGCCGCTTTATGCCGGGTTGGCGCTTTTCATCGCGGGCACGATCATGTGCGCGGTTGCGCCCTCGATCGGCTGGCTGGTCGCGGGGCGGATGGTGCAGGGGCTGGGTGGGGCTGCGAACATGGTGGTGCTGCGCGCGGTGATCCGCGACCTGGCCACCGGCCCGCAGGCGACGCGGATGATGTCCACGATCATGATCGTGATCGCGGTCTCGCCGCTGCTCGCCCCGCTGTCCGGGGCGGGACTGCTGGCCCTGGGAGACTGGCGTCTGATCTTCTGGGCGCTGCTGGCTGCGGCCTGTCTGAGCTTTTTCCTGATCCACTTCGCTGTCCCCGAGACCTTGACGGACGCCAACCGGCAACAGTTCGACCTTGCAGCCTTCCGGTCAGGAACGCGGATCCTGCTGGCCGACCGGGGCTTCATGGTGATGACCTTCCTGGCGGGCTTTGCCTTCGCCAGCTTCTTCGTCTTCATCGCCAGCGCCGCCTTCGTCTACCGCGACCAGTTCGGCCTGACGCCGACCCAGTTCTCGCTGGCCTTTGCGGTGAATGCGATCGGCTTCTTCGCCGCCTCGCAGTTCGCCTCGCCCCTTTCGCAGCGGCTGGGGACGCTGCGGATGATCTCGGGCGCGACGCTGGGCTTCGCGGCGGCGACCTTTGTCGGCCTCGGTATGGCGCTGGCGGGGCTGGCCAGCCTGCCCGTGACCATGACCACGCTGTTCGCGGGCAATATCTTCCTTGGTGTGATCCTGCCCACCGCGCAGGTGCAGGCGCTGGAAGAGCACGGCGATATCGCGGGGCTCGCCTCGTCGCTCGGGGGCACGATGCAGATGGTGGCGGCGGGGGTCCTGGTCGCGGCGGCAGGGCCCTTCCTTGACGGCACCGTCCTGCCGATGCTGGCGGCGATCGCAGCCTGCGGGCTGATCGCGCTGGTCCTGTCGCGGCTGATCCCGCGTCAGGCGGCCCTGGCCTGAACCTCGGCCAGGGCTGCGTCCAGCACCTCGAGCCCCGCCCCGTCGCGGCTGGCGCGTTCGGACAGGATGCGCCGCCAACCCCGCGCGCCGGGCCGGCCGGTGAAGAGACCCAGCATGTGCCGGGTGACCTGGTGCAGCCGGCCGCCCGCGGCCAGATGGTCGGCGATATAGGGCCGCATGCCCTCGACCACCGCGACCGGATCGGGGGCGAAGTCTTCGCCCCAAAGGGCATCGGCCCCGATCAGCACCGAGGCCGGGTCGTGATAGGCCGCCCGGCCGATCATCACCCCGTCGAGCCCGCGCGCCAACAGCGCCCGCGCCTGATCCAGCGAGGTGATGCCGCCATTGATGCAGATGGTCAGCTCGGGGAAGCGCTGCTTCATCCGCACCACGAGGTCGTGGTCGAGCGGCGGGATCTCGCGGTTTTCCTTCGGCGACAAGCCCTGCAGCCAGGCCTTGCGGGCATGGACGATGACATGGCGCACCCCTGCCCCGGCGATGGTTTCGATGAAGTGGGGCAGGACGGTTTCGGGATCCTGTTCGTCCACGCCGATGCGGCATTTCACCGTGACGGGCGCGTCGGTTTCACCCTGCATCGCCCAGAGGCAGTCGGCCACGAGGGAGGGGCGCTCCATCAGCACCGCGCCGAAGCAGCCGGACTGGACCCGGTCCGAGGGGCAGCCGCAGTTCAGGTTCACCTCGTCATAGCCCCAGTCGCGCGCGATGCGGGTGGCCTGCGCAAGCTCCCCCGGGTCGGAACCGCCGAGCTGAAGTGCAACGGGGTGTTCGACCGGGGAAAAGTCCAGCAGCCGGGCCTTCGGACCGTGGATGATCGCAGGGGCGGTCACCATCTCGGTGTAAAGCATCGCCCGCCGGGTCATTTGGCGATGAAAGACGCGGCAATGCCGGTCGGTCCAGTCCATCATCGGGGCGACGGAAAGACGATAGGCCAAGATTGCCATCCGGCCCCCGGGATCTGCTGCCTTTTGGTCGATCGCCGTCATGCGTCATCCGTCCTGAAGTGGCCTTGAAACCCATAACCGGTGAAGGCTGGCCATATGGGGCGCCTGCGCCGCATGTTCAACCTGTGGGTCGCCGGTGCCATCGCATACAGGGCATGGATCGTGCGGCGCAAGGACCGTGCACGTCACATGGTCTTTCGTCAGCCAGACCGGCCTGCCGCAGGGGTCGCCATCACCGGCGCAACAGGAACTGCATCAGCCTTTCGCTGGCACGCGTCGGGCTGAGTTCGCCGGGATGCAGGTCATAGCCCCAGCCGCTGGGCATGCGATCGGGAAAGGGCTCGACCAGAAGGCCGCGCTGCAGGTGGACCTCGGCCAGAGACGCCAGGGTGATCGCGCAGCCGAGACCGGCACTTGCCATCTCGAGTGCGACGTTGGAACTGTCGGTCTTCAACCCTCGGGCAAGGGGAAGGTCGGTCAGCCCGTGGTGCCGGGCGAAGGCTTCCCAGTGTTCCTGTCGGCCGAGGACGTGAATCAGCGGCCAACGGGCGACATCGGCGGGTCGGCTCAGCGGCTCGGGGCCCGAAAGAAAGGACGGCGGGCAGACCATCACCAGTTCCTCCTCCCCGAGGCTGCGCCCGATCAGCGGCTGGCTGACATGGCGCGGGGTGATCCGGATGTCGGCGATCTGGTCGCTGGTTTCCGACCAGATCGTTGCATGGACGGTCACATCCACTTCGGGAGAGGCCTCACGGAAGGCGCGCAGGCGCGGCGGCAGCCAGTTGGTCGCAAGACTTGCCGGACAGGCGATGATCACCTCCTGCCGGTGCGCCACGGTCAGGATCTGACCGGTGGCGATGTCGATCTGGGCCAGCGCCTGCCTGAGCGTGGGCAGATATGAGGCGGCGACTTCCGTCAGGCTGAGGCTGCGCGGCGCACGGAAGAACAGCGGGCGGCCGATGTAGTTCTCCAGCGCACGGACATGGCCCGAGACCGCCGCCTGGGTCATGCCCAGTTCTTCGGCGGCCTTGGTGAAGCTCAGGTGCCGGGCGGACGCCTCGAACGACCGGATGTAGTTCAACGGGGGCAGGTTCTTCATCGTGCACTCCTGCAACCAGCATAAGCCAGCAGCCCCTCGGCGGCCAAGGGCCGCATGCCCCGGAATTAATAGGGGTCAGGCCCCCAATTCGCTTTCGTGAACCCCGAGAGACTTGCCCCTAGTCTGGGCGCGTAAGCAGGGCGAGGCAGCATGCGGGAAACAAGACGAGCGCGGCGTGAGAAGGCCGGGACCACAATTCCGCAGCTGCCGTGGGAGACGGTGCGCAATCCCCATCCGCCGATGGAGTTCCTGTCGCCAGACCAGATGCAGGATCTGCACGACACCTCGATCCGCATCCTCAAGGAACTGGGCATCAAGGTAATGGGCGCCAACGCGCGTGCACTTTTTGCCAGGGCCGGGGCAAGGATTGACGCGGAGGGCATCGTGCGGATCGGCGAAGACATCGTCGATGCCGCCCTGGCCACCGTGCCGCACCAGTTCACCCTGACCCCACGCAACCGGGACAAGCAGGTTCATCTCGGGGGCGACCATCTGGTGTTCGGCCTGGTCGCAGGGCCGCCCAACGTGCACGACCGGGTAAACGGACGACGGCCCGGCAACCTGGCCGATTACCAGAACTTCATCCGCCTCGCGCATCACTTCAACGCCATCCACATGATCGGCAACCAGGTCACCGCCCCGCAGGAGCTGCCGGCGAACAATCGCCACCTGGATACCTATTTTGCCAACCTCACGTTGTCGGACCTGACCTTCCACTGCACCGCCATCGGCCGCGGCCGGGCGATGGACGGCATCCGCATGATGGCCATCTCGCGCGGGATGAGCCTGGGCGAGATCGCCCGCGACCCTGGCGTCATCACCATTATCTCGGTCAACTCGCCGCGGCTTCTGGACGATGCGATGGGCGACGGGCTGATTGCGATGGCCGAACACGGTCAGCCTATCACCATCACCCCCTTCACCCTGATGGGCGCGATGACCCCGGTCAGCCTACCCGCAGCCATGGCACAGCAGAACGCCGAGGCGCTGTTCGGTGTCGTCCTGACCCAGCTGGTCCGGCCCGGCGCGCCGGTGATGTACGAGGCCTTCACCTCGAATGTCGACATGCGATCGGGCGCCCCCGCCTTCGGCACGCCGGAGAATGCCAAGGCCAACGTCATCGCCGGTCAGCTGGCGCGGCGCTATGGTCTGCCCTACCGGACCTCGAACGCCAATGCCTCGAACGCTGTTGATCTTCAGGCGGCCTACGAGACGGCGATGGCCACTTGGGGCGCGGTGATGGGCGGGGCGAACCTGATCTACCACGCAGCCGGCTGGCTGGAGGGCGGACTGACCGCCAGCTACGAGAAGCTGATCCTCGACGTGGAGATCCTGCAGAACATGGTGGAATTCCTGCGGCCCCTGAAATGGGACGCTGAGGAGCTGGGCTTCGACGCCATCCGCGATGTCCCGGCGGGCGGCCATTTCTTCGGCGCGGCGCATACGATGGCGCGCTACGAGAAGGCCTTCTACCAGCCCATGCTGTCGGACTGGCGGGGCTACGAGAACTGGCTGCTGGCCGGGGCGAAAGAGGCAGGGGACCGCGCCACAGACCTGTGGCAGCAGGCCCTGGCCGAATATCAGCAGCCGCCGATGGACCCGGCGATCCGGGAAGAATTGGAAGCCTATGTCGCCAAGCGGCGGGAAGAGATCGGCAATGACGAGCCCTGATGTGAAACTGAATTCACATGCACAGGCTGTGGTGATCGGGGGCGGGCTGGTCGGCTGCTCGATCCTTTATCACCTGACGAAACTGGGCTGGACCGAAGTGGTGTTGCTGGAACGGTCGGAACTGACTTCGGGCAGCACATGGCACGCGGCGGCGAACATCCACGGGCTGCACGACAACACCAACATCAGCCGCCTGCAGCATTACACCATGGGGCTTTACAAGGAGCTGGAGGCCGAGACCGGCCAAGGCTGCGGCATCTTTCAGCCGGGCAGCCTGTATCTGGCCCAGACCGAGGCGCGCGAACACCAGTTGCGACTTCAGGCCGCCAAGGCGCGCTACTACGGAATGGCCTTCCACGAAGTGACCCGCGACGAAGCCGAAAGGCTGCATCCCCTGGTCGATTTCAACGACATCCGCTGCATCATGTTCGAACCCCAGGGCGGCAACGTCGATCCTTCGGGGGTGACGATGGCCTACGCGGCCGGGGCAAGGGCGCGGGGCGCACAGATCCACCGCAACTGCCCGGTCACGGCAACGCGGGCACAGCCCGACGGCAGCTGGATCGTGGAGACACCGCTGGGCGAGATCCGCACGCAATGGGTGGTGAACGCGGCGGGGCTATGGGCGCGCGAAGTGGCGGCGCTGGCGGGGATCGCCCTGCCCCTCGTCCCGACTGAGCATCAGTATTTCGTCACCGAAGCGATACCCGAGATCGCCGCACTGGACCGCCGCCTGCCCTCGGTCGCGGACCGGGACGGCGAGTATTACCTGCGGCAAGAGGGCAAGGGCCTTCTCGTCGGCGCCTATGAAAAGGACATGCGCTTCTGGGCCGAGGACGGCACGCCGCAGGGCTTCGGCCACGAGCTTTTCGCCGACGACCTGGAGCGGATCGAACCCAACATGCTACGCGCGATCGACCGGGTGCCGGCAGTGGGTGCGGCGGGGATCAAGCGGGTGATCAATGGCCCGATGATCTGGTCACCCGATTCCAGCGCGCTTTTCGGCCCGGTGCCGGAACTGCGCAACTACTTCTGCTGCAATGGCATCATCCCGGGCTTCTCGCAGTCGGGCGGGCTGGGGCTGCTGTCTGCGGAATGGATCGTGGAGGGCGAGCCCAGGCTCGACATGTTCGGCTGGGATCTGGCGCGGTTCGGGGCCTGGGCGGGCAAGGACTTCACTAAGGCCCGCGTGCAGGACCAATATGCCAACCGCTTCAAGATCCATTTCCCGAACGAAGAGCGCGCGGCCGGCCGCCCGGTGCGGGTACGCCCGATCTACCAGACGCAAAAGGCCATGGGCGCGGTCTTCGGCTTGAACTACGGCTGGGAACATCCGCTGTGGTTCGCCACCGAAGGCGAGCCGCGCGAAGAGACCGTGGGCTTCGAACGGCAGAACTGGTGGGGCCCCGTCGGGCGAGAGGCACGGATGCTGCGCGAGCGGGCTGGGATCATCGACATCTCGAACTTCGCCCGCTACCGGGTCAGCGGGCCGGGGGCCAGGGACTGGCTGGAGGCCCTGCTTGCCAACCGGATTCCGACGCAGCCGGGCCGGTCCTGCCTGGCGCCACTGATCGGCAGGCGCGGCGGCATTGCCGGGGATTTCACCGTCACCTGCCTGGAGACGGGCGACTACCTCATGGTCGGCTCGGGCATGGCGGAACGCTATCACAAACGGTTCTTCGACGCCGTCCCCCTGCCCGAAGGAACCCGCTGGACCAGCGCGACCGAGGCGATGGCCGGCTTCAACTTTGCCGGGCCTCTGGCGCGGGATCTGCTGCAACGGCTGACTGATGCCGACCTTTCCAACGATGCCTTCCCCTTCATGCGCTCGGCCAGGATCGAAGTGGCGGGCGTGCCCTGCATCGCGCTGCGGGTCAGCTTCACCGGCGACCTCGGCTGGGAGCTGCACTGTTCCGAGGCGGACCAGAAGCGGTTATATGCCGCGCTTCTGGAGGCGGGTCAGCCGCTTGGCGTGGGGCCGGTGGGAAGCCGGGCGCTGACGAGCCTGCGGATCGAAAAGGGCTATGGCAGCTGGGGGCGGGATTACAGCCCGGAATACTGGCCGCAGGAAACGGGGCTGCTGGGACTGGTCAAGGGCGACAAGGACTTCCTCAACAAGGCCGGCTGGCTGGCCATCGCCGACCGCCCCCCGCGCGAGACGCTGAGGACGCTGGTGATCCAGGCGACGACCGCGGATGCGACAGGGAACGAGCCGATCTTCGATCTGGATGGCAAGCCTGCCGGAAAGGTCTCTTCCGGGGCCTATGGCTATCATGTCAGGCAGTCTCTGGCCTTGGCCTACCTACGAACGGACATTGCGCCTGGGGCAGAGCTGGAAGTCATGATCATGGGCCGGCCGCATCGGGCGCTGGTGCTGGCAGGGGCGGCCTTCGACCCAGAGGGCAAGCGCCTGCGTGCCTGATGTCAAACTTGGACTGATAGCCGACTTCCGCAGGTTCGACGCCCTGGCATGACGCCTTGGCATCTCTCCGGGCACCATGACGGGGCCACGAGGCGGGGCAGTTCCGGGCATCCGTGCCCCGGCGTTGCGCCGCATGGCGGAAAGGGAAGAAAGTGGTTCGCGTCGGGCGTGGAAGGCGGGGCGCATCTCGTCACGGCTGATGACTGCCGGGTGGATCAGGCGCACCTAGATCGGGGGCGACCGTTGCCGCGTGGCGTCCGCCTGCCCGGTTCGGAAGATCGCAAAGGCCCGCCGGCACCATTCCCGGACGGGGTACGCTGCAAGCGCCGGGCCTTCGGGAAAAGACCGATGGCGGCGGAATGCCACAGTTTCACTTGGCGCGCCCGCGCGGAAACAGAAAGGGGCCGGTTTCCCGGCCCCTCCCCTGCGGTGCGGGTGTGATGATCAGCCCTCCAGCCAGATCCCGCCCAGATCCAGCTCGCTGGTCTGGTGAATGCGGTAGCCCTTCACCCTGGGGCTGGTGTGGGCATAAGTGTTCTGCCAGAAGGGCTGAATGATCACGCCGTCACCTTGCAGGATCGCTTCCAGTTCGGCCATGATCGCGCGGCGTGCCTCGACATCCGCGGTTGCGAGGGCTTTCTGCAGCCTGGAGTCGAACTCAGGGTTCGAATAGGCGCTTTCGTTCCACGGCTCGCCCGAACGGTAGGCCAGGGCCAGAACCTGCACCCCAAGGGGCCGCATGTTCCAGTTGGTCATCGAGAAGGGATATTTCGTCCAGTCGTTCCAGAACGTTCCACCCGGCATCACCGTGCGTTTGATCTTGATTCCGGCATCGCTGATCTGCGCGGCAATGGCGTCGCAGGATGCCTGCATGTAATCCTGATCGACCGAGATCAGCTCGAACTCGGTGTCGATATGGCCGGCCTCGGTCAGCAGGGCCACGGCCTTGGCGGCATCGCGGACCTGCTTGGGCAGTTCGGCATATTCCGGGTGGATCGGGCTGACATGGTGGTTCTCGGCCACCGTTCCACGACCCGAGATGCCCAGTTCAAGCACCTTGGCATTGTCGACAGCCGCCTGGATCGCCTGCCGAACCCGAACGTCAGTGAAGGGCTCCTGCTTGACGTTCATCCGCGCCACGACGGTATTGGCGGTGGCAATCTCGTGACGCACAAGGCCAAGGGAATCGAGCAGATCGACGAAATTCTCGCTGGATTGCTGGTTCATGTCGATCAGATCGCTGCCCCAGGCATTCACCTCGACCGCCGGATCGTTGCCCAGGTCAATGAACTCGACCGCGTCGAGGTGCACTTCACCGGCCCACCAGGCGCCGTTGGTTCGGCGGACGAACCGGGCCTTTCCGGCGACAGCATGGCTTTCCAGTTCGAAGGGCCCGGTCCCGATCGGATTGGCCGCAAGATTTGCGCCCGTCTCATCGAAGCTGCGATGCACGATCAGCGCCGGATAGTCCGACATGCTGGGGATGATGGTGATGTCGGGGGCCGAAAGGTTCAGTTCGACCGTCATGTCGTCCAGCTTGACGATCGCGCCCTCGCGGGCCCGGCCGGTCGCGTCGTCGATCAGGACCCCGAAGCGCGAAGCCATCGAATTGCCGGGCACCGATTTCTCGCACCAGCGGCGAATGTTGAAGATCACGTCATCGGCGTTAAGCGTGTCGCCGTTCGTCCAGGTGACGCCGGGCCGCACATGCAGGACATAGTGCGTGGCATCGTCGTTCACCTCCCAGCTTTCCAGAAGGCGGCCCTCGAAGGTGAAGTCCGAGGTGTACTTGACCAGGGGCTCCAGGAACTGGCGCTCGAGGTTGGCGATCTGCGACCAGTCGGCCATGCGCGGGTCCTTCAGATCCATCACCTGCATGCCGACACGCAGGGTTCCGCCCTTGACCGGCGTTCCTTCGGCGCGCACCGGGCTGGCGAGTCCAAGCATGGCATAGGCGGTGGCGGTCGTCGCGCCGAAGGCGCTTGCCGTAGCCAGGAATTCGCGGCGGCTGATGGCGTCCTTGCCGACAGTCCTAGCGGCCCGGACGAGATGATCGGGAAGGGGTCTTCCGCGGCGGTTCGAAAAGATCATGGCGTTCTCCTTGCTGGGGGTCCGGCGGGTGCGCCGCCTTGTCCGGGTCAGGTCTGGTGCAGGGCTTCGATGGCTTCGGGCGACAGGTCGCGCACGCGCGCCCATTCGCGGGATTTCGGCGAGTTCAGCAGGCCAAGCGGGTCCATCCGCTTTTTCCAGGCCAGATGGCGGTAATCGGCCTTCTTCATGCCGCCATCCTCGATGATGCAGGAATGGGGGTCCGAGACGGGGCAGCCATGGGCCTGATAGAGGGCCATGATCTGATACAGCCGTTCATCGGTGGTGTATTTCACCAGAGGCAGGTCGAAGGAAACGACGTCGCCGCCCATGCAGGCAAATTCGTGGTGCATGTAGACGTCATCGCCAAGCACCGCCCGCAGTTCGGCCACCTTGGCAACATTCACCGGTGCAGGAAACAGAACCTGAAGGTAGGTCACGCTGCGATCGGATTTCAGGGCCTGCAGGGTGGTGTGGTTATACGAGAACTCGAACAAATGCGGCAGCTTGCGCGCGGTCCGCTCGGCCTCGTCCATGGCCAGGGCGACATGCCCCCCGTGGCGGGCGACCAGTGCACGGAAATCACCCATCTGATCGCGGGGGATCAGGGTGACCAGCATGGCGTGACCCTCGGGGACGATCCCTTTCAGGCGATCGAAATAGGTGCCGATGCGGGCGTCCAGCGTTGAACAGAGCTTGCGGCGGATCGTTTCCGACAGGGCCAGGTCGATGGCGGCTGCATGGCAAGCGAGGTAGTCATCGAAGGTGACGATGCAGCCGGTCCAGTCCTCTGTCGGGACGGTCCGCAGGGCCAGTTCGGTTATCACGCCGTTGATGCCCCAGGCGTGGTGGATCATGTTGATCCCCTCACCCGAGAACACCACCTCGCGCGGGGGATCCTCGGCCGAAAGCGCACGGATTTCCAGGATGTTGCCGGCGTCGCGCAACATGCCGTGGCTCACGGTGCCGATGCCCGCCGACCCGCCCGAGATGAAGCCGCCGATGGTGGCGATGTCCTGGGTCGAGGGGAAGATCGGCAGTTCGCGGCCCTTTTCCTTCAGCGCTTGGTTCAGCTTCGCGATGTTGCAGCCGGCCTGGACGCGGACGAAATCCGGGCCGATTTCCAGGATCTCGCCCATGGCGGTGGTGTCGATGATCAGGCCACCTTCCATCGGCACCGACTGACCGTAGTTGCCTGTCCCCCCGCCGCGCAGCGTCACGGGGACGCGGTGACGCGCCGCGAGGGAGAGACAACGCGCCATCTCGGCAGGGGATTTCGGCCGGGCGACAAGATCGCCGAAGCAGGCCTTCAGGCGTCGATCCAGGATCGGGGAATACCAGAAGAAGTCACGGCTGCGCTTTCTGACCAGAACCGGCTCGTCGATGACCTCGACCGGGGCAAGGGCCGCTGCGAAGGCGGCCCAGTCGGTCGTGGTCTTGCCGGAGATGCTGCTCATGCGGGACGTCCAGGGTGTGGCGGTTCCCGAAAGCGTAAGCCTCGCGGTGGCAGCGTTCACGCAAGCAAAACAGGGGCGTGATCCGAATGGATTCCACGTCATCCGGCGGAAGGAAGTCAAGGCGCAAGCGAGGCTTCGGCCTTCTGCGCGTTGAACCGGGAAGAAAGGCCGTGCAGCTCGGATCGGCAAGGGCAGGTTTTGGGCTGTCGCGCAATCCCGCCATCAGGCAGCCACATCCCGAGTGCGACACCTGTGGTGACCTGCGGCAGGTTGCGGCCAAAGGGGGGCCGAAACACAGCGCAGGGACGGTGACGGCCGGCCTTGGCAGCCGATCGTGCCAGACGGGCCGAAAGATGGGTTCCGTCACACAGCAAGTGGCAAGTCAGATCCTGACGCCGGTCGCTGCGGCCTTGATCAGCCGAAAGATCTGCGCATGACCCGCTTGCCGGGCCAGGTCAGTCGGCAGTCAGCCGCACATAGCCTTGCGATTACCCGCGCCCGGACCGGCGATGCGGCCCCCGAAACCCTCGGGGTGCATCGGCCAGCTGCGCGGTGCGGCGCGGCGATGTTGCGATGGAGCGTCGGCATGGCTTAGCAGAACCGCGCGAAATCGGCGATCAGGCGGGCCAGGCTCCCGGCTGCATTGTCCAGAAGCCTCTGGCCCTTTTCTGCCGTGGCGGCGGCGGCGTTGCCCACGGCGCCTTTCGGGTTAAGGTCGCCCATCAGCCAGCCGGGGCGCAGCGGCGCCATGCCAAGGCCCAGATCCGGGTGGGCCGCCTGCCATTTTCGATGGGCCGAGCCGAAATCCTCGGCCCGGTCCATGCGGACCAGCGCAGGATGCACAGCCAGCATGGCCGAAGTCTCGACATCGCCGGCATGAAGGCCGTTGCGCGCCTCGTCTTCGCCGGCGATGGCCCCTGCCCCGGCCAGGTCATCCCAGGCGACATGGGCTGTGACAAGGCCCAGCTCGGCGCGCAGGTCGCGACAGGCCAGCTCCAGAACCGCCCGGTTGCCACCATGACCGTTCAGAAGCATCACCCGCAGGATGCCCGCCCGGCGGATCGAGGCTGCAATGTCGTGAATGACCCGCACCAGCGTGTCGGCCGACAGCGACAGCGTGCCGGGCCACGCCAGATGTTCGGTGCTCTTGCCGATGGCCTGCACCGGCAAGGCCAGCACCGTCAGGTCGGACGGGATCAGCGGCAGGGTGCGGGCCAGGACCGCCAGTGTCAGATCGCGGTCCACCGACATGGGCAGGTGCGGCCCGTGCTGTTCGATCGCGCCGATGGGCAGGATCGCCACCGCATGCGAAAGATCGAGCGCGACGAAATCGGGGGCGGTCAGCTCGGCCCAATGCCCGATGTGGCCCATGCCTGCCCCCTAGACCGGTATGCGCGCAATCCGGGCGCGCACCCGGTCAAGATAACGGCGCCGCGCCGCATCGGTCTGGGTGTCCATCTCGTACAGACCAAGCCAGAAGGTTCTGGTCCGCGGATGGGTGCAGAAGCGCAGGCCGCGCAGCATGATCTTGCGCCCCGGAGCACCGATCAGCAAGGTCCAGAACCACCAGGGCGAACCGAAGGTGGTGATCACGCCAATCAGCCGCACATTGGTCAGCGCGGGCCGCATGGCCTGCGTCGGGGTGGGCAGAGTGAAGGTGATGCCGGGCCGCCAGACCCGGTCCATCCAGCCCTTCAGGATGGCAGGCTGCGAATACCACCAGGTCGGATAGACGAAGATCAGTCCTTCGGCCCATTGCAGGGCCTCGACATGGGGCCGAAGGTCGGGCGGGGGCGGGCCTTCCTCGTTGTAAAGACGGCGTTCTTTTGTGGACATTACCGGGTCGAAGCCCTCGGCGTGCAGGTCGATCAGGCGGACATCGTGCCCTCTGGCAAGCGCGGTATCGACCGCCGCCTCGCACAGCGCGCTGTTGAAGCTTTCCGGCACCGGGTGGGCATGAACAAAGAGAAGGCGCATCAGCCAGGGCTTTCGACAAGGCTCAATCGGCGCATCGCGTGCAGCGCGACGGTTGCCACGATCACCGCCCCGCCGATCAGGGTCAACTGGCCCGGGTTCTCGCCGATCACGGCCCAGACGAGAAGCGGGCCCAGGATCACCTCGAGCAGGGTGATCATCGTCACTTCGGGCGCGGGCAGGTAGCGGGGACCGAGGATCAGAAGCCCGACGGCCCCAGGCAGGATCACGGCGCCGGACAGCAGGATCAGCAGGGCCTGCGTGCCGGTCACAGGTTCGAAATCGGCGACAGGCAACGCAAGCAGCCCACCCAGGGTCGACCCCAGCGCCAGATGCGGCAGCATGTTGCGCCGGCCGGTGGTGCGAAGCGTGACGTAGTAGCCGGCGATCGTGAACGCGTTCAGAAGCGCGAAGGCATCGCCCAGAAGACGCCCGTGGCCAAGGCTGCCCGATGCAATGATCAGCACGCCCGCGAACACAAGGGCTATGGCCAGGCCCGTGGCGCGGTCGATCCGTTCCTTCAGCAGGACATAGGACAGGAGGGCGGCCAGGAACGGCGCAATCGCCAGCACCAGCAGCGCATTCGCGGCCGAGGTGTATTGCATGGCAGAACACCAGGACAGCACCCCCGCCGCGTTCAGCCCGATGATGAGAAGGCCCTTTCGATCGAACCATTCGCCCCTTTGCGGCAGCGTGGCCGGCGCCAGCAGCAGGTTGCCCAGAATTAGGACGCCCCCGGCCAGAAGCCCGCGCCAGACCGCAAGCGCCAGCATGTCGCCGCCGATCAGCCGCATCAGCAGCGCATCGGGGACGAAGATCATCACGCCGGCCAGTGTCACGAGAACCCCGAACGCCTGCGGATTGCGCTGCGGCAGGGCCATCATGGGGCAGTGCCGAACAGCTTTCGCAGGAAGCCGTAGAACCAGTCGGCCTGCGCGGCGTCATGCGCTGCCATCAGCGCATCCTGTTCTGCCTTGTCCTGCGCGCCGGGCTGGCCATAGGGCGCCCAGCTATTCGACTGCCAGCGACGGAAGCCTTCGATGGTGCATTCCGGATGGAACTGGACGCCGAAGGTTCTGTCGCCGTAGCGGAAGGCCTGGTTGGGATAAAGCGGGCTCGAGGCAAGCCGCACCGCGCCCTCGGGGATGGCGAAAGTGTGAAAATGCGCCTGGGTCATGTAAAGGGTTCGGGGAAGGAACTCGACGCCCTCGGGCGTGGGCGAGATCGGATAGTAGCCGAATTCGTGCACCGGATCATCGTAGGGGCCGACCTCGGCCCCAAGGACACGGGCGATCTGCTGGGCGCCCTGACAGATCCCCAGAAGCGGGATGCCCTGCGCCATGCAGGCGCGGATCCAGGCGGCCTCGTCGTTCAGGAAGGGGTGCTTGTCTTCCTCGAACACGTTGAACGGCCCGCCATAGATGACCGACCCTGCCACATCCGGACCGGGTGGACCCAGCATGTCGCCCTTGAAGGGTCGCGAGAAGACCGGCTCGAACCCGTTTTCCACGGCGAAGGTGACGACCCGGTCATCCGGCGGATCATCGCCGTGGCGGACAAGCACAATCTTGCGGGGCATCAATCCCTCCCTGTGGCACGCGGCTGGCATGCGGCCAGATTAGTCTGATCGCCCACGGCCCTGGCAAAAGGAAAACAGGGGCGTGACTACCGCTTTTTTTTGCCGCAAGCCGGCCGCGCGGCAGGAAACCTGCACCTGCGACAGCCGCAGGGACCGCAGTGTCCGCCCCTTTGGCGGAAGTCATTGATCCGTGGCCTGCATCGCGGTAGGTGAATTGTCGACAGAGTGTGTGCTGACCAAGGGGCAGGACATGGCCGAGACATCCGAGGAAACCCTTGCAGAACGCAAACGCGGCTCTGGGGTCAAGCTAGTCTACGAAATGCTGCGGGACGAGATCCTGACGCTGACACTGCCCCCGGGACGGCCGATCGACGAGGTCAACCTTGCCGAACGCTTCGGCATGTCGCGCACGCCGATCCGCGAGGCCCTGGTGCGGCTGGCGGGCGAAGGGCTGGTCGAGACGCTGCCGAACCGTTCGGCGATCGTGGCCAACATCGACTTTTCCAAGCTGCACACCTTCTTCGATGCCATCACCCTGATGTATCGTGTCACGACCAGACTGGCCGCCCAATATCACCGGCCCGAGGATCTGGAAGTGATCCGCGCCCATCAGGAACGCTATGCGCAGGTCGTGGCTGCACAGGATCCGCTGGCCATGATCGCGGTGAACCGCGACTTCCACGCCGCCATCGCCGAGGCCGGACGGAACCCGTATTTCACCTCGCTGACACTGCGGCTTCTGGACGAAGGCCGCCGCATCCTCCGGCTTTATTACCAGTCGTTCAACGACCGCCTGCCGCAGGAATATTCCGACGAACACAACGCGATCATCGCCGCGATTGCTGCGCGGGATATCGAACTGTGCGACCGCCTCGCGCGCGCGCACGCCGACCAGATCGTGCGGCAGATCCGCCAGTTCTTCGGGCGGGACATGCGTCAGGACGTGCCGCTCTAGCAGCCTCGATTCTTGTCGACAAATAAAATGCAAGGCGTATGTTGTCCGCAGATTCGACGGAACGCCTGTCCTGCGCGGCCCCGTCGACCCCCGATGATGAGGAGTTTCCGATGGACACCGCGATTTTCACTGGCGTCATTCCCGCCCTGATGACGCCCTGCACCGCCGACCGCAAACCCGACTATGATGCGCTTGTCCGCAAGGGGAAGGAGCTGGTGGCAGCCGGGATGTCGGCGGTGGTCTACTGCGGGTCGATGGGCGACTGGCCGCTTCTGACCGACGCCGAGCGCATGGAAGGGGTGGAACGGCTGGTCAAGGCAGGGCTTAAGGTGATCGTCGGCACCGGGGCGGTGAATTCGGCCAGTGCCGTTGCCCATGCGGCGCATGCGCAGAAGGTGGGCGCAGCGGGGCTGATGGTCATCCCTCGCGTCTTGTCACGGGGCGGCTCTCCCATTGCCCAGCGCAACCATTTCAAGGCCATCCTCTCCGCCGCGCCCGACCTGCCCGCGGTGATCTACAACAGCCCCTACTACGGGTTCGAGACCAGGGCCGACCTGTTCTTCGCCCTGCGCGCGGAACATCCGAACCTGGTGGGCTTCAAGGAATTCGGCGGGGCGAAGGCAATGACCTACGCCGCGGAACACATCACCAGCGCAGACGACAGCGTGATCCTGATGGCGGGGGTCGATACCGGGGTCTACCACGGCTATGTCAAATGCGGCGCGACCGGCACGATCACCGGGATCGGCAACGTCATCCCCAAGGAAATCCTGCATTTCGTCGAACTGGCGAAGGCGGCCGCCAAGGGTGACCTGGACGCCCGCCAGCGTGCGCAGGAACTTGGCGAGGCGCTGGAGGTATTGTCGTCCTGGGACGAAGGCTATGACCTGGTGCTCTATTACAAGTACCTGATGGTCTTGCAGGGTGACGCGGAATACACGCTGCATTTCAACCCGACCGACGAGCTGACACCCAGTCAGCGCGCCTGGGCCGAGACGCAGTTCAACCAGTTCAAGACTTGGTACGCCGAGTGGAGCAAGCTTCCCGGAGCCGTGCAGCGCTGCAAGGTCTGATCCCGGTCAGCCCACCGCATCAAGACCGAGGTCGAGAAACCGTTGCAGCTGCGCGGCTTCGGCCTCGGTCAGCTCGATCCCCCGGGCCTCGGCCTTCGCGCGCGCTGCGAAGCGGCGTTCGGAAGGCAGCCGCGCCCCCTGCCCCGTGATCGCATCGAACAAAGCCTCGGCCCGGGCGAAGGGGTTCCCCGGACGGCCAGCGGCGAAGGCTTCCGGCGAAAATGCCAGCACCAGTTCGCCATGCATCGGTGCCAGCGTGGTGGTGCCCAGATGCGCCAGCGCCTCGGGGCTGGTCAGGTCGCCAATCATCGCGCCCGCCAGAAGTTCGATCATCGTGCCGATGGCCGACCCCTTGTGACCGCCGAAGGGCAGCATCGCCCCCGCCAGGGCCGCGCCGGGATCGGTTGTTGGACGACCCTCGGCATCGACCGCCCAGCCCTCGGGCAAGGGTTTGCCCGCCCGGCGATGCAGTTCGATTTCGCCGCGGGCTGCAACCGAAGTGGCAAAGTCGAAGACATAGGGGGCGCGATCCGGGCGGGGCCAGCCGAAGGCCAGGGGGTTTGTGCCCAGAAGCGGACGGTTGCCGCCTGCCGGGGCAACCGAGGCATAGCTTGGGCACATGACCAGCGCCGCAAGGCCGTGTTCGGTCACCGCTTCGACCTCGGGCCAGAGGGCCGAGAAATGCGTGCAGTCGTTCACGACCATCGCAGCCAGCCCCAGGCGGCGCGCACGATCGACCAGGACCGGCAGCCCCATCTCGAATGCAGGGCTGGAAAAACCGCCGCAGGCATCGACCCGGACTATGGGACCCTCGCCGGGGTGCAGCATCGGATGGGCGTTGCCGTTCACTTTGCCAGCTTTCAGGGTGCGCAGGACGCCCTCGATGCGGTAGATGCCGTGCGACTTGCAGGCATCCCGCTCTCCTGCCGTGATGACGGTGGCCAGCGCCCGGGCCTGGATGTCGTTCATGCCTGCGCGCCTCAGTATCGCATCTATCCTGTCTCGAAGCGCCGGTATGGACATGATGTGCTGCATGGTCGCGGTCTCCTGACGGTTCGAGATGCAGCCTATCCAGCTAATCTGCACACAACAAGTATGCAAAAGACAGGCAGAGCAGATCCGGTTTCTGCCCTCCACCAGCAATCGCGAACCCGATTACAGGAAGCCCGGTGCGAAGGGCGGCAAACTTGGATACTAACTGTATACTGATTGTATTTAGCGATTGCTTTGTCCCTCTGCTGATGGGATAGTCCGCTACGGGTGACTCGTGCCCCCAAAACCTTCAGGGAGAGAGATGTGAAAACCTCGTTTTTTGCCTTCAGCCTTCTGGCTGTCTCCGCCGTCGCCATGCCGGCCCAGGCCGACAAGCTGGATGACATCATCGCCTCGGGCACGCTGCGTTGCGCCGTGGTTCTGGACTTCCCGCCGATGGGATCGCGCGACGAAAACAACAACCCGATCGGATTCGACGTCGATTACTGCAACGACCTGGCTGCGGCGCTGGGTGTGAAGGCCGAGATCGTCGAGACCACCTTCCCCGAACGCATCCCCTCGCTGATGTCGGGCCGTGTGGATGTGGCGGTCGCCTCGACCTCGGACACGCTGGAGCGTGCCAAGACCGTGGGCTTCACCATTCCCTACTATTCGTTCGAGAACGCCGTCGTGGCCAACGAGAAGGTCGAGATGGCGACCTGGGAGGACATGAAGGGCAAGGTCGTGGGCGCCACCGCCGGCACCTATGAGGCGATCTGGCTGGAAGGCAAGGTCAAGGAATGGGGCGTGGGCGAGTTCCGGCCCTATCAGACCCAGGCGGACGTCTTCCTGGCGCTGAGCCAGGGGCAGCTTGATGCCACCGTGGCTACCGTCGAAGTTTCGGAAGCCAACGTCAAGTCGGGCAACTTCCCGGGCATCAAGATTGTCGACAAGGCGCCGATGGTGCCCGACTATGTCGCCCTGATCACCCTGCGTGAAGAATACGGTCTGATCAACTACATGAACCTGTTCATCAACCAGCAGGTCCGCACCGGCCGCTATGCCGAACTGTACAAGAAGTGGGTCGGAGACGGCGAGCCCGCCAGCCTGATCGTGGAAGGCGTCTACCGCTGATCCGAACGACCTGAGGCGACGCGGGGGCCAGTCCCCCGCTTCGTCCGTTCCTGCATCCTTCCGGGGCAGCCATGTTCAACTACAACTTTCGCTGGAACCAGGCGCTGAACTCGCTGCCCGACATGCTGCAGGGCGCGCTGGTGACGATGGAGATCGCGATCCTGTCGATGGTCATCGGCATCAGCGTCGCCATCGTGCTGACCCTGTTCCGTCTGTCCGGGAACCGCATCCTTTCCGCCATTTCCGCGACCTGGGTGGAAATCGCCCGCAACACCCCGGCCCTGTTCCAGATCTACATGGTGCATTTCGGCCTGGGCGGCTTCGGCGTGCATCTGTCGCCCTACCTGTCGCTGCTGATCGGGATCGCCTTCAACAACGCGGGCTACCTGACCGAAAACTTCCGCGGCGCGCTGAAGGCCATCCCCGATACGCAGACCCGCGCCGCGCGGTCGCTGGGCATGTCCTCGATTCAGGCGTTCCAGAGCGTGATCCTGCCGCAGATGCTGCGGATCTCTTTCCTGCCGATGACGAACCAGATGGTCTGGGCCATCCTGATGACCTCGCTGGGCGCGGTCGTGGCCATGAACACCGACCTTTACGGCGTGACCAGCGATCTGAACGCCCGGACCTTCCGCACGTTCGAACTGTTCGCCATCGCCGCCGTGATCTTCTACGTCATCACCAAGGTGATCACCCTGTCCGCCCGGCTGCTTGCGGCCCGGCTGTTCCGGTATTGAGGGGGCGCAGATGTTCGATACCGCCCTCACCACCAACGACCTGATCTTCCTGGCCAGAGGGGCCGGGATGACACTGATCGTCACCGCGATCTCGGTCTTCTTCGGCACGATCCTCGGGATCATCTTCGGCGTGATCCGCTACCAGATCGGCCCCTGGTGGGCCGCGCCGCTGACTTTCGTGCTCGACATCTTCCGGTCGATCCCGCTGCTCATCCAGCTGGTGCTGGCCAATGCGTTCGTGACCACGGTGCTTGGCTTCCGCGTGTCGGGCTTTGCGGTGGCCTGTGGCGTCCTCTCGCTTTACACTGCCGCCTATTGCGCGGAAATCGTGCGCGGCGGGATCGAGGCGGTGCCGCAGACGCTGCGGCGCGCGGCGCGGTCGCTGGGGATGACCTGGGGCCAGGACATGACCTCGATCGTCCTGCCGCTGGCCACCCGCGTGGCGCTGCCGTCCTGGATCGGTCTGGCCCTTGGGGTGATGAAGGATTCAGCGCTTGTCTACATCGTGCAGGTGGTGGAACTGCTGAAATCCACCCAGATCCTGATCACCCGCCTGCAGGAACCCCTTTTCCTGCTGATGATCTGCGGGCTGTTCTACTTCCTCATCTCCTTCCCGATCGCGCGGTTCGGCAGCTATCTGGAAAAACGGTGGTCCAATGATTGAAATCGAGAATGTCCGCAAATCCTTCGGCCCGCTCGAGGTTCTGAAAGGCATCAACCTGACCGTGGCCAAGGGCGAGGTGCTGACGGTGATCGGCGGCTCGGGCTCGGGCAAATCGACGCTTCTGACCTGCATCAACGGGCTGGAGCCCATCGATTCCGGCCGCATCCTGGTGGACGGGATCGAGGTCCACGCAAGGACGACGGACCTGAACAAGCTGCGCCAGAAGATCGGCATCGTCTTCCAGCAGTGGAACGCCTTCCCGCACCTGACGGTGCTGGAAAACGTGATGCTGGCGCAGGTCAAGGTGCTGAAACGCTCGAAATCCGAGGCTGAAGCCGAGGCGGTCCGCCAGCTGAATCATGTCGGCCTTGGCGACAAGCTTAAGGTCTATCCATCGAAACTGTCGGGCGGCCAGCAGCAGCGCATGGCGATCGCCCGCGCGCTGGCGATGTCGCCGGACTACATGCTGTTCGACGAGGTGACCTCGGCCCTTGACCCGCAGCTGGTGGGCGAGGTGCTGGATACACTGCGGATGCTGGCATCCGAAGGCATGACGATGATCTGCGTCACGCACGAAATGAAGTTTGCGCGTGAAGTGTCGGACCGCGTTGCCTTCTTCCACAAGGGCGTGATGGCCGAGATCGCACCGCCGGAAGAGCTGTTCGGTGCACCGAAGGATCCCGAACTGCAGAAGTTCCTCGCCGCCACGCATTAGGCCCGTCATGCCCCCCAAACCCGAGGTGATCGTCGTCGGCGCCGGCGTCGTCGGCCTGTCTGCGGCGCTTGCGCTGCAGATGCGCGGCCTGTCCGTGACGGTCGTGGATCGTGAAGGCCCTGCAGCCGGGGCATCGTCCGGCAATGCAGGCGCCCTGGCCTTTTCCGACATCCTGCCGCTCGCCTCGCCTGGCCTGCTGCGCAAGGCGCCGAAATGGCTGTTGGATCCTCTGGGGCCGCTGACGGTTCCGCCCGCCTATGCGCTGCGCATCATGCCCTGGATGCTGCGCTTCTGGCGGGCCTGTTCCCCGGCCCAGGTGCAGCGGTCCACCGTCGCGCAGACCGCGCTGATGGATCTGGCCCGCGCCGAGCTGGAACCCTTCCTGACCGCGACCGGCACCCTTCCGATGCTGCGCAAGGAAGGCAACCTTCAGGTCTACGAATCCGAGGCCGAATTCCGCGCGGCCCTGCCCGGCTGGAAGGTGCGCGAAGAACACGGGATCGAGGTCGTCCACATGGCTCGAGCCGAGATGGAGACCCTGCAACCCGGCCTCTCGCCCCGCTTCGTGCGCGGCACCTTCACGCCGGGCTGGCAATCGGTCACCGATCCGAAGGACTTTACTCTGGCTCTGGCCGAGCGCTTCCGGTCAATCGGGGGCACGCTGGCCAAGGGAGAGGTTGTTGCGCTGCGCCCCTCGGCCGAGGCGGTGTCCGTGGCCCTGGCCGGTGGCGACAGTCTTTCTGCCGGGCAGGTGGTTCTGGCGGCGGGCGCGCGTTCGCATTACCTTGCGCGCGGCCTTGGCGACCGCATCCCGCTGGAGACCGAACGCGGTTACAATACCACGCTGCCGGCCGACGCCTTCGACCTGCGAACGCAGGTCACCTTCGGCGGTCATGGCTTTGTCGTCACCCGTCTGACCAGCGGCATCCGCGTCGGCGGGGCGGTGGAACTGGGCGGGTTGAAGCTGCCACCGAACTTTCGCAGGGCCGAGGCGATGCTGAAGAAGGCGCAGGCCTTCCTGCCGGGGCTGAAGGCCACGGGTGGGCGGCAATGGATGGGCTTCCGTCCGTCGCTGCCCGACACCCTGCCCGCAATAGGCAAGGCCCGCGCGACGCCGCGCGTGACCTATGCTTTCGGCCACGGCCATCTCGGCCTGACCCAATCCGCCGCCACCGCCCGGCTGGTCGCCGATCTGATCACCGGCGCTACGCCGCCCATCGACCTGACCCCATTCTCGCCACAACGCTTCTGAGGCCCCATGGCAACGCATACCTTTTCCTGCATCGACGGACACACCTGCGGCAATCCGGTCCGCCTTGTGTCGGGCGGCGGCCCCCGGCTTGAAGGCGCGACCATGCTGGAACGCCGCGCCCATTTCCTGCGCGAGTTCGACTGGATCCGCACCGGCCTGATGTTCGAACCCCGCGGCCACGACATGATGTCGGGTGCGATCCTTTACCCGCCCACCCGGCCCGACTGCGACGTGGCGGTGTTGTTCATCGAAACCTCTGGCTGCCTGCCGATGTGCGGCCATGGTACCATCGGCACGATCACCATGGGGATCGAGAATGGCCTGATCATCCCGCGCACCCCCGGTCGCCTGTCGATCGACGCGCCTGCCGGCAAGGTGGACATCGAATACCGGCAAGAGGGCCGCTTCGTCGAGGAAGTGCGGCTGACCAACGTCCCCGCCTTCCTGTATGCCGAGGGTTTGACGGCCGAGGTGGATGGCCTGGGCGAGATCGTGGTGGATGTCGCCTATGGCGGCAACTTCTATGCCATAGTAGAGCCGCAGAAGAACTTCCGCGACATGGCCGACCACACAGCCGGAGAGCTGATCGGATGGTCCCCGAAACTGCGCGCGGCGCTGAACGCGAAATACGACTTCACCCACCCCGAACATCCGGCGATCACCGGCCTTAGCCACATCCTTTGGACCGGCAAGGCCACCGTGCCGGGCGCCCATGCCCGCAACGCCGTCTTCTACGGCGACAAGGCCATCGACCGCAGCCCCTGCGGCACCGGCACCTCGGCCCGCATGGCGCAGCTTGCGGCCAAGGGGAAGCTGAAGGTCGGCGACGACTTCCACCACGAATCCATCATCGGCTCGATCTTCAAGGGCCGGGTCGAGGCCGCAACACAGGTTGCGGGCCGCGACGCGATCATCCCCTCGGTCGCGGGATGGGCGCGGATGACCGGCTACAACACCATCTTCATCGACGACCGCGACCCCTTTGCCCATGGATTTGTCGTCAAATGACTCAGGACGCGCGCTTCATTCTTTCCGGTCAGGCCGAAGGCCGGATCCTTGCAACCACCGAACCGCTCAGCTTCTGGGGCGGGGTCGACCCGGCCACGGGGCGGGTGATCGACGTGCATCACCCGCTGGCCGGGCAGAACATGGCGGGCCGCATCCTGGTGATGCCCGGCACGCGCGGATCCTGCACAGGGTCGGGTGTTCTGCTGGACATGGCTCTGAACGGGCACGCCCCCGCGGCGCTGGTCTTTTGCGAGCCGGAGGATGTGGTGACCCTTGGCGCGATGATCGCGGCCGAGATGTTCGGGCATCCCCTGCCCGTCCTGCGCCTTTCACAAGAGGCACACGCCCGTCTCGCGCAGGCGGGATCGGCCCGCATCACCGACACTGCGATCGTGTCGGACACCCTGTCCATCCCCATCGCCCCACCCACGACCGGCGCGCTTGAACTGACCGACCACGACAGGGCGATGCTGTCCGGCGAGGAAGGCGAGGCCACGGCGCAGGCCATGCGCATTCTCTGCCACATGGCGGTCAATCAGGGGGCGACACGGCTGATCGACGTGACTCAGAGCCACATCGATGGCTGCATCTACGCCAGCCCCGCCAACCTGACATTTGCCGAGAAGATGGCCAACATGGGGGCGAAGGTGCGCATCCCCACCACGATGAACGCAATCTCGGTCGATCACGCGAACTGGCGCGCACAGGGCGTGCCACCAACCTTCGGCGGCCCGGCGCAAAGGCTGGCGGATGCCTATGTGCGGATGGGTTGCCAGCCGACCTTCACCTGTTCGCCCTATCTGCTGGATTCGGCGCCCACTGAAGGCGAGGCCATCGCCTGGTCGGAATCAAACGCGGTGATCTATGCCAACAGCGTCCTTGGGGCACGGACAGCAAAACACCCGGATTTCCTGGACCTTTGCACCGCGATGACCGGCCGGGCACCTCTGTCGGGTGTCTATCTGGACGAGAACCGCCAAGCCACGCGCATCATCGACATCGACCTTCCGGAAGGCTTTGACGATGCGTTCTGGCCGCTGATCGGCTGGCTGGCAGGCAAGGCCGCACCCGACCGCATCCCGCTCTTGCGCGGGCTGTCGGCGGCAGCGCCCAAAGCGGAAGACCTCAAGGCCCTGTGCGCCGCCTTCGGCACCACGTCTGCCGCGCCGATGCTGCATGTGGAAGGCGTTACACCCGAAGCCCACCGCATCGCACCGGATGCCGATCACGCCCGGATCACGCGCGCCGACATGGTGGCAGGATGGAACACCCTGAACGAGGGACCAGAGATGGTGGAACTGGTTGCCATCGGCAGCCCGCATGCCTCGATCCTCGAATGCCGGGCGCTGGCCGATGCACTTGCGGGTCGGAAGGTGGCGGTGCCGACCATCGTCACGGCGGGCCGCGCGGTGGTGGCCCAGGCACGGGCCGAAGGCACGCTGGACCGGCTTGCACGGGCCGGCGTTCAGGTGCTGCCAGACCTGTGCTGGTGCTCGATCTCCGAGCCGGTCTTCCCCCCGGGCACCCGCGCCCTGATGACCAATTCCGGCAAGTATGCCCACTATGGCCCCGGTCTCTCGGGCCGGGCAGTGCGCTTTGGCGGGCTTGTCGCCTGCACCGATGCCGCCGTCAGTGGAAAGGCCCCCCGAACCCTGCCATCGTGGCTTTCCTGAAAGGCACGGCCCGACGCGACCGGTTGGCGGCCGGGGGGGCCGAGCTGCGGGTTCAGCCAGCGCGGGGTCGGGCCTCGACCACCCAGCGGAACTTCTGCCGGTACTGTGCTGGCGCGATGCCCGTCGATCGCTTGAAGACGCGGCGGAAGGCGGCGGGCTCGGCATAGCCCACCTCGGCTGCAACGGCTTCGATGGGATCGTCGGAAGTTTCCAGCATCTGCTTGGCCTCCTCGATGCGCAAGGACAGCACGTAATCAAGCGGCGCATAGCCGGTCGCGGCCTCGAAGCGGCGCTTGAATGTCCGATCTGTCAGCCCCGACGCGGCGGTCATTCCTGCAACGGGGTTGGGCGCGGCGTAATTCAGCGCGATCCAGTCCTGCGCGGCGGTTATGGCGGCATCATTGTGCTGGCGCGGACGAACGCGGGCGGCGAAAGGCAACTGGCCGTCGCTTCGGTCACCGAACAGGAACAGCTTGGCCGTGCGTCGCGCCTCCTCCTCGCCGCAGAAACGCGCCACGAGATAGAGAGCGAGGTCGGTCCAAGAGGCTGAGGCCCCCGCCGTGACCAGCCGGTGTTCGTTGCCTGTCGGCACCAGCACCCGCTCGGGGTGCAGCCGCACTGCGGGGTAATGGTCGCGCAGCATGTCCACCACGGCCCAGTGGCAAGTCGCCTGCTGCCCGTCGAGGATACCCGCCTCGGCCAGCATGACCGAGCCGGTGCAGACCGAACAGATCAGCGCGCCCTGCGCCTGCTGTTCGCGCAGCCAAGCCACGGCCTCGGGCCAGCGGCCGCGTGGGTCTTCGTCATAGCCGATGGCCAGATCACTCACGATCACGATATCGGCGCGCTTTGCCTCGGCGAATGACAGGTCGGGCAGGATCGCCACGCCGATGGAATTGCGGAACGGCTCGCGGCCTGCCGCGACGACTCGCGGGGTGAAACGGCAGGGGCCCGCGCTCCAACCGGTCAGCGCCTCCCACCCGCTGCCGACGAAGCTGAACACCTCGAGCAACCCGTGCAGCACGCCCGAGGAGATCTCGGGAACGGCAACGAGGCAGACGGAAATCCGGCGCGGCGAACAAGGCGTAGCCATGGTCAATGATGGCACATTCGGACCGATTCCGTCGAGTCTGTGCCTCACGCCGCCGATGCAGCGCGTGGCATCTGCCCGGCGCGGGATGGCCCCGCATCGGAGGCTCCCATGTCCCACATCACCCGCAGACGGCTTTTGGGCACGACACTGATCGGCGCCGGAACCCTGCTCGCCGGCCTCGGAAGAGCCCGGGGCGAAGACATTGCAACGAAAGGCAGACTCATGCTCGATTCTTTCTCTCCCCTGCCGCGTGGCGTCGTGCAGGCCGCCACCTTCCCGCTGATCGAGGCGATCCAAGGCCGCCGCTCGCGCCGCTTTGCCCGGGGCGCGACAATCCCGACCGGCCCGCTGGCCTTTGCCTCTGCCGAGCCACCGCAACCGCTCGATCCGGTTGAACAAATGCTGCTGATCGCCACGATCGCGGGCAATACCGGCTGGGCGAATCTCTTTGCCCATCACCCGGCCTATGCCGGGCAGCTGCCCAACTACACCACTGCGGCGGGTGGGCGCAGTTTCCCTTCGGCGGCCGGCTTTCACACGACGGAGTTCTTCTTCACCGACGATACCGGCGTCTATTTCCTGCCCACGCGGGACATGACACCGGTGCCCGAAACCGGAAATCGCGACCTGCATGCCTGGGTCAAGGCCCATCGCGCGCGGATCGTAAAGCTTGCTGACGGTCGGCTGAACCTGCCCGCCGAGATGCCCTACATGGAGGGGCACAACAGGTGGTGCGCGAACGTTCCCGGCTCGACCCTGATCTGGCCGGTGGCAGACCTCGCCCAGCATGTCATCCTGATGCTGCTCTACCTCGTGCAGAACGGGACCGGGATCTACGACGATATCAACGACCGCCAGATCCCTGGGCTGGAACGCTTCGCCCACCGGATCGACCTCGCGGCGGCTTATCCGATGACCTTCGTCGAGCAGGATGCGATGACCGATGTCTCGGTCGAGATGGGGACGGCCTGCTACTCCGGAGCGCTGATGCTACAGGCATTGGGGCTGGGGGGCTGGATGTACTCCGGCCTCAACCCATTCGCTGTGCTGGGGGCGAGCGGAGATCCGGCCGTGCCGGGCCTCGGCTTCCGGTTCGAGATGCTGGAGGGCAATCCGCTGCCACATGTCACCGGCCTGCCGGGCGTGTTCGAGGCGCATGTGCCCCCGCACCATGCCGACATGCGCGCCGCTGTGGAATCGGTGGTGCGGCGCAAGTTCGGCGCGGGCGGGCCGTTCGACCCAGCTCAGGGCGGGCCGTATCGGGACAATGCCTCCGTCCGGTCGGCCGCCGCCCCGATCGACGCCGAGGCGATCGAGATCGCCACGATCATGGCCGACTATGTTCTCGGCACCTTCGGGCGCTTTCCGGCCACGGTGCCGCCTGTCTATGCCAAGATGTATCTTCAGGCGCACCGGCTGGACCTGGCCTTCTACGACCGGCACTTCGGTCCCGGCGGCTATCTGCGCACCCATGCCGAACACGACCGCAACTGGGGCTGAGCTTCCCCGATGTGACGGGCATGCACCCCCTGCCCGCCCGCAACCGGGTTGCCCGTGACGCGGCAACCCGCACCTTTTCGGGGACAGTTCCCATGACCGGCATCACTCTTGCAGCGGCCGCACCGGAGCCACCCGCGACCGAGCGTTTTCGACAAACCCTTGCCGAAGCCCGCGCGCTGATCCGTCTTGCCCTTCCCATCATGGGCATCGCGCTGGTCAATATGGCCATGAGCGTCACCAACACGCTCGTGGTCTCGGCTGCCTTCGGTGCGGGGACGCTGGCCGCTGTCGCGGTCGGCAGCGACTTTCAGTCGCGCCTGTTCTACCTCGCCGCAGGCACCATCGGCGGTCTGCCTGATCCTGGTCCTGATGGCCGCGCCGCTGACAGGCCGAATGTTTCAGGCCGACCCTGTCGGAGCCTCTACCGCCTTGCTGGTCGTCGGTACGTTGGCAATGCTTGGCCTGACCGAGGCCCTGGCAAACCCGGTTTCGGTCGCCGCAGGCCTTCTGCGCGGGCGCAAGGACACGCGGGTACCCATGGTCCTTACGCTTGCAGGCTACCGGGCCCTGGGCGCCCCCCCTTGGCCTGCGGCTGGCGGACGGGGCCGACCTTTGCATTTCCGGCCTGTGGGTCGGTCTTGCCGCGGGCACCGCCGTGATGTCGGCATTGATGATCGCACGGGTCAGCAGAGGCTGAAGACTGCGCCGGCACGATCGGTTGGCGGCAGCCCCGGCAGCATGACGCAGCGGGGCGGCCGACAGGCTTCACTGCGGCGGCAGTGTCACCTGGTAGAAGGGCGCCAGGGCATCGTCGGCCGCAGCGACCGGTCCGAAGCGTGGTGCCTCGACGGGCGGCTGTGCGCGCAGCCAGGCGATGAGCGCGTTTAGATCCTCAGGTGCAAGGGCGGCATAAGACGGCGACGGCATGACCGGGGCCAGCATGCGCCCGTCCCGTGCGGTGCCGCCGATGATCGCCGCAGCGATTTCGGCATCGCTCCAGCCGCCCAGCCCGGATGCGTCGGGCGTCAGGTTGGGCGGCCAGAAGATGCCGAGGCCGGGGATCTCGAAGCCTATGGTGCCGCCCGACAGGCCTGCCTCGATGATCAGGGCGCCGTCGGCGCCCCGAGGCATGTGGCACCCGGCGCAGTCCATGATCGTGGCCAGGTATGCCCCGCGCGCGATCTGCTCTGCGTCCGGGTCCGCCGACAGGGCCGGAGTGGTGAAGGCGAGGCCGAATACCATCGGGAATGCAAGGGATTTCATCCTGATCTTCCTTTCCGGGGGTTCACCCCATGTCGATGCGGGCATCATTCGGCGGCCTGAACGACAGCCGCCGGTGCGGATGCAAACACCCCGGCGGGGTCGAACCGTCTGCTCAGGGCGGCAAGGCGAAGCGACGCCGCTTCGGAATGCGTGGGCAGATGGCCGCCCGGACGGTCAAGGTCGCACAGCCCGACGTAGGCACCCGTTGCAAGCGGCGCGATCTCGGCGATCAGCCCGTGCAGCCAGGCCGAGTTGCGCGGATCCTCGGCCGCGTCGGCCCACAGCGCGTAAATGGCGCCGAAAATGCGTCCGCCGCAAGAAAAGGCGGCATCTGCCGGCAGGGGAACGGCGTTCGGAGCCAGGGTGAGGACCGCGAAGGTTTCCGCCGAAGGCGCACGGGCCATCCCTTCCACCACATGGCCCAGAATCTGGCCCAGCGAACCATCCGACCAGACCGAATCCGCACGATAGCGCCGACCGGCCGGCACAGACGGATCGGTCGCCATATACAGGCCCGCAAGCGGCGACTGCATCGGACCGATCTGGTCCAGCGCCGGGGGTGCGCCCAGGGCAAGGTCCGCATGCACCATACGCGCGGCCTCGGCGCTGTCGGCAAACACTGTGGCGATCACGGCGATGATCGGGCCAGCTGGCCCTGCCGCCACCTTTGCGGTAAACTCGACCGCGGTGGGGGCCTTGGCCATCACCGTTTCTGCCCAGGAGGCAACCTCGTCTGCCATCTTGCCGGGATAGACCCGCACCACCGTCTCGATCACGGCGGGCGCAAGCTTCAGGTCCAGATGCCATGCGGTGACGACCCCGAAGAAGCCCGGGCCTGCGCCCCGCACGGCCCAGAAGATCTCGGGGTTCTCGGTTGCCGAGACAGTAACAAGGCGGCCATCCGCCAGAACGACTTCGGCTGAAGTCACCAGACCGCAGGCCATACCCCAGGCGCCACCGTTCCAGCCGACGCCGCCGCCCAGAAGATAGCCGCTCATCGGTACGCTGCCGCAATGGCCAAGCGGAAAGGCCAAGCCCTTCCGATCTAGAGCCGTGGCCATCTGAAGGTTGGTGACGCCAGGTTCCGCCCGCGCCTTTCGGGCCGTTGCGTCGATCCGCAGGCCATTCAGTGCGCCGAGGTCGATCACCATGTCGGCCCGCGTCGCAACCCCGGTGAAGTGATGGCCGCCCCCGCGCGGCGACACGGTAAGCCCGTTGGCAGCGGCAAAGCGGACCGCCTCCTGCACGTCGGCGACCGATGCGGCGCGAACGATGAGTCCGGCCCGGTGCGCCGGCTTGCGACCGTTCCAGACCAGTGCGTCGTGATCCGCGCCGAAGGCTGGTTCCAAGGCAGTGATGACGGCGCCGGAGACCCGGCGCCTGAGAATTTCGGCGTTCATGTCGTTCCTGTTCCGGGCAAAGGCCTGCCCGATTGCTGTTGCGACCGGCGCAAGCAGCACCGGTCCTTGTCTGGTTTGTGGTGGCGATGACCGGAAAGGGATTGCAGCCAACCGGGCTGACCGAACCGGCTTTCGCCTGGCGGGTGTCATAGGCGAAGCAGGGGCCGGACGCTTGCTAAGTCTCCCGGCAGGAATCCGTAAAAGAATGCTAAGCGCCTTGAACGGTCAGCCGGCCGGCGTAGCGGCCTCGCCCATTTCCTTCAGGCGGATCCCGCAGGCCGCGATCAGGCGGAACCGGCCCCGACCGGTCTTCTCGATCCTGAGGCAGGCACCCCTTTCGTCCAGCCGCCGCCGCAGCAGCACCAGCCGGGCGTCCAGATTTTCGGCGTGGGCGGGCAGGCGCAGGGTGCGGTCAAGCCGCAGTTCGCGGGTAGAGAAGTCCGTGCGGCCTGACTCGGCATTCTGCCGCAGCAGGCGCCACAGGATCGCACCGGCAACGCCCTTGATCAGGTAGTCGCCGTCCAAAAACACGCTGTCGTCGCGAGCGAAGTGCCGCACGGTCACAAGGCCCGAAGGGGGATCGGCCGGCAGCCCGGATGTGTCGGCAGGCCGTGGCTCATCCTCGCCAAGCAGGGTGGCAAGCGCACCCAGATAGCCGGCCAGCAGCATCAGCGCATCCTCGTGCTCATGATCGAAGCGCATGATTTCGCGTGCTTCGCAGAACAGCACACCCAGCACCCTGCCCGCCGACAGGATGGGCACCGCGATCTGACTGTGCGGATCGCCTAGGCCAGGGAAGGGCACACCGTGCGGTTCTCCGGCGACAAGCCCGGCCTGTCGCGCCGCCGCGCCCAGCGCCGCACCATAGCGGTAGTCGGCGCTGAGGTGGCCGATGCGGATGGGCACAGCTTCGCGTGCAGCCACACCGATCACGCCCTCGCCCGGCAGTATCTCGGCCCCGACGCCTGACGAGGGATAGCCGCGCGATCCGATGGCAAACAGCCGGCCGTCGCCTTCGGCCATCAGCAGGATGGCATGGGGAATGCGCAGATGCCTTACCACCCCGTCCAGCAGCGCATCGGCCAGATCGTCGAAGTCGCGGCAGCGCGCCAGATCGTCGATGCAGCTGCGCACGGCCGACAGAAGCGGCGGGCGGTCGTCCTGCCGCGCTACCACCGGAGCTGTGAGCTGCTCGACCCCCACCACGCGAAAGATGTCGGCCCCCAGCAGACGGAACACCCCCTCCAGCCCGTGATGCGAGGCGATGCCGGCAAGGCGCGCCTTCATCATTTCGTAAAGCGGTCCTTCGGTGCGGGTCTCCACATGGTCGAGATGCAGACGATAGCGGGCATGTGTGCGGGGGTCGAAGATCTCGACGCAGGCCTTGCCGGTGGCCAGGAGATTGGCCCGGGTCTTGTTGAAGAACTGCCACGACAGCGCCACATGGTCATCATCCACCCAGTGGACCTGGCTGATCATCGAGACATTGGGCCGCCCGTCGGCGTCGCAGGTGGACAGCAGCGAAGCCGCGATCCCCTCCATTGCGCCGCGCAGGGCCCGAAGGCCGCAGACAGTCATCGCCGCAACTCTGCCCCGGCGCCGGGGCCCGGGGTCTGGGTGAACACGCGATCTGGCTGGAACTCGACCACCGCAAGGCAGGCGGGGTCGAAGGCCACATAGGCCAGCGCCTGTGCCCGCGTATATCCCAGATCCATCAGTTCATCCGACAGGATGACGCATTGACGGGTGATTTCGGGAAGATCTTCCGGCTCGGGGTCGCCGACCAGCGCGGATGGGGCCTTGAGCTGGATCGACCGGTGGTCGCGCGCGCTGGAAAAGGTCGCGGCTATCGCGCTGCCGGCCCGGATCGCCTGAAGCAGCGGGGCGTTTCGCGCACGGTCAAGAAACAGCCGGACCACCGTCGCCTCGTGCACCCGGCAGGCCGTTGCGGAACCGACAAGCGGCCGGCCATCAACACCCCGAACCCCGAGGATCGGGGCCACCCCGCCCTGAAGGAACGCTACCATGTGCGGCGGCAGTCGGCCGGGTGGCGGACTTGCGTCGCGCCAGGTCGCCTGGTCGTCGGTCGGTGTGGCATATCCTTGCGCTGTCATGCCGGAGATGGCGATTGTTCAAGGGGACCGGCAGCGCCAGAATGCCCGCGATGCGGGGTTGGGAACGGCGGCTCGGCATCATGGGCGACAGCATAGGCGCAGCGGGAGGGTGCTGGCAATCGCGGAATTCCGCACCCGTCCCCGCGCGACAAGGCATGCGGCTGTGCTGCCATTCTGCAGCCGGGCCCATATCGCAAGGCCCGACCGTCATGAAACCTTCACTGGACGCGGGCTTTAGTTTCCTGCATTCGGGAAACATGGAACTGAATCGCGCTGCCCATGCCTTCGCCACGCTCGGCCATCCCGGTCGGCTGACCGTATTTCGCCTGCTCATGCGCTTTGCTCCGAAAGGAGTGCGCCCGACAGAGATTGCCGAGGCGCTGGACCTTAAGCAGAACACTCTTTCCCATCACCTTGCGGACCTGACTGCCTCGGGCCTGGTCAGCGTCACCCGGCACGGCCGTTCCCTTTACTACGCGGTCGATCTGGACGCGACCGAGGGCCTGATCGGCTATCTCGCGCTGGATGTGGGCCGCGGCCGGCCCGACCTCATTTCCCCTCTTTTCCCCGAGCAGAAGGATCCCGCCATGCGTGACACCGATTTCGACGTACTCTTCATCTGCTCGGGCAACTCGGCCCGGTCGATCTTCGCCGAGGCGCTTCTGCGCGATCTGGGCAAGGGCAGGTTTCAGGCCTTTTCGGCCGGAACGCGGCCGGGAACCGAACTGAACCCTTTCGCGCTGGATGTGCTGCGCCGCAATGGCCATGACGTGAAAGGCCTGCGGTCCAAGCACATTTCGGATTTCCAGAAGCCCGATTCCATCGTGATGGATTTTGTCTTCACCGTCTGCGACACGGCGGCGGCCGAGGAATGCCCGCCCTGGCCGGGACAGCCGATCACCGGCCACTGGGGTCTGCCCGACCCGGTGAAGGCGACCGGGACCGATGCGGAAAAGGCGCTGGTGTTTGCCCAGACCTATGCCGCCCTGCGCCGCCGGATCGCGGCCTTCGTCGAACTGCCGTTCGAGAGCCTGAGCCGCCTGTCGCTGCAGGCCCGCGTGGACGCCATCGGCGCCGACACCGAAGCGAAGGCCTGAGCCATGGCCCGGATCGCACTCAACGGCCTTGGCCGGATCGGAAAACTCGTCCTGCGCGACCTGATCGACACCGGTGCGGGCGGCGAGATCGTGCTGCTGAACGATCCGGTCGGCGATGCCGAACAGCACGCGCTGCTGCTGGAGTTCGACAGTGTCCACGGCCGCTGGCATACCCCGGTTTCGGCCGCAGACAGCGCCCTGATGCTGGGCGGGCAGAGGATCCGCCTGACCCATGAAAAGACCATCGAGGCCCTGCCGCTGGGCGAACTGGGCGTCGATCTGGTGATCGACTGCACCGGCGTCTTCAAGACCGCCGCCAAGGTCGCGCCCTACCACGCCGCCGGGGTGAAGAAGGTCGTGGTCTCTGCCCCGGTCAAGGACGGCGGCGCCCTGAACCTGGTCTATGGGGTGAACCATCACCTCTATGACGGATCGCAAAACCTCATCACCGCCGCCTCCTGCACCACCAACTGCCTGGCCCCGGTGGTCAAGGTGATCCATGAAAACCTCGGCATCCGGCACGGCTCGATCACCACGATCCATGACGTGACCAACACCCAGACCATCGTGGACCGCCCGGCCAAGGACATGCGCCGGGCGCGTTCGGCGCTGATGAACCTGATCCCGACCACCACGGGCAGCGCCACCGCGATCACGCTGATCTACCCGGAACTGAAGGGGCGCCTGAACGGCCATGCGGTGCGGGTGCCGCTGCTGAACGCCTCGCTGACCGATTGCGTGTTCGAGGTCGAGCGGCCCACCACGGCCGACGAGGTCAACGCCCTCTTTGCCGCCGCCGCCGAAGGCCCGTTGAAAGGGATCCTCGGCTACGAGACGCGCCCGCTCGTCTCCTGCGATTTCACCAACGACCCGCGGTCCTCGATCGTCGATGGCCCCTCGACCATGGTCATCAACGGCACTCAGGTGAAGGTCTATGCGTGGTATGACAACGAATGGGGCTATGCTTGCCGGCTGGCCGACATCGCGCGCATGGTCGCATCCAGCCTCTGACCCCTTCTTCCGTTCCGAAATATCCTCCGGGGGTCCGGGGGTGGAAAACCCCCGGTCCGCCCGCCAGCCTCAGGCCCCGCCGATGACCGCACCGAACCCCATTCGCGCCTATGCTGCCGTCACGGCAGTCTACTGGGCCTTCATGCTGTCGGACGGCGCGCTCAGGATGCTGGTGCTGTTGCATTTCAACAGCCTCGGCTTCACGCCGATCCAGCTGGCCTGGCTGTTCCTGCTGTATGAAGTCGCCGGCATCGTCACCAACCTCGCCGCCGGCTGGCTGGCCGCGCGCTTCGGCCTGGCCGCGACGCTGTATGGCGGGCTCGCCTTGCAGATCGGGGCCCTCGTGGCGCTGGCGCAGCTTGACCCCGGCTGGTCGATCCCGGCCTCGGTCGTCTTCGTGATGGCGGTGCAGGGCGTCTCGGGTGTGGCCAAGGATCTGGCCAAGATGTCGTCGAAATCCGCCGTGAAACTGCTGGCCCCGAAAGAGGATGGCGGGTTGTTCCGCTGGGTGGCGCTGCTCACCGGGTCGAAGAACGCGGTGAAGGGCCTGGGCTTCTTCCTTGGCGCGGCGCTTCTGGCGCTGGCGGGGTTCCGGGCGGCGGTCTGGGGGATGGCCGCGGTGCTGGCCGTTATCCTGATCGCGGTGGTCCTGTTCCTGCCCGCAGGCCTGCCGGGGCGGATGAAGGCGGACGAGGCCTGGGGCGGCTGGCGGTCGAAGGACGCGCGGGTGAACCGGCTGAGCCTTGCCCGGATGTTCCTGTTCGGGGCCCGCGACGTGTGGTTCGTCGTTGGTATCCCGGTCTATTTCCAGGCGGTGCTGTCCGACGGCACCCCCGAGGGCCGGCGCGCGGCCTTCTTCCTGATCGGCGGGTTTCTCGCGCTCTGGATCATCGCCTATGGCGCGGTGCAGGCCGCGGCTCCCCGCCTTCTGGGCGCCAAGGGCCAGCCCGAGGCCGAGACGACGCGCAAGGCAATCTTCTGGGCGGGCCTGCTGGTGCCGATCCCTTTCCTGCTGGCCGTGGCGGCCTGGGCGGCGGGAGGGCCAGCGCCCTGGCTGACGGCGACGCTGATCGGGGGGCTTCTGGTCTTCGGCTTTGTCTTCGCGGTCAATTCCTCGGTTCATTCCTACCTGATCCTCGCCTTCGGATCGGCCGAGCGCATCACGCGGGACGTGGGCTTCTATTACATGGCGAATGCCGCGGGGCGGCTGGTCGGAACGCTACTGTCCGGTCTCAGCTACCAGATCGGCGGCCTGCCGCTGTGCCTGGCCACGGCAGGCGCCATGGCGCTGGCAAGCTGGCTGTCAGCCCGCAGGCTCAGCCGCGCCTGATCGCCAGAAGCGCCAGCGTCGCCAGCACTCCGATCCCCGCGGTCAGCCAGATCGCCTGCAGCCCCCAGGCCGCCAGCGCCGCCCCGAAGATCAGCGGCGCGGCAGCCTGCAACACCCGCGCCGGGGCATTCAGCCAGCCAAGCCGCGCGCCATATCCGGCGGCTCCAAACAGCGCCAGCGGCAGGGTGCCCTTGGCGATGGTCAGGATCCCGTTGCCCGCCCCGTGCAGCAGGGCGAAGGCATAGGCGGCAGGCCCCCCGAACCCGACCAGGCAGACGGCGGCCAGCGGATGCGCCGAGGCCGCCAGCCGGGCCGAGATCAGCGGATGGAACCGCCGCAGAAGCCCGAACTCCAGCACTCGCGCGGCCACCTGCGCCGGGCCGATCAGCGCCCCGGCGGCGATCGCCATGGCGCCGCTCGCCCCCGCCGCCTGCAACAGGCCCGGCAGATGCGCAGCCATCGCGGTCGAGTTGAACCAGGTCACCGCAAAGACGAAGGCCAGCAGCCACAACGCCCGGCGCGAGGGCGGCGGGCCGTCCGCGGTCTCGGCCACCGTCGGCACGATCCGTTCCGTCCCTTTCGGCAACAGCGCGTTCAGAGGCAGGGCCAGCCCCAGGTGGATCAGCGCCCAGCCCAGGCAGGCCTCGCGCCAGCCCCAGGTGGCCAGCATCAGCCCGGACAAGGGCCAGCCAACCGTGCTGGCGAAGCCGGCGATCAAGGTGATGCCGGTGATCGGACCGCGCGCCTCCTTGCCGTAGATGCCGGCCAGGGTGGCAAAGGCGGCCTCGTAAAGCCCCATGCCCATGCCGAGACCCAAGATTGCCCATCCGAGGAACAGCATCCCCGGCGAAGCGGCAAGGCTAAGAAGCCCCAACCCCAGGGCAAAGACCAGGTTGGACAGGATCAGGACGCCCCGCCCGCCGATCCGGTCGATACGCGCCCCGGCCCAGGGCCCGATCGTGGCCGAGACCACCATCGCGATGGAAAACGCCCCGAAGACCCAGACCGGAGACAGGTCGAAGCTTGCCGCCATTGGCGCAGCCAGCACGGCCGGAATGTAATAGCTGGAGGCCCAGCCGATGGTCTGGGCCACCCCCAGCGCCGCGACGATCCATCCGCGCCGCTCAACAGGCAGGGTCAACGCCATGCGCACCCCCTGGCGGGCTGATGCTTGCCGCCCGGTATGGCCGCTTTGCCGGCATCGGCACAGCCGTGCAAGCGCCCTGCCGCAGACCGACGGCCACGCATGTCCGTAACAGCACCGCGGTAACGCTTGGGCCCCGTGTGCCGGGCAGGCCGGATGATGCGATCAACATCCCGACGGCGGGGCCTGTTCTGCAGGTCGCCGCAGAACGCGGGGCTGGGCGATTGGCTCTGTGCCTGACCCTGGGTCGCAATGCGCCTGCGGCTTGCGCAGACCCCCATCTGCCGGGGAACTTGCCAGGTAAGACGTGATGATGCCGGGTCATTCCGTTGTGCCGCAAGCGTCGGCGCAGCATTCCGCGGCAAGATCGTCGATCAACGCGCGCATCACCGGATAATTCGTTCGGCAGATCAGCGAGGTGCCCGCGCGCTGCTGCTGGATCAGATCCACATGAACGAGGCCGCGGCAGTGATGCGACAGCGTCGAGCCGGGAATGCCCAACTTTTCCTGGATCTGCCCCATGGACAGCCCTGCCTCGCCGGCGCGCACGAGTAATCGATACAGCCGCAGCCGGATCGGGTTGCCCAACGCGGCCAGGCGCGAGGCCGCAATGTCGATATCCATGGCGTCATCCCCTTATACCATATTTCTAGAATGATCGAAAATTCAGGTCAATCTCTGCTGCCGCGGTAATCCTGCGCGGCGGGGTGGGGCATGGCAGTAACCTGCAGGGGTCGGTTCCAGCTTCATGACGGAACCGTGTCGCCCCCATTTCAGCGCGCCGCAGTGCCGCTTTCGCTGACGCGGCTTTTCCTCGTGTCGCCAGCCCGCGTCGGTCCGGCAGACGCTGCATCACTCCCCAGTCCTTTCCATGGGGCCGGTCAGGTGGCCTTCGCGGTGATCCGCTCTTCTGGCAGGATCGTCAGCGCCGCCGACCGGCAAGGATGATCGAGCAATTCCTTCAGTTCGGGATCCAGATGCATCATGGAAAGGGATACGCCCGCCATGTCGAGCGAAGTATAGTAAGCCCCCACAAAGGTCCGATGCACGCGAAGCCCCCGTGCCTTAAGCCTCTGACGGACGCGCTTCAGAATGATGTAGAGTTCAAAGTTAACCGTGCTTCCCAGCGAATTCACCAGCAGGGCCACTTCGTCTCCACGACTGGCGGGCATTTCCGAAAGGATGCGGTCCAGCAGCAGGTCGGCACAGGCATCGGCTCTCTCGATGCCACGGCGTTCCACGCCCGGTTCGCCGTGGACGCCGACGCCGATCTCCATATCTCCGGGTCCGAGGGCAAAGGTCGGCCGGCGCGTTTCGGGAAGGCTGCACGGTTCCAGGGCAAGACCCATCGTGTATGTCCGCGCATTTGCATGCCGCGCCAGTGCTTCGCAGGCGTCCAGCGCAAGCCCCCGCGCAGCTGCCGCGCCCGCGATCTTGAAGGTGAACACATTGCCAGCCACGCCGCGGCGGGATGTGCGCAGTTCGATCGGGGAAGAGGCGATGTCATCCGTTGTCACGATGGAGCGGACCCTTACGCCCTCGGCCTCCATGACTTCGGCTGCCATGTCGAAGTTCATCACATCGCCGGAAAAGTTCCCGTAGATGTAAAGCGCGCCGGCACCACCCTGCACCGCGCGGGTCGCGGCAATGATGGGGTCGGGCGGCGGCGAGGCAAAGATGTTCCCGACGGCAGCGGCATCCGCCAGACCGGGTCCGACGTAGCCCCAGAAGGCGGGTTCGTGGCCCGCACCGCCACCGATCACCACGGCAACCTTGCCGGGCCGCGGTCCATCGATCGCACGGACGGCGCGGGTCGAGCCGGGCACCGGAGCAATCAGATCCTCATGCGCAGCCAGGGCCCCGCGAAGCGCCTCGTCCACGGCATCCTTCGGATCGTTGATGAACTTCTTGACTTCCATCCGCGCAGGAAGCGGCGCATCCGACTGGGGCGCGGATCGGCGCGGCGGTTCACGGTAGCCCTCGGCGGACAGGATGCCGCGACCGGTGGCAATGTCGGTGACAAGTATGCTGACATAGCCGCCGCGAAGCGCAGCCAGGATTGCGGCAACCTTGTCGAGGCCGCCGGCGATGGCGATGCGCTGCGGAATGCGCCGAAGCTGGTCCAGGGTCAGGCCGATGGTGCGATCATGCATGGGGCCGATCACCGGCTCGCCCCGCGCCGAGATGAAGCGCCCCGCCAGGCTGCCCACCGCGTCCTGATAATGCGCAAGCTGCATCGTGCCATCCAGAAAGCCGCTGGTATGGATGGTGCTTTCCGGTCGCAGAGACGAAATGCCCATGACGATCTTGTCAGCCTCTGCAAGGATTGCCAGCTGCTCGGCAAGGACGGCCTCTTGCATCAGCATGGCGCGGACTTCAGCCGAGGAGACGATGGCGGGGGCAGAGATCGGGATGGCGCGTGCATTTATGGCCTTGGCCAGGGTCGAAGCGCAGGCTTCCGGGGTCCAGGGAATCCTGGCGGTGGTGCCACCCGTCGCCTGAACCACCCGCACATCCTTTAGATCCAGCGGTCCGATCTGATCGGCAAGCGAAAGGACGGTCCTGCCCCAGGTCACCGCCAGCGTATCGCCGGAGCGCAGGATGCGTGCGATGACCCTTGCCCCCGCCTCGCCCAGGCGCGGGATCAGCGGGCGCTCGACGCCTTCGGTCGGGATGACAAGACAATCCTGCAGCCCGAAATGGTCGCGCAGTGACTGCGCGATGCTCAGGTCGCTGAATTTCTCGGGCGAGATCTCGACGTTGACGATGCCGCGCGCACGCGCCTCGGCCAGATAGGCATTCACTGTCGGCCGCGACACGCCCATCTGTTCGGCGATGGTCCCCTGGGTCAGCCCTTCCTCGTAATAGAGCCACGACGCCCAGAGCAGCGGGTCGTCGCCGAAGCGGAGCGGCATCCTCACTGCTGCGTCATCCGCTGGCCTGCCGCCCAGCCCCGATGCCATCAACCGCTTCCCTCTGCCGTTGCGGCCTCGTGGTCGGCCAACCACTCGTGCAGCGCGGCGATCACGATCACGGCAGAAGCTGCTCCCGGATCGACATGCCCAAGGCTACGGGCCCCAAGCCTGGCAGCACGACCGATCGAGGCGACCATGGCCCGCGTTGCGTCACAGCCTTCCCGGGCGGCTGTTTCGGCAAGGCTCAGACAGCGGGCAGGTGCGAGGCCAGCGTTGAGCGCATCCGTTGCAGCCCTGGCCGCAGGGCCCCAGGCATCCATCATGGTCTTGTCCCCGGGTCTTGCCTTGCCCCTCTCGGCGATCCCGCGGGCGAAGGCTGGAACCAGCCGCACCACATCGGCCGGTTCCAGCGTGACCTTCCCCTCCAGATCACGCCCGGCGGCCAGCATGGCGCTGGCGTATAGCGGCCCGGTGGTGGCGCCCACGGCAGAAAGGAACGACCGCCCCGCCACCATCAGCAATTCGAACGGTGCCGCGTTCGTCATTGCGGATGTAGCGCGTACGACCGCGGAAAACCCCTCGGCCATCGAGTTGCCGTGATCGGCATCGCCGATCGCGCCGTCCAGCGCACCGAGCTCGCTTCTTCCTTCGGAAAGGCGCAGGGCGATCAGCCTGAAGAGGTCTACGATATCTCTGCCCGTGATCTGTGCCATGCGATAACATGGACAGAAGGCAGTTGCCGTTTCAAGCCTGACTTGCGCCTGGCCGGGCATGGCTCTCTCACGAAAGGCGTTTCCGGAAGGACGCGCCCAGGCTTGTCAGGATCAGGCAGCAGGACGTGGCCCCGGCATCCAGAACGCCGCGCGAACGCTCGCCCAGGCGGCTGGACCGCCCGATCCGGGCCACAAGGTCTATCGTGCTGTCGCGCCCCCGTTCGGCAGCGGCTTCCATCTCGGTCAATGCGGCGGCAAATCCCCTGCCCTTCGCCGCATCAAAGGCCGCGACGGCGGGCACCAGCGTATCAATCAGGGTCTTGTCGCCGACCTTGGCGTTGCCTACGCCCTGAACGCCCGCAAGCCCGGCATGCAACATGGCGGAAAAAGCATCGGCGTCGATGTCATCCCTTCCCTTCAACGCACCGGCCATTTCCTCGAACATGAGGCCATAAAGCGGCCCCATCGAACCACCGATCTCGCCCATCAGGACATCGGACAGGACCAGCATTGCCGCATCCAGCGACATGTCCTTTCCGTGGATACGTTCGGCAGCCTTGCCGAACCCCTTGGCCATATTGCTGCCATGGTCGCCATCACCGATCTTGCCATCAATCTCGGACAGCCATGCCTTGTTGGCGACAATGACTTCGGCCAGTTCCTCGATGATCGCCGACTGACCGGCGTTCGGAATATGTGTCATGCGATCCTCACAGCGCGGGCGACGCGCAATCCATGTCAAGCAGGGCCTTCAGGTCATCATCCAGCGCCATGACCGTCAGTGTGGCCCCGACCATTTCCAGAGAGGTGAAATAATTGCCGACGAAGGCCTTGTGCACCTTCATCCCCATGGCCGCAAGTCCGGTTTCGATGCGGTCATACAGCACATAAAGCTCGTTCACCGGTGTCGCACCCAGGCCCGAGACAAGAACCGCCACCTCGGTGCCGGCCGGCAGGGCGTGGTCGTCCATGACGATCTTCAGCATGTCGTCGGCCACCTCGTTCGCCGTACGCAGACTTTCGACCCGTGTTCCGGGCTCGCCATGGTGGCCGATGCCCACTTCCATCGTGCCCGGCTCGATCTGGAAGTTCGGATGGCCCACGGCTGGCAGTGTGCAGGGGCCAAGGCCTACCCCTACGGAACGGCACGCATCGATGGCTTTCTGGGCGGCGGCCTGCACCTCGGAAAGGGTCGCACCCGTGGCTGCCTTAGCGCCGCCGATCTTCCACATGAAGATTTCGCCCGCCACACCTCGGCGCCGATCGCGTTCGCTGGGGGGGGCCGAACAGACATCATCGTTGGCCACGACGGTGGCGACCTCGATCCCCTCCTTGGCCACCATGCGGGCAGCCATCTTCACGTTCATGTTGTCGCCGGCATAGTTGCCATACAGCACCGCCACGCCTGCACCGCCGTCGGCGGCCTTAATGGCATCGGCGAAGCTCTTGGCCGTGGGCGAGGAGAAGATCTCTCCCACCGCAACGGCATCGACCAGGTTGCGACCGGTGTAGCCTATGAATGCCGGTTCGTGGCCCGAGCCGCCCCCGGTCACGATGCCCACGCGCCCGGCCCGGGGTGCGAAATTCGACACTACCACCCGCGGGTTTTCGGGCGAGATATGGACAAGATCCCGGTGCGCCTTGACGAAGCCGGCAACCGTTTCATCCACAAGATCGTCGGGGTTGTTCAGAAATCTCTGCATCTTGCCCTCACCTGACAGTATAGCCGCCATCGACCAGCAGATCGGCGCCATTGACCATGGCGGCCGCGTCAGAGGCCAGGAAAACGACGGCTGCGGCAATCTCGTGCGGTTCGGCGAACCGCCCGGTCGGGATCAGGGCCTTCATCGCCTCGCCCTTGGGGCCTTCCCATGCCTTGCGTCCAAGATCCGTCAGCACCACCGTCGGGGAAACCGAATTCACGGTAATTCCGTGGCGCCCCCATTCCAGGGCAAGGGTCTTGGTCACACCGATGACCCCGAATTTCGAGGCGCAGTATGCCACATGGCCTTCGATGGCGACCGATCCGGCCTGGCTGGCCAGGTTGATGATGCGCCCGCCCTTGCCGGCCGCGATCATCGCGCGGCCCACCGCCTGGGCCATCAGGAAGGTTCCGGTCAGATTCACTGCGATCGTCTGATCCCAGGCGCGCTGGGAAAGATCCTCGGCCGGGGCCAGATCGACGATGCCCGCGCTGTTCACCAGAATATCCGGCTCGCCGAGCTGCGAGCGCACCGCGGCAACGGCGGCGGCGATGCTGTTCGGGTCCGTCACATTGCAGGCGAAGGCAACAGCGCCCGCAAGGTCGGCGGCCCGCTTGCGCGCGGCCTCCTCATTGAGGTCAAGAAGGGCGACGCGCGCCCCCTGTGCGGCGAAGGCTTCGGCAATCGCGGCGCCGATCCCCGATGCGGCTCCCGTGACGACCGCGACCTTGCCGGTAAGTGAGAATGTGAAATCGGAAGCGGCCATGTGGCTATCCCTTGCTGCGTTCGAGGGGCCCGGGGGCACATCGAACATGCGCCCCCGGGAAGTACCTCGCACTACTGACGGCTGGCCAGAAGCGCGTCCACGTTCTCGGCCGTGACCGGCGTCCACGGCACGTTGTATTCGGCCGCCTTGCCGTCAGCCCAAGGCATGTCGGGGTAACGGGTCCAGATGTCGGACATCGGCTGATAGTCGGGCAGCACGGCCGCAATGGCAAGGTCAAGCGCCCCTTGCGCCTGCGCCGCCCCGTCCTGCAGGATCGAGGCCATGTCGCCGGCCTTGACGGCCAGAAGGGCATCGGTCACCCCGTCGATACCGGCAATGGCAAAGTCCTTGGGGTTCTTGCCGGCAGCCTTGATCGCCTCGATCGCGCCAAGAGCCATTTCGTCGTTCTGGCCGATGACGCCGTTGATGGCATCGCCATGCTTGGTCAGCCAGTTTTCCATCAGGGTCTGCGCCTCGGCGCGGCTCCAGTTCGCGGTCTGCTGTTCCAGCACCTTGACGTCAGGGCATTCGGCAAGCGCCTTCATGTTCCCTTCCAGACGCTGGATCTGCGCGGACTGGCCGATGGGGCCTTCGATGATGACGACGTTGCCCTTGCAGCCGATCTTGTCGAGGACGTACTTGGCCTCCATGTAGCCCGACTGCACGTCATCCGAGCCGACGTAGGCGCGCAGCTTGTCGCTGTTGACCCTGGTGTTCGAGCCGAACACGGGGATACCCGCGTTGTGGGCGGCTTCGACCGCGGCAGCGCCCGCCTCGATGTCGATCGGAACGAAGATGATGGCGTCATAGCCCTGGGTGATCATCGTCTCGAACTGTTCCTGCTGGACGAGCGCGTCATAGCGGCCGTCGAAGATGGTCAGCTCGACAATACCCTCCTTGACCGCCGGGTGCGCCTCGGCGGCGGCGGCCCAGATCTGCATGAACTCTGCATTCAGGCCATAGACAGCAGCGCCGATCTTCGGCTTGTCCTGCGCCGCCGCCACGGTTGCCGTCACCGACAGGGCTGTGGCAAGCATAAGCATCTTCTTCATGGCTTCTTCCTCCCTTGGATTGCGCCTGGTTGATGCGGCAGGCTGAATGTCTGCCGCGCAAGTCAAGGACCTTCAGTCCTGCTTGTTCTTTGATTGGTCCAGCATCACGGCAGCCACAATGAGGATGCCCTTGATGACCTGCTGGTAATAGGATTCGACCCCCATCAGATCCAGACCGTTGTTCATCACGCCGATCAGCAGGGCGCCGATCAGTGTTCCCGAAACTCGGCCCACGCCTCCGGCAAGGGATGTGCCGCCAATGACCACCGCCGCGATGGCATCCAGCTCATAGGCAATCCCCGCCTGCGGCAGCGCCGAGCCCGTGCGCGCGGCCAGCAGCATCCCCGCCAGGCCGGCAAGCGCACCGGCGATCACATAGACGGAAAAGCGGATCCTGCGCACCGGAAGGCCCGATACCTTGGCCGCGTGCGGGTTGCCGCCGACGGCATAGACATGGCGGCCGAACCGTGTCTGCGTCAGGACAAAATGCGCGACCGCAAAGGTACCGAGCAACAGGAAGATTGGCACGGGGATGCCCCAGATGCTTCCCGTTCCGATCCACCGGAATTCCTCGGTCAAGGCCGGAATGGGACGACCGCCGGAATAGAGCAGCGTCAGACCCCGCGCCGCCGAAAGCATACCCAGCGTGACGACGAAAGCCGGGACATTGAAACGTGCAACGATCGACCCGGAAACCGAGCCACACGCCACCCCCGCGGCCAGTCCGGCAAGGATGGCAACCAGGGCAGGATAAGGGGCGCCCGCGATCATGCCGGTTGAAGATGTCGTAGCCAACGACGCGGCGACAACCCCGGCGAAGGCCGCAACCGAACCGACAGAGAGGTCGATCCCCCGGGTCAGGATGACGAAGGTCATGCCGATTGCGAGGATGCCGTTGATGGACGTCTGACGAAGGACGTTCAACAGGTTGCGTGTGGACAGAAAGTTGTCGTTGATCACCGCCAGCGTCAGGCACAGCAGAAGCAGCGCGATGAAGATTCCATAGCGCTGGATCACTGACGTAGCCGTCCACCCTCGCGCTGTCGTTGTTCTTGTCTGCATGGTCAATTCCATCGCTTCGCCGGCACGTGTCATGCGGCCAGATGCAACAATTCCTCGGCGGAAAGCTGGCTGCGAGCCAGTTCTCCGGCCTTTCGACCGTCCTTGAGCACGATCACCCGGTCAGCCATTCCCAGGATTTCGTCGGTTTCGGACGACACCATGATCACCGAGCCACCGCCGCGTGCGAAATCGGAGATGACCCTGTAGATTTCGCGCTTGGCGCCGACATCGACCCCGCGGGTCGGCTCATCGAGCAGAAGGATGCGTGGCGCGATCATGAACCACTTGCCAAGGACAACCTTCTGCTGATTGCCCCCTGACAGGTTGGCCACGCTCAACGCGTCACTTGCCGTCCTTATGCCCAGTTCCCGGATCATGCGGCTGGCGGCCTCGGCCTCCTGGCGGGAGCGCATCACGCCCAACCGGGACAATCGGTCAAGGCTGGACAGACAAAGGTTGTCCCGCACGCTTGAGCTGAGAACCAGACCGGTCTGCTTCCTGTCCTCGGTCACATAGGCGATTCCGGCGGACATCGCATCCGATGGCCCCGAGATGCGCACCGGCTGTCCGTTGATGCTGAGGCGACCACCGGCCTCGTCCGACAAGCCGAACAACCTGTCCAGCACCTCGGTCCGGCCCGATCCCATCAGGCCGTAAAGGCCCAGGATCTCGCCCTCGCGCAGATCGAACGACAGGTCACGAACCCCGCGCGCGGCAGAAAGGCCTTCGGCCCGCAGAACGACCCGATCGGCCGGGGTGTTCTCCTTCACGAATTCCTCGTTCAGGGGGCGACCCACGATCAGCCTGATCAGCTCGTCCTTGGTTATGTCGCCTATCGCACCGTCCTCGACAAAGCGGCCGTCTCGAAAGACGGTGTAGTGATCCGCGATCGAGAAGATCTCCGACAGTCTGTGGCTGACGTAGATGAGACCCTTGCCGCGGTTTTTCAGCGTCGCGATGGCATCGAAGAGATGTTCTGCCTCTGCCTCGCCAAGGGCAGAGGTCGGCTCATCCAGGATGATCACCTCGGCGTCATAGCTCAGCGCCTTGGCGATCTCGACAAGCTGGGTCTGGGCGACCGTGAGATCCATCATCACGTCGGTCGCCCTGATGGCAAACCCGAAACCGTCCAACAGATCCTGCGTCTGACGGTTCAAGGTGGCAAAGTCTATGCGCCCGAAACTGCGCAGAGGTTCGCGCCCCATGTAGATGTTCTCGGCCACCGTCATGGCCGGGACCGGCGAAAGCTCCTGCTCGACGATCGCAATCCCGTTCTGCAGGGCCTCTGCCGGACTGGAGAACACGACTTCGCGGCCGTTGCGGCGGATCGTGCCGCCATCACGATCGTGAATGCCCATCACGATCTTCAGGAAGGTGGATTTCCCAGCGCCATTGCCGCCGCACAGGGCGTGCACCGTTCCGGCCTCAAGCCGAAATCTTCCGTCAATCAGTGCGGGCGAGCCCGAAAAGCTCTTGCTGAGCCCTTCGACCTCAAGCAACGGCGGCATGATGTCTTCCTCCCCTGCCCCGACAAATGTCAGATTTGTCTTGGCATGTGTAATCTAGGCGGAGTATTGCTTCTGTCAACAGGCATCTGACAATTGAAAAGCTGCCTATCGGAGGAGCGGAAGTGCTGCGACGCTACGCCTTGAAAAGGATCGGGAATCCGCCGCCCCACCCGTCCCTGCCGGGAAGTCCGGGCAGTCGCTCAGGGATGCCTCGTTGCAGGAAATGACGAATCGTTGGCCCAGGCCTGCGGCCGGCAAGCTGCATGGCCCGAACCACAAGGAAAGGAATGCGCGGGATGAAACTGGCAATAGCGGGCGACAGCGCCGGAGAGGCCCTGGCAAAGGTGCTGGCCGACTACCTGAAGGACCGGTTCGATGTGGTCGAGGTGAGCCGTGTGGATGGCGTGGCGGACCCCTACTACGCCAATCTGTCGGATCGCGTGGCCAGCGCCGTCGCAGCGGGAACCTATGATCGCGCGATCCTGATCTGCGGCACTGGGATCGGGGTTTGCATCGCGGCCAACAAGGTGCCCGGCATCCGTGCGGCACTCACGCACGACACATATTCCGCCGAACGCGCCGCCCTTTCGAACAATGCCCAGATCATCACCATGGGCGCCCGGGTGATCGGAGTTGAGCTTGCCAAGGCCATCGCCGATGCATGGCTGGCCCAGACAATGCACTTCGACGCATCCGGACGGTCTGCCGGCAACGTGGCGGCCATTGATGCCGTGGACGCAAAGTACGCCGGGTCCGGGAACCATGTTCGGCCTTCCTCATGATGCCCAGCCTGCGGGTCGCCTTCACGGCGCTTCCGTTTGCTTCCCGGACGAGCCGACCCATAGTGCAGCAATCAGCCCAAGGTCGCGCCCCCGGTAGCGGCCCTGATGGCAGTCGGCGGCAATTCGCGGCGATGCGCCGGCGTGCATGTGAGTGAATGGCAGGGAATATCGGCAGCAGGTTCTGGTGCAGCGGCCCCCAACCAAGGGGGCCGCATCGGGTTTGCGAAGCAGATCGCATGCAGTTTCGGCATCTTGCCGGCTTCTGTGGCATTCCCTCCGAAAGCTTTCATCACGCTTCAGACCCGGCATAGTCTGTCGCCCGTTCGTCTGCCCAGATATCTGCTGCCGAACCGACGCCGTGCAGAAGTCGATGGACACCATCGACCGACGGATCACGCACCAATCTGCGACCAGGGGAAACATCACCAAGGCGCAATCTTCCGAACGCCAATCGACAAGTCGATACCCGATCGACAGCGTTGGAAGCAGAGAATGAATACCTAGTCCCCACCCCCGAAACACAACACCGTCGATCCGTCTTCGCGGCTCAGCCGAAGACCGTCATCAGGGCCGACCGCGAAACCGCGCACCTCGGTCAGGGCTTTCAGATAGGCGCGCTCCAGTTCCATCGTGGCCGCGTCGCAGGCCATTCGCGTCACGGCAAGAGGCCCGAAGACGACTTTCCCGGCATCCAGTTCCGCTGTCCCGGCATAGCGGTTGCAACCCGCCCGCCCTGAGACCGCGCCGTCCGGCGTGACCGTCAGCCAGACATCCGCCATGTCCGGGATCGGTTCGGCATCAATGGTCTTCAACGTCCACACCAGATTGGCCACCCGCGCGACCAAGACCGAGGCACCCTCGCCTTCCGGGCCGTCGGCCGTCTCGCAGGGCGCAGCGGCAAGTGGCCCGGCGACAAGGGCAAGCAAGGCAAGGGCAGGCAGCATCTGGCGCATGGACTTCTCCGACGACCCGCAACAGCCTATCATGGCCATCTGGCAATCCGAAGCCGGGACAACCGGACCCTTTCCAAATCGGGCTGATCCGGCTAACCGGGGCCATGCTTTCCTACCAGCACCTCTATCACGCCGGAAACCTGGCCGATGTCCACAAGCATGCCACCCTTGCCTGGGTGCTGGATTACCTGACGCGCAAGGACAAGCCGCTGACCTATATCGAAACTCACGCCGGACGCGGGGTCTATGACCTGACCGCCGCAGAGGCGGTCAGGACCGGCGAGGCCGCGGCCGGGATCGCGCTGGCCCAAGGCTGGTTCCCGCCGGATCACCCCTATCGCCAGCGACTGGACGAGACCCGCGCCGCCTACGGCCCCAATGCCTACCCCGGTTCGCCCCTGATCGCGGCCCTGGGCTTGCGCGAGACCGACGCGCTGCATCTGGCGGAACTTCACCCGCAGGAACACGCGCATCTGAAGGCCGTGGCGCAGGACTGGGGCGCCCATGTCTACCAGCGGGACGGGTTCGAGCTGGCCCTTGCGCTGACACCCCCAACCCCGCGGCGCGGGCTTATGCTGATCGACCCCTCGTACGAGGTGAAGGCCGACTATGACGCCATTCCGCGGCACATGACCAGCATCCACCGCAAGTGGAACGTTGGCATCCTGATCCTGTGGTATCCGATTCTGCGGGGCGGGCCGCACGGGCCGATGCTCAAGGCGCTGGAAGCCACTTTTCCCGACGGCCTGCGGCACGAGGTCCGCTTCCCCCCCGCGCGTGAGGGTCACAGGATGGAGGGCTCGGGCCTGTTCATCGTCAATCCGCCTTACGGGCTGGCCGAGGAACTTGCCGCGATCACGACCCGCTTCGCAAGGCTTTCCAAGCCGATCGCCAGACCCTAATCTCGAGCCATGATCGACCTTCTCCGCCGCCTTCTGGCCACCGCCCCGACATCCCTGCCCAAGCCTGATGCCCGGCTGGCGCTGGCGGCGCTGCTGGTCCGCGTCGCCCGCACCGATGGGCTTTACGCGGCAGAAGAGGTCGAACGGATCGACCGTGTGCTGGCCCTGCGCCACGGCCTTGGCCCGTTCGAGGCGGCAAGGCTGCGGACAGAGGCGGAAGAACTCGAAGCGCAGGCCCCCGATACCGTCCGTTTCACCCAGGCGCTCAAGACGGCCATCCCGATGGAGGAGCGCGCCGAACTCATGACCGCGCTTTGGTCGGTGGCTCTGGCCGACGGACAGAGGGATGCCCACGAAGACCGGCTGATGCGTATGGTCGCCACGCTGCTGGGCCTGACCGATGTCGAATCGGCCCAGGCCAGACAGCGTGCCGAAAGGCAGGCCCGGCAGGAATGATTGCCAGTCTGGGCATGTATGACTTCGGCCCGGCCATGGCCGCGAACGACCGGTTCTGGGCCCTTGTGCGCGACGGCCTGCGCGCGCGCGGGATTGCCGCGCCCGATGCGCTGACCCGCGGCGAGGGCGCCTACTGGCCCGCATGGGAGGCGTCCGACCTCGTGCTGTCGCAAACCTGCGGCTACCCGTTCCGGGCGCGGCTGCACGGCCGGGTAACCTATGTCGGAACACCAGACTACAGGGTCGAGGGCTGTCCGCCCGGATATTACCGGTCGGTCTTCGTGGTCCGCACCGACGACCCCCGCCAGACCCTGCAGGAGTTTGACGGTGCGGCCTTCGCCTATAACGAGGCCCTGTCGCAATCCGGCTGGGCCGCACCGCAGACCCACGCAGCGAAACTGGGGATCCGGCTGTCCCCGGCACTCAGGACCGGCAGCCACCGGCTGTCGGCGCAGGCCGTGGCCGAGGAGAGGGCCGATATCGCTGCGCTGGACGCGGTAACCCATGCCCTGTTGCAGGACGTCGAGCCCTTCATGTCGCGCCTGCGGCAGATCGCGTTGACCGACCCGACCCCCGGCCTGCCCTACATTGCCGCTACGGGCGCCGATGCTGCGGCCACCTTCGACGCGATCGCCGGGGCGATTGCAGCCCTTTCACCCGAAGATCGCGCCGCCTTGCGCCTGTCGGGTATCGTGCGCCTTCCCGAAGCAGCCTATCTGGCTGTCCCGAATCCTCCTGCGCCGGAGGCGCTTCAGCCCGTGACCTAGGCAAATCGCCGCGTCATGGGTGTGATTTCGGCTGATTGTCCGTTGCAAAGCGGCAGAATCTCCGCCCTACTGCCTGATCAGACGCCCAAGGCCCCAGACCCGATGCCAGACACAGCCACCGACACCCCGGTCATCGAAATCCGCGACCTGCACAAGTGCTATGGCCCGCTGGAAGTGCTGAAAGGGGTCGATCTGGTCGCGCCACGCGGCCATGTCGTTTCACTGATCGGCTCGTCGGGTTCGGGCAAGTCCACGCTTCTGCGATGCTGCAACCTGCTGGAGGACAGCCAGCAGGGCGAAATCCGGTTCGAGGGCGAAGCCGTCCGCTGGAAGGGCGAAGGGCTGCATCGTCATCCCGCCGACCGCGCGCAGGTGACACGCATCCGCACCAACCTTTCGATGGTCTTCCAGCAGTTCAATCTGTGGGCCCATCTGACCATCCTGCAGAACGTGATGGAGGCGCCGGTCACCGTGCTGAAGCGCGACCCGAAGGAGGTCGAGGCCAAGGCGCGCGAATACCTGGCCAAGGTGGGCATCGCCGACAAGGCCGACGCCTGGCCCGCGCAGCTGTCGGGCGGCCAGCAGCAGCGTGCCGCCATTGCGCGCGCCCTGTGCATGGAACCCCGCGCACTTCTGTTTGACGAGCCGACCTCGGCGCTGGACCCCGAACTTGAGCAGGAGGTCGTCAAGGTCATCAAGGCGCTTGCCGACGAAGGGCGCACCATGATCCTCGTCACCCACGACATGAAGCTTGCCGCCGACTGCAGCGATCACGTCATTTTCCTGCACCAGGGCAAGATCGAGGAGGAAGGCCCCCCCGACCGGCTGTTCGGCACCCCGCAAAGCGAGCGGCTGCGCGGCTTCCTTTCGGCAACGGCCGCGTGATGACCTGCGCTGGCACCATCGCCGGGGCGGTGGCGGGGTTGGTCCTCGCGGCGTCCGAACCGGTGATCGTCGGGACCGACGGCCCGTTTCCGGCCTACATCCATGTGGACGAGGCCGGCACGATCACGGGCTTCGAACGCGACGTGATGGATCAGGTCTGCGACCGGGCAGCCCTGCGCTGCGACTGGCGGCTCGCGAATTTCGACCGGCTGATCCCCGGCGTGATGGCGGGAGAGTTCGACGTGGTCCTGGGTGGCATCGCCGTGAACGACGATCGCCGCGCACTGGTCGATTTTACCCAAAGCTACCACGGCACCGACCCGCAGGAATGGTATGTCGGCCGCCCAGGCGCACCTGAACCCGCGCGGGCGCTGACCGCCGTGCAGTCGGGCACTGTGCATGAGGCGCATCTGCGCAAGCTTGGCTTGCGGTTCACCGCATACAGGACGGAACCCGAGGTGCTGGCCGCTGTCGCCGAAGGCAGGGCAGACCTTGCACTCGGCCCGTTCGAGACAAGGGCCGACATCGCCGCATTCCTTGACGCAGAGGGGATGGATTACCTCTACTCCGACCTGATCCCGGACGACGGCGTGGCCATGGCCGTCTGCAAGGGAAATCCGCTGCTTGACAGTCTGAACGCAGCACTTGATGCCATGCGCGCCGACGGCACGCTTGCGGCCCTCGAAACCCGCTGGTTCGAATGAACCGGCGCAACATCCGATCCAAAGGGGAGACCTGGAATGAAGAAACTGCTTCTTGCCACCGCGCTGACCGCGCTTTCGGGCGCGGCCTTCGCGCAGGACGTCGTGCGTCTTGGCACCGAGGGCGCCTACCCGCCCTTCAACTTCATCAACGACGCCGGCGAAGTCGCGGGCTTCGAGCGTGAGGTGGGCGACGAACTGTGCAAGCGCGCCGGCCTGACCTGTGAATGGGTTACGAACGACTGGGATTCGATCATCCCGAACCTGCAATCGGGCAACTACGACGTCATCATCGCCGGGATGAGCATTACCGACGAACGCGACCAGGTGATCGATTTCACCCAGAACTACTTCCCGCCGGCAGCTTCGGCCTATGTGGCCCAGTCGCCCGACGTCGATCTGAAGGGCGTCGTGGCGGCTCAGGTCTCGACGATTCAGGCTGCCTATGTGGCGGAATCGGGCGCAACGCTGCTGGAATTTGCTACCCCCGATGAAACCATCGCCGCCGTCCGCAACGGCGAGGCCGTGGCGGTCTTTGCCGACAAGGACTTCCTTGCCCCGGTCGTGGCGGAATCGAACGGAGAGCTGGTCTTCGTGGGCGAGCCGGTCCAGCTGGGCGGCGGCGTCGGCATGGGCCTGCGCGAAAGCGATACCGAGCTGAAAGAGAAGTTCAACGCCGCCATCCAGTCGATGAAGGATGACGGCAGCCTGAACGTGCTGATCGAAAAGTACTTCGGCCCTGACGCGGCGAAGTTCTGAGGCAAGGGGGCGCGGCACTTGCCGCGCCCCGCATCCGCGATGTTCGACGCCTGCGCCGATCCCAAGGCCATCGAGGGCCTCACCTGGCTTGCTTGCTACCTGACCTCGGGCAAGCACATGGCATTCTATTGGTCGTTCGGGACGGTGCTTCTGCTTCTGGCCCTGACCGCCCCGGCCGCGCTGGCCATGGGCTTCCTCGGAGCCACCGCCGCACGTTCGCGCTTCCTTCCGCTAAGCCTTGTGGGCAAGGGCTATGCGGCCATCGTCCGCGGGGTGCCCGACATCGTGTTCTTCCTGTTCTTCGTCATCGCACTCGACCAGGGCATCGAATACCTGAAAAGCCTGGCCGTCTGCCCCGATCACAGCTGGCCCTGGCAGGGGCTCGAGTTCCGCGTCTGCCCCGAGGCCAAGGTGCCGCTGGCGCGATCCCCGGCCGCCTGGCACCAGGCCTATGGCTTCGGCCTTGCAGTCTTCACCTTTGCCATCGTCTTCGGTGCCTTCGCCGCGAACGTGCTTTACGGAGCGATGAACGCCGTGCCGAAAGCCCAACTCGAGACAGCCGAGGCCTACGGCATGTCGCACGCCCAGGTCTTCCGCCGCATCCTGGTGCCGCAGATGTGGGTCTATGCCCTGCCCGGCCTGTCGAACCTGTGGATGATCCTGATCAAGGCCACTCCGTTGCTGTTCCTTCTGGGTGTGAAGGACATTGTCTATTGGGCGCGAGAGCTTGGCGGGGCCAAGACCCAGGCCTACGACTATCCGCATCCCGACTGGCGCCTGTGGTATTTCCTTGCGCTGCTGGTCTTCTACCTGGTGTTCACGAAGGTTTCCGAGGTCGTGCTTTCCCGCATCTCTGCCCGGTTGAACCACGGCCAGGCCACCGCCGGCGGCGAAGCCCTGCGAAAGGCCGCGGCATGACCTGCTGGGAAACGATCCAGGCCTATGCCTTCCGATCCATCGGCCATGGCGAAAACCTTCTGCCGCGCAGTGATTTCACGATCTGCCAGCAGGTCACGCTGATCGGCTCGGGGATGATCTGGAACATCTACTTCGGCGTCCTGGCGCTGGCCTTGGGCTTCTTCCTGGCCGTAGCCGTGGCGCTGGGCAAGTCGTCGCGCCACCTTTTGGTGCGCAAGCCTGCCGAATGGTTCGTGTTCGTCTTCCGCGGCTCGCCACTGTTCATCCAGTTCTTCCTGGCCTACGAGGCGCTGCAGCTTCTGCCCAAGGCTGGCATCAACGTGCTTGGTATCACGGTGGAAACGGCATGGACCACCCGCGCCTGGGCCGGGGCGCTGTTTGTGCTGTTCCTGAACACCTCGGCCTATGCGGCCGAAATCTTTCACGGTGCGCTGAAGTCGATCCCGAAGGGCGACCTGGAGGCGGCGGAAGCCTATGGCATCACCGGATGGCAGAAGTTCCGCCGGATCCAGTGGCCCACCATGCTGCGCCTTGCCTGGCCTGCATACACGAACGAGGCGATCTTCCTGTTCCATGCAACGACGCTGGTCTTCTTCAGCGGCTTCCCTGCCTTCCGCCAGATGGGCGATGCGCTTTATTACGCCAACTATTTCGCTGACAAGACCTTCAACCCCTTCATCCCCTACCCCATCGTCGCGGCCTATTTCATCGCCCTGACGCTGCTCGTCATCGGTCTTTTCGGTCTGGTCAACCGCCGCCTGAACCGGCACTTGCCATCCAACGTCAAGAGCAGAATCCGCTTGCGTCCGCAGCTGATCCGATAGTAGGTTATTTTTGATCAAATTATCTGGGCACCCGCCCGGACCCTGCGGCAAAGCCGAAAAGAAGGCCCGCGGGGAGAGGCGATCGAAACCAGGGGAAGGACCAAGGGCATGGTCCGAACCTGCGCATCAGGCGGGCACTTGCGTGCCCGGGGCGCGGGGACCGTGCCCTACCTGATAGTATGATGATGAAGGATTGGCTGAGAAAGCACCCCGACGTGCGGACCATTCGCGTGGCCGCCGCGGATCTGAACGGGCAGGCAAGGGGCAAGCGCGTCCCCGCCCGCTTTGCGGAAAAGGTCGTGAAGGACGGGACGCGGTTCCCCTTCTCGGTCCTTAACCTCGACATCTGGGGCGAGGACATCGACGACAGCCCGCTGGTCTTCGAGCAGGGCGACCAGGACGGCGTGCTGAAACCCACCGAACGCGGCTTCATGCCGATGCCCTGGCTTGAGGCTCCGACCGCCCTTCTGCCGATCTGGATGTTCCGCGAGAACGGGCAGCCCTACGAGGGCGACCCGCGCCACGCGCTGCGCGCCGTGGTGGACCGCTACAAGGCCAAGGGGCTGACCCCCGTGGTGGCAATGGAGCTGGAATTCTTCCTGATCGACGATTCGGGCAAGACCTTGCAGGTCCCGCCCTCGCCACGCTCTGGCAAGCGCCGCAAGGCGGCCGAGACGCTGTCGATCCGCGCGCTGGATGCCTTCGACACCTTCTTCACCGATCTCTACGACGCCTGTGAGGCGATGGACATTCCGGCCGATACCACGACCTCCGAAACCGGCCTGGGCCAGTTCGAAGTGAACCTGATGCATTGCGACGACGCCTTGCGGGCGGCCGACGATGCCTGGCTTTTCAAGATGCTGGTCAAGGGGCTGGCCCGGCGGCATGGCTTTGCGGCCAGCTTCATGGCGAAACCCTATGCCGATTATTCGGGGTCGGGCCTGCACACACATTTTTCGGTCATCGACGAGAAGGGTGACAACATCTTCGATTCCGGCGGACCCAAGGGCACGGCGCAGCTGCGTCATGCCGTGGCCGGCTGCCTGGAGGCGATGCACGATTCCACGCTGCTCTTCGCGCCGCACCTGAACAGCTACGAACGGCTGGTCCCCGGAAAGCACGCACCCACCGCAATCTCCTGGGGTTACGAGAACCGCACGGCGGCAATCCGCATCCCGGCCGGCAATCCGGCGGCGCGCCGGATCGAGCATCGCGTGGCGGGGGGCGATGTGAACCCCTATCTGATGCTGGCAGCAATCCTGGGTGCCGCGTTGATGGGGCTGGAGGATCAAAAGGAACCCCCCGCCCCCATCACCGGCAACGCCTATGCCATGGACCTGCCGCAGATCCCGTCCACCTGGGAAGCTGCGATCGACGCCTTCGAGAACTCCGATATTCTCTACCGCTTCCTGCCGAAGGAGCTGATCCGCAACATGGTCCAGACCAAACGGCAGGAACTGCACTACATCGCCGAACTTTCTCCCGAGGAACGGGTCGAGCTTTACCTCGACACCGTATAGCCGCGTGCCCCCCTTGACCGCCGGGGGGGCTTCACACCACCTTCTGCCTTGACCAGATCAGGAACGGACCCATGCAGATCGGCATCCTTCAGACCGGCGAAAGCCCCGATGCGCTGCGGCACCAGGGCGACTATCCGGATTTCTTCGAAACCCTGCTGGCGGGCAAGGGCCTGACCTTCCGCCGCTGGGCCGTCCTGCGCAACGAGTTTCCGAAGGACGTGCATGAATGTGACGGCTGGCTGATCACCGGTTCGCGCCACGGCGCGTACGAGCCGCACGACTGGATCCCGCCGCTGGAAGATTTCATCCGCAGGGCCTATGCCGAACATGTGCCGGTCGTGGGCATCTGCTTCGGCCATCAGATCATCGCCCAGGCCATGGGTGGCAAGGTCGAGAAATTCGCCGGCGGCTGGTCGGTCGGCCCGACCGAATACGATTTCGGCGACCGGACCTATACTTTGAACGCCTGGCACCAGGACCAAGTGGTGAAGAAGCCTGAAATGGCGAAGGTTCTGGCCTCCACGGCGCTGTGCGAAAACGCGGCGCTGCTTTATGACGACCGCATGTTCACCGTCCAGCCCCACCCCGAATTCCGCAAGGAGTTCATGGAGGGGCTGATCAAGCACCGGGGGCCGGGTCTGGTTCCCGACGCGCTACTGGCCGATGCCATGAAACGGCTCGACACGCCGCTCGACAGCCCGTCGATGGCCGACCGGATCGCGGAATTCTTTCTGACCCATCAAGCGAAGAAAACCGGGGCCGAGAAGCTCCGCGCCTGATCTGCGCGGGGGCCACCCCCCAAAACCAGTGTGACTCATGTCCAAGTGGACCGACCAGCTGCCCGAGGCGGCACGCGACTACATCGGCAACCGCCGGGTAGACGAAGTGGAATGCATCATCGGCGACATCGCCGGGGTGGCGCGCGGCAAGGCGATGCCCGCCGCGAAATTCGCCAAGCAGACCAGCTACTTCCTGCCGAATTCCATCTTCCTGCAGACCATCACCGGCGAATGGGCCGACAATCCCTTCGACGCCTTCACCGAACCCGACATGATCCTCGAGCCCGACTGGTCCACCGCCACGGCGGCGCCCTGGACGGCGGATGTGACGCTCCAGGTCATCCACGATGCCAAGGACCATGACGGCAACCTGGTCTCCTTCTCCCCTCGCAACGTGCTCAAGCGCATCGTCGCGCTCTACGAAGCGCAGGGCTGGCGCCCGGTGGTGGCGCCCGAGATGGAATTCTTCCTGACCGCGCGCAATACCGATCCGAACATGCCCGTCATCCCGCCGATGGGTCGGACCGGCCGGCGCGCTGCGGCAAAGCAGGCCTATTCCATGTCGGCGGTGGACGAATACGGCAAGGTGATCGACGACATCTACGACTTCGCCGAGGCCCAGGGCCTGGAAATCGACGGCATCCTGCAGGAAGGCGGCGCAGGCCAGATCGAGCTGAACCTTGCCCATGGCGACCCGGTCCGGCTGGCCGACGACGTGTTCTTCTTCAAGCGCCTGATTCGCGAGGCGGCGCTGCGCCACGACTGTTTCGCCACCTTCATGGCCAAGCCGATCGCCGGCGAACCGGGCAGCGCCATGCACATCCACACCTCGGTCGTGGATACGAAGACCGGCAAGAACATCTTCGCCGGGCCCAAGGGCGCAGAAACCGAAGCCTTCCTGCACTTCATCGGCGGCCTGCAGAAACACCTCGGAGCCGCCGTCGCGCTGTTCGCACCCTACGTCAACAGCTACCGCCGCTATGTGCCGGACTTCGCCGCGCCCATCAACCTGGAATGGGGCCGCGACAACCGCACCACCGGCCTGCGCGTCCCGATCTCCTCGGCCTCGGCCCGCCGGGTGGAAAACCGCCTGCCCGGCATGGACTGCAATCCATATCTCGGCATCGCCGCGACGCTTGCCTGCGGCTACCTGGGCCTGATGAACAAGGTTCAGGCGCGGCCGGAATTCACCGGCTCGGCCTATATCGACAGTGAGGACATCCCGGTGAACCTCGGCGACGCTCTTGACCTTCTCGACGAGGACGAGGCGCTGAAGGACGTGATGGGCCACGACTTCATCAAGGTTTATGACAGCGTAAAGCGGAACGAATACAAGGAGTTCCTGCAAGTCATCAGCCCTTGGGAACGCGAACATCTGCTTCTGAACGTCTGATGAACCTTTTGCACATCAACGACCGGCGCGGGGAATGGCCGCAAAGCTACTATGCCGCCACAGCCGCGCCCATCGACCGCTTTCCGGTCCTGAAGGGCGCGACCCGGGCCGATGTCTGCATCGTCGGCGGCGGATATACCGGCCTGTCGGCCGCGCTGCATCTGGCGCAGAAGGGCTTCGACGTGGTGCTCCTCGAAGCGCACCGCGTGGGCTTCGGCGCCTCGGGCCGCAACGGCGGACAGGTGGGCAGCGGCCAGCGGCAGGACCAGGTCTGGCTGGAAAAGACCGTGGGACGCGAGAACGCCCACCGGCTCTGGGACCTGGCCGAGGAAGCCAAGACCCTGGTCAAGGCGCTCGTCCGCGACCACGCCATGCCGGTCACCTTCCACCCCGGAATCGCCCATGCCTGCCGGACCGAGACCGAAGTTCGCGACACCCATGCCTACGCCGAGAAGCTGCGCCGCGACTACGGCTATCAGCACCTTGAGCTTCTGGATCAGGCGGGCATCCGGCGGCTGATCGGATCGACCGAATATGTCGGCGGCGAGATCGACCGCGACGCCGGCCACCTGCACCCGCTGAACTATGCCATCGGGCTGGCGAAAGCGGCGGCCGGGGCGGGGGTGCGCATCCACGAACTTAGCGAAGTCCACAAGGTGGAGCCGGGCCCCCGCCCCGTGGTGCGCACGCCTTCGGGCCATGTCGATTGCGCTACGGTGATCCTTGCCGGCAACGGCTACCTCGGGCAACTGAGCCCGAAGGTTTCGGCAAAGGTCATGCCGATCAACAACTTCATGGTCGCGACGGAACCCTTGGGGGAAAGGGCGTGCGACCTTCTGTCCGAACCCGTCGCGGTTGCGGACACCCGCTTCGTCGTCAATTACTGGCGCCTGTCCGAGGACAACCGCCTGCTCTTCGGCGGCGGCGAGTCCTACGGCTACCGCTTCCCCGACATCATCCGGACCGTGTCGAAACCCATGCTTCAGGTCTATCCGCAACTGGCGAAGACCCGGATCGACTATGCCTGGGGCGGCACTCTGGCGATCACGGTGAACCGCATGCCCTGCTTTACCCGACCGGGCCAGAACGTGCTGTCCGCCTCTGGCTACTCGGGCCACGGCGTCGCCATGGCCACGCTGGCGGGTAAGCTGATGGCCGAGGCGGCGGCGGGGCAGATGGAACGCTTCGACCTGATGGCGAGCCTGCCGCAATACCGCTTCCCCGGCGGCGCGCTGCTGCGGTGGCCGCTGCTCGTCACCGCGATGACCTGGTACGCGATGCGCGATCGGCTGGGCATCTGACCCCTGTCGGCAGCGGGGTTTCACACCCCCGCACCCCTGTGGAGTACTTGGGAAAAGAGCAAGTACCTTTGGCCCTTTCCGGAAATGCTCTCGGAGCGCCGGCAGGCCAAGCGGTCTCGGTCAGGCCACATCGTGGTCCGCACCGGGGGGCTGCACCGGGCGCGCGATCTGGTATAAGCGGCGCCATGTCCCTGCCGACCGGATTCCTCGACGAGCTGCGAACAAGGGTGACCCTGTCCTCCATCGTGGGCAGGAAGGTCACCTGGGACATGCGCAAGTCGAACATGGCGAAGGGGGATTTCTGGGCCCCCTGCCCCTTCCATCAGGAGAAATCGGCCAGTTTCCACGTCGATGACCGCAAGGGGTTCTACTACTGCTTCGGTTGCCACGCGAAAGGCGATGCCGTCACCTTCGTGAAGGAGAGCGAGAACCTCGGCTTCATGGAGGCGGTGGAAATCCTCGCCCGCGAGGCCGGCATGCAGATGCCCGCCCGCGACCCGAAGGCCGCCGAACGTGCCGACCGCCGGACGCTGTTGCACCAGGTGATGGACGAGGCGGTGAAATTCTACCGCCTGCAACTCAAGACCGCCGCCGGAGCGGAGGCCCGCGCCTATCTGACGCAGAAGCGTCGCCTGACCGAAGAGGCCTGGGAGCGCTGGGACATCGGCTGGTCGCCCGATAACGCACAGGCTGTCGTGGAGGCGCTGGCGGCCAAGGGCATTTCACCCGATCTGATGGTTGCCTCGGGCGTGGTCGCCCGACACGACTCGGGCCGGCACTACGACCGTTTCCACGGCCGGATCATCTTTCCGATCCGCGATGCTCGGGGCCGGATCGTCAGCCTGGGCGGCCGCAGCCTCGACCCGAACGCGCGGGCGAAATACCTCAACGGGCCGGAGACCGAGCTCTTCGACAAGGGCCGCAGCCTCTTCAACCACGGCCCCGCGCGCGAGGCCGCGGGCAAGGGCAAGACGCTGATCGTTGCCGAAGGCTACATGGACGTGATCGCGCTGAGCGAGGCGGGGTTCACCGCAGCCGTCGCGCCGCTTGGCACAGCCGTCACCGAGGACCAGCTGCGCATGATCTGGCGTATCGCCGACGAGCCGATCATGGCGCTGGATGGCGACAGTGCCGGGCTGAAGGCTGCGCAGCGGGTGATCGACCTGGCCCTGCCGCTGCTTGAGGCCGGCAAGGCGCTGCGCATCGCCATCCTTCCCGGCGGCATGGACCCCGACGACCTGATCAGGATCCACGGCGCGCCGGCCATGCAGGCCATCATCGACAACGCGAAGCCGATGGTGCAGCTTCTGTGGCAAAGGGAAACGGAGGGGCGGGTATTCGACAGCCCCGAGCGCCGGGCGGCGCTGGACAAGGTTTTGCGCGGCCACCTTGCCCGGATCACCGACCCGTCGATACGCAGCCACTATGCCGAGGAGATGAAACGCCTTCGGCATGAGCTGTTCGGGACCAATGGTGGCGCTTCGCGGCCATTTCAGCCCGGCCCGTTCCGCTCGCGCGGCAGGCACGCCGTACCAGGCGGTGCCTTGGCCACGACGCGCTCGTCGCTGCTGGCCCAGGCCCAGGGCCCGGTGGATGAGATCCTGCGCGAGGCGGTGATCCTGGCAACGCTAATCCTGCACCCAGCGCTGATCCATCGCTTCGATTCCGCACTTCAGCGCATGGACCTCAGTGACGAGAACCATGAAACCCTGCGCCGCCTGATCCTGACCCACGCCGACAGCCTCGATCTGGCCGCGAAGATCCGGGAATCTGCCCCGGGCGCCCTTGACGCCCTGTTCCGACGTCCCCATGTCGCCATAGCGCCGCCGGTCCGGAATGCGGGGGATGACGAGCTGGCCGCCCTCTGTCTTGCCGAGGAACTGGCGAAGCTCGAAGCCCGCAGGGGCGCGCGGCGCGAGATCGAAGATGCCATGGAGGATTTCGACGGCCTGCCCGACGAAGGTCTGACCTGGCGGCTTTCCAAGGCCGCCGAAGCGCGTCACCGTTCGGAAAAGGGCGGCGCGACCGACAGTTCGGACCTAGGCGAGGATCGGGCCGCACTGTCAAGACATCTGCAAGCCCTGATCGATAGCCAGATCTGGGTCAAGAAAAACCGCTGATTCGGGCTGTCGCCCCGCCTGATTCGCGCTATTGATTCGAATGCATCGCCCCGATTCGCCCCTATGGAGACCTCATGGCCCTCAAGGACACTGACGACGCCAAGCCGGAAGCCGACGAACCCGATGTCTCGCTGGACATGAGCCAGGCCGCGGTCAAGAAGATGATCGCCGACGCGAAAGAGCGCGGCTACATCACCTATGACCAGCTGAATGCAGTCCTGCCGCCGGAACAGGTGTCCTCGGAACAGATCGAGGATGTCATGTCCATGCTGTCCGAAATGGGCATCAACGTCATCGAGGACGAAGAGGTCGAGGAAGGCGAGGCGCCCGTCGGCGATCTGGTCGACACCTCCACCAGCCGCGAACTTGCCGTCGCCGGCACGACCACCGAAACGCTCGACCGCACCGACGACCCGGTGCGAATGTATCTGCGCGAGATGGGTTCGGTCGAACTTCTGTCGCGCGAAGGCGAGATCGCCATTGCAAAGCGTATCGAGGCCGGTCGCAACACTATGATCGCGGGGCTGTGTGAATCGCCCCTGACCTTCCAGGCCATCATCATCTGGCGGGACGAACTTCTGAACGAAGACATTCTTCTGCGCGATGTGATCGATCTGGAAGCCACGTTCGGCCGCAGCCTCGATGGCGAAGAAGACATGGAAGGCCCCCCGCTGGACGAGGTCGGCGTGGGCCAGGCCGCGCCCCGCCGCGCCTCCAGCGCCGAACCGGAACTGGACGCCGACGGCAACCCGATCCTGCGCGAGATGGACGAGGACGAGGATGACGAGGCCTCGAACATGTCGCTGGCCGCGATGGAGGCCGCGCTGAAGCCGCGCGTGCTGGAAACGCTGGACTTGATCGCGCGCGATTACCAGAAACTGGCCGAGATGCAGAAAAGCCGGATGGATGCCACGCTATCCTCCAGCCAGCGCTTTTCCACGGCCGACGAGGCCGCATACCAGAAGCTGCGGTCGGAAATCGTGCTGCTGGTGAACGAGCTGCACCTGAACAACAGCCGGATCGAGGCGCTGATCGACCAGCTGTACGGCATCAACAAGCGGATCATGTCGATCAATTCGGCCATGGTCAAATTGGCGGATCAGGCCCGGATCAACCGGCAGGAATTCATCCAGGAGTATCAGGGTTACGAGCTTGACCCGACCTGGTTGGACCGCATGGCGCGAAAGCCGGGCCGGGGCTGGCAGGCGCTGATCGAGAAAAGCCGCGACAAGGTGGAAGAGCTGCGCGCCGAGATGGCCCAGGTCGGCCAGTATGTCGGCGTGGACATCAGCGAATTCCGCCGGATCGTGAACCAGGTCCAGAAGGGCGAGAAAGAGGCCCGTCAGGCTAAGAAGGAAATGGTCGAGGCGAACCTGCGCCTGGTGATCTCGATTGCCAAGAAATACACCAACCGCGGCCTGCAATTCCTTGATCTCATTCAGGAAGGCAACATCGGCCTGATGAAGGCGGTGGACAAGTTCGAATACCGCCGGGGCTACAAGTTCTCGACCTACGCGACCTGGTGGATCCGCCAGGCGATCACCCGATCTATCGCCGACCAGGCGCGCACCATCCGCATCCCGGTGCACATGATCGAGACGATCAACAAGCTGGTCCGCACCGGCCGCCAGATGCTGCACGAGATCGGCCGCGAGCCCACGCCCGAGGAACTGGCCGAGAAACTCCAGATGCCGCTGGAGAAGGTCCGCAAGGTGATGAAGATCGCCAAGGAGCCGATCAGCCTGGAAACACCCATCGGCGACGAGGAGGACAGCCAGCTTGGCGACTTCATCGAGGACAAGAACGCGATCCTGCCCTTGGATTCGGCGATCCAGGAGAACCTGAAGGAGACGACGACCCGCGTCCTCGCCTCGCTCACCCCGCGCGAGGAACGGGTTCTGCGGATGCGCTTCGGCATCGGGATGAACACTGACCATACCCTGGAGGAAGTGGGCCAGCAGTTCAGCGTCACCCGCGAACGTATCCGCCAGATCGAGGCCAAGGCGTTGCGCAAGCTGAAGCACCCCAGCCGTTCGCGGAAGCTGCGCAGCTTCCTCGATCAGTAGGGCGCGTGCGATGTCGCTCCTGTCCCGCCTCTTCGGACGGAAATCGGCCGATCCGGCCCCTGAATCCAGAACGGAAGGCGAGGATTACAAGGGCTACAGGATCGTCCCGCGGCCAATTCGCGAAGGCGGCCAGTTCCGGGTCGCCGCGCGGATCGAGAAGGACGGACGCGGGCACGATCTGATTCGCGCCGACACCATGGCCTCGGCCGAACAGGCAGCGGCGCTCTCGGTTGCCAAGGCCCGGCAGATGATCGACGAACAGGGCGACCGGCTGTTCGGCTGAACGGCGCAAGTCCCCCAGCTTTCCATCCGGTGCCCGTTCATCCCTGCCACAGGGATGGTGCGTGCGCACGCGTGCGCTTGCCTTGCGCGCAGCCCTTCCCCTTAATGCCGCCAGCCGGAACGACGCCATGGTTTCTTCCTGCCGTATCGGGTGCCGCTCACAAATGCGCTAAACCGCAGCCTTTCCGATCCTGGGCTAGATCGAAGAAGTCCGGGCCCGCGTGGAGCACGTTCCCGACGAGACCTCGGGCCTCTTGATCGGCGTCAACGTGCTGCCGCCCGATGCTCTTGTGTGGAAGCTGCCCTGCGGGCCCGACACGCCCACCAAACCGCAGGATGCGATCTGCTGGTTCAAGGAAGCCCCCGGCCAGTTCCCGGGTTTCGACAACCGGTCCCGAAAGACCGACTGCACCTAGGCCGGCGGCGCTGGCGCTGCCTCCCACCCTTCGCCCATGGCCAGGATGCAGGCCATGCCATTGGCGTAGCTTTGCACCAGCGTCCAGTCGCCCGAAGGCCGCCGCCAGACTTCAAGCAGCGCCTCGGCATCACGCAGGCCGGCACCAGCCAGCTCTGCCCCCTTCAACCGCGCCATGATTTCGACGCGCGGGGCGCATATCACCTCGGCAATCGGACCCTGCGCCTGTACCGGCCCGGCCAGCAGAATACAGCAAAGGATGAATCGCCGCTGCATACATGAAACTGTAACACGATGATGACGATTTTCACCCGTCTTTCCGCAGAGCATATCCCTGCCTGAGTCCCCGCAGCCACACCCTTGCCCCCAGATACGGTGGCCGAACCTTTGCCCTTCCCGAAATCCGCGCCCCTCGCCTATAGTCTGTAGTGGGAGCCGGGGTTCACACCCGGCCTTGAGGCAGGATAACCGAAAAGCAAGGGAGGGGGCCGATGCGCTGCCCATTCTGCGGCAACATCGACACGCAGGTGAAGGATTCCAGGCCGGCCGAGGATCACGTCTCGATCCGCCGGCGCCGGTTCTGCCCGGCCTGCGGGGGCCGCTTCACCACCTACGAACGCGTTCAGCTACGCGACCTGGTGGTCATCAAATCCTCGGGCAAGCGTGAGGATTTCGACCGCTCCAAGCTGGAGCGTGCCATACGCATCGCAATGCAGAAGCGCCCGATAGACCCCGAACGGATCGATCAGATGATCTCCGGCATCGTGCGGCGGCTGGAAAGCCTGGGCGATACCGACATCCCGTCGAAGCTGATCGGCGACATCGTGATGGAAAGCCTGGCACGCATCGACACGGTCGCCTATGTCCGATTTGCCAGCGTGTACAAGAATTTCCAGGCTGCCGACGATTTCGACCGTTTCGTCAGCGAGCTGCGGCCCGCCGACAAGCCGGAAGAGTGAGCGGGTCCGTCACAGACCGGGACCACATGGCCCACGCCCTGCGCCTTGCGACGCGGGGTCTTGGAAACGTGTGGCCCAATCCGGCCGTCGGCTGCGTGATTGTCAGGGATGGTCTTATCGTCGGTCGTGGCTGGACCCAAACCGGCGGTCGCCCCCATGCCGAAGCCCTGGCCCTCGCGCAGGCTGGTGCCCTTGCCGAAGGGGCCACCGCCTATGTGACGCTGGAACCCTGTGCCCACCACGGAAAGACCCCGCCTTGCGCCGAGGCGCTGGTCGCAGCCCGCCTCGCCCGCGTCGTCACCGCCCTGACAGACCCTGACCCCCGCGTCTCTGGCCGGGGCCACTCACTGCTCCGCGCCGCTGGGATCGACGTGACCGAAGGGATCCTTTCCTCCGAAGCTGCGCAGATCAACGCCGGCTTCCTGAAACGGGTCACCCGGGGCCTTCCCTTCCTAACCCTGAAGCTGGCGGCCAGCCTGGACGGACGTATAGCCACCGCCACAGGCGAGTCCCGCTGGATTACGGGCCCCGAATCCCGCCGCCGGGTGCATGCCCTTCGCATGTCGCACGATGCGGTCATGGTAGGCTCTGGCACCGCGCTTGCCGATGACCCCGACCTGACAGTGCGCGACATGGGCGCGACACGGCAGCCCGTCCGCATCGTCGTGGACCGCCAGTTGCGCCATTCCGCCAATAGCCGCCTGGGGCGCACGGCAGCGGAACATCCAGTCTGGATCCTTCACGGACCGTCTGCGCCAGATCATGCACGATCCGCGTGGCAGGCCACCGGCGCCACCCTGATCGAAATCCCCGAAGAGGATGGCCGCCTCGATCTGCCCGCGGCCCTGTCCGCGCTTGCGGACAAGGGGCTGACCCGCATCCTCAGCGAGGGGGGCAGTACGCTGGCGGCTGCGCTGGTCAGGGCCGGGCTGGTGGATGAACTCGCCATGTTCTGGGGCGGCAAGCTGATCGGGGCCGAGGGTCACCCCGCCCTTGGCCAGCTTGCCCTCGCTGCACTGCGCGATGCCCCCGCTCCACGGCCGATCGGTGTGCAGATCCTCGGGTCAGACGCCTATGCGCACTGGTCGATGCCTGCAACCTGCTGACAGCCATTCCGCAACTGTCGGTTCGACCTCGCCCGGCGCCATGCCGCGCCGGCAGCCAATTCATGGCCGCGGGCTGTCCAGCTGCCCTCCTCAGGAGGGCCCGGACTGAAAGCGCGGGCAGGATACCCGCGCCTGCCCTGAATCCTTACCAGTGCCCGGTCGATGGCATGCTGGCCCAAGGCTCGGCAGGAGGCTTCGCTGGCCCGCGCTGCAGCAGTTCGATCGACACGTTGTCGGGCGACCTGACAAAGGCCATCCGCCCATCCCGCGGCGGCCGATTGATCAGCACCCCGTTGGCCTGAAGATGCGCGCACATCTCGTAAATGTCGTCCACCTCGTAGGCGAGATGCCCGAAGTGCCGACTGTCCGACGGCAGGCCGGGATCGCCATCCCAGTTGTAGGTCAGCTCGATCGGGCATTCCTCCTGCCCCGGCGGCGCCATGAACACCAGTGTGAAGCGGCCCTGCTCGCTCTCATGCCGGCGCGTCTCCTGCAAGCCCAGAAGCTTGTAGAAGGCGATGGATTTATCAAGGTCCTTCACCCGGACCATCGTATGCAGATAGCGGATCGTCATCCTGTCCTCCATTCGTTCATCTAGCGGTATCACAGCCATCGACCGCAAGCTATAGTCCAGTCCGACTCGCCACCACATGAGGCCCGCCATGCCGCTGACCCCCGAACAACTGGCCGAGATCGAGGCCGCCCGGGCCAATCCCCGCCCCACGCTCCGCGCCGTCAGCGATGGCATGGAGGCGCATCTCTATCGCGTGCATCCGGTGCTTGACCACGGCTTCATCCGCGTCATCGACTACATGGGCGACGATGCCGCCATCGTCCAGGCCGCCCGCGTCTCATATGGGGCGGGGACCAAACACGTCCAGAACGACGAGGGGCTGATCCGCTACCTGATGCGGCACTGGCACTCCACCCCCTTCGAGATGTGCGAGATCAAGCTGCATGTGAAGCTGCCGGTCTTTGTCGCCCGCCAGTGGATCCGCCACCGCACGGCGAACGTCAACGAATATTCGGCGCGGTATTCGATCCTCGACCGGGAATTCTACATCCCCGCCCCGGAACATCTGGCGGCGCAATCGACGGTGAACAATCAGGGCCGGGGCGAGGTGCTGTCAGGGCCCGAGGCGGCACGGGTGCTGGAAATCCTGAAGCGCGACGCGACCACGGCCTACGACCATTACGAGGCGATGCTGTCGCAGGAGGGCCAGCAGGGCCTCGCGCGCGAACTTGCACGGATGAACCTGCCGATGAACATCTACACGCAGTGGTACTGGAAAACGGACCTGCACAACCTCTTCCACTTCCTGCGCCTGCGCGCCGACAGCCACGCCCAATATGAAATCCGCGTCTATGCCGAGGCGATTGCAGCCACCGTGCGCGATTGGGTGCCCCTGGCCTGGGCGGCCTTCGAGGATTACCGGATGGGCGGCGTGACGCTCTCTGCCAAGGCGATCGCGGTTCTGAAGCGGCGGCTGGCCGGCGAGACAGTGACGCAGGAGGCCTCGGGGATGAGCAAGGGCGAGTGGCGGGAGTTCGTGGAGGTCTGGGGGTAGATGGCGTTGAGCACGAAAAGGGTACTGGCTGGGATGACGCCATCCAAAAGGTGCTTGGGGTGACCTGCCCCGGTCGTCCCTCGTTCATAACGAGAG